>NZ_JBSGTG010000228.1:0-1009 GCF_053607285.1 Streptomyces sp. NPDC055140 | reverse complement strand
GCGTCGTGCGCGCATCCACGTTATGCAGACCTGCCGCCCACCAGGTGCCGGGCATTGCGCTCGGCGGGGCGGTAGTCGGACCTCTCATCAGCGTCTCCAACGGCGCCTCTCGGGCCCGGTGGCACCACCCCCCAGGTCATGCCCTCGACAGGGGGGAACAGCCATGCCGGGCCCGGGCAACCGTGTGTTGGCGGCCGGGGCGCGCGTGATGCGCCAGCTGGTGCGCAGCGCGGTGGCGACGTGGACCAGGACGACGACGGCCTGCCGCCCCGCGCCGCCCCGGACTCACGCCCGGTGAAGCGGACCTGATCGGCCGCCCAGTGACCCGCACGCCGCCAGGGGCGCAGACGTCCGAGCAGATAGCCGGCCGCGAGCGCGGCGGCCGCGGTGACGACGAGGTCCATCATCAGGACCACCGCATCCCGACCTTGGACAGCTCCTCCACCCGCTGCGGGGACAGCGTGGCGGCCCTGCTCCGCTGGTTGTTGACCCACGCCCCTAGACGGAACTGGAGCTCTTGGCCGTCCTCGGAGAGCACGGTCTCCACGTGCTTGCGCGGGACCTTCAGGTGGCCCTCGCGCTCGAAGAACTGCTTGGCGGCCTCGTAGTTCATCGCCCGCTTGTCGGCCTGGGTACGGTGCGGCTTCGGCTTCTCGTCCTCGGCTGAGGGCTCGATCCCGAGGACCTGCTCGCACAACCACTGCTGCACGCCGGTGAGCTGGTCCCAACCGAGCCGCACCGACGTCACCCACCGCCCGAGATCCTCGCCCTGGCGCACGACCTCGCCCACCTCGGTGGGCAGCGCCTCGCCCGCGTCCAGGTGCATCCGCACCAGGTGGAAGCACCGCTGCCACGTCACCGGCCGCGACGGGCACCGCGACGCGTCGATCTCCTACAGCTGCTCGCGCCGCTCGTCCGACAGCGCCCCGGGCGACGACTGAACCGGCAGGCCCTCCGCGCGCCGCCGCTCGTTCTCGGCAGCAGCCCACCCGCGCGCGGCGGACAGACC
>NZ_JBSGTG010000227.1:0-1013 GCF_053607285.1 Streptomyces sp. NPDC055140 | reverse complement strand
AGCGCCGCGGGCCCAGCGTCTCAGGGACGAAGCCTCCCGGCCCGCATCCGCGCGGTGCGTCCCACCCCCGGTAGGCAATCCGCCACCTAGGCCCCCTGCGACCGCCGGGGCGTCGCGCACAGCGCACGACGCCCCGGCCCCCAGACGCACTGCACGAGCGCCGAACTGATCGGCTGAAGGGAACGACCATGGACCACACCCCCATATCCGACCGCAGTGCCACGCAGCTCCTCGCCCAGGCTCACGGTGCCGACCACGCGGCCACCCTCGCCCTGGACGAAGGGCACTACCGGCGCGCTCAGGCCCATGCGCTCGTCGGACGGCTCCGGATCTACCTCTACGAGATTGCCCTCAGCAACGAGTGCCCCGACTGCTCGGGGCGAGGGATCTTCGCGCGGCCCTGTGTCCGGACCGACTGCGAGGAGGCCACCCGGGGCTCGACGCATCACCGGCACTGGGAGCCCTGCCTCAACCGTGCCACCCACCGAAGCCCCGTCATTGCTCCCGTCAGCGGTGCCAAGGAAACCACCAGCTGACCGGCCGAACGACGTCGCCCAGGACCTTGACACCCCTGAACGGCATCGCCCGACCGCAACACGAACCAAAGCCCAGGAGAAAGAGAAGTGACCACCGAGAATTCCATGAAGCCCACCGCCCGAGGAAGCATTATCGCCTTTCGCCTTCTCACGGCAGCCATCATCATCGGCGCGGCCATCGTAGGAGGCATCGGATTTGCCGGTTCGTACGACTCCCTCAAAAAGCTGGCAGAACTCAAGGGATTCGGCGAATTCTCATATTTCCTTCCGGTGGGGGTAGACGCTGGAATCGTGGCCCTCCTCTCCCTGGACCTCTGGCTCACGAGAATGCGGATCCCAATGCCGCTCATGCGGCGGGCTGCTTGGATTCTTACGGCGTCGACAATCTATTTCAACGCGAATGCCGGAGTTCCGCAGCCCACCATGGTGAATCCATATCCATCACTGTGGGATGACCCCGTTGCTGTCGGAATGCAC
>NZ_JBSGTG010000226.1:0-1040 GCF_053607285.1 Streptomyces sp. NPDC055140 | reverse complement strand
CTGGGCGGTCCGCGACCTGAGCCGAGCCGGGTCGACAACCCTCCACGCACCTGTCGGGGATGCGCTGACGGAGGTTCACCGAGGGTTCTGAAGCCTTCGATCTCCTTGGAGCGATGGTCGTCAAAGGCTCCTTCACCATCTTTGCCAGCCCGCACGTCGAGGTTTCCTTGACTCAGCTCGATCAGGAACCACTCCTCGGCACGGTTCTCCACCGTCACGCGGAAACTGAAGTAGGTGAGCCCCTTAGCATCACTGTCGCGGCTGTTGGGCGGAACGTCCCCCTTCTTGAACGAGTGGACCCGGACGCGGATCCCCGCGTAGTCGTCCTCGTACTCGCGCCAGTCACCGATGACGTTCGGCCGATGCATTCCCCACCCCTGATCTCGCCGTCTCGCAATCGATCCAAGATTGCCGACAACAATTAACCAGCGGACTGTTCGAGTCGCTCGGCTGCGTCAGCTGTGCCGTGCCGAGCTGCAGGGATTCACCGAGGTGATGGCGCACGGGATGAGCTGCGCAGCCGGGGGCACCGTGGCCGGTGTGTGTGGACTGCGGGCGGAAGTTCACCGACGACCGGTTGGAGGCCGTCGACTTCAGCGGGCTCTTGCGAGGAACCCCGGGGCTTCAGCCCCGGGAGGAATCGCATCCTGTGGTGGCGATGCGCAGCATCGCAGTATCTGTGGTTTCGGCCGGAGGCCGGCCGTGGCTGCCCGGCGGAGCCGGCCGGAGGCCGGCTGGTCAGGGCGTTTGTGCTGCTCGATGTACTGCTTGATGAGGGCGAGCGGCGCGCCGCCCGCGGAGGCGTTGAGGTAGGAGGGGTACCAGGAGGAATGCGCGCTGTTCGAATGCCGGTACGTGGGGCGGCGGGTAGCGTCACGGTCGTGAAGTTGACCGTGCAGGTGAAACTCCTGCCGACGCCTGTGCAGGCGGCGGCACTTGAGGAAACCCTGCATGCCTGCAATCAGGCCGCGACCTGGGTGTCGTCCGTGGCGTTCGAGAAGGACATCAAGCGCAACTTCGCCCTGCGTGAGCACACCTAT
>NZ_JBSGTG010000225.1:0-1079 GCF_053607285.1 Streptomyces sp. NPDC055140 | reverse complement strand
GGGTCGGCCCATGCGTCGCGGGTGTCTGCCGCGCCGGGCGGGGTGGTGGCCACCGCCGCGGCGCGGGCCTGGACCACCGCCAGTGCGGCGGCCAGCTCCTCGGGGGTGGGGTTGCCCCTTACGACCTTGATCATCATTGGTCGGGTCCTTTCGGGCGGCTCGTTCTCGGCGGCTCGGTCCGGGGCGCTCTAGAGCGGGATGTTTCCGTGCTTCTTGGGCGGGAGGCTTTCGCGCTTGGTACGGAGCTGGCGCAGGCCGCGGACGATGTGGGCGCGGGTGTCGGAGGGCATGATGACGGCGTCGATGTAGCCGCGTTCGGCCGCGGTGTAGGGGTTGAGGAGGGTGTCCTCGTACTCCTGGATGAGGCGGGTGCGGGTGGCTTCCTGCTCGGTCTGGGGGGCGGCGGCGATGGTGCGGCGGTGCAGGATGTTGACCGCTCCCTGGGCGCCCATGACCGCGATCTGGGAGGTGGGCCAGGCCAGGTTGAGGTCGGCGCCCAGGTGCTTGGAGCCCATCACGTCGTAGGCGCCGCCGAATGCCTTGCGGGTGATGACCGTGATCAGGGGGACGGTGGCTTCGGCGTAGGCGTAGATCAGCTTGGCGCCGCGGCGGATGATGCCGGTGTGTTCCTGGTCCACGCCCGGCAGGAAGCCGGGGACGTCGACGAAGGTGAGGACGGGGACGTTGAACGCGTCGCAGGTCCGCACGAAGCGGGCGGCCTTCTCGGAGGCGTCGATGTCGAGGCAGCCGGCGAACTGCATGGGCTGGTTGGCGACGATGCCGACCGGGCGGCCCTCGACGCGGCCGAAGCCGGTGAGGATGTTCGGCGCGAACAGCGGCTGCGTCTCGAAGAACTCCGCGTCGTCCAGGACGTGCTCGATCACGGTGTGCATGTCGTAGGGCTGGTTCGCGCTGTCCGGGACGAGGGTGTCGAGTTCGTCGTCCTCCGCGGTGCGGGCCAGGTCCGCCTCCTCGGGGAAGGCCGGGGGCTCGGACAGGTTGTTCGACGGGAGGTAGGACAGGAGCGTTTTGACGTATTCGATGGCGTCTTTTTCGTCGCCGGCCATGTGGTGCGCGAC
>NZ_JBSGTG010000224.1:0-1085 GCF_053607285.1 Streptomyces sp. NPDC055140 | reverse complement strand
GTGGACGAGATCGACCAGGACATCAACGAATTGCTCGCGCGTATTGACATCCTCGAACAGATCCTCAAACACCGCGGACTGCAATTCGACATACCGGGCGAACGCCTGCGCCTGGAGATCGGTCAAGCTGGTGAAGTGGTAGGTGATCGACCCGAGCGGCACGCCGGCCCGGGCGGCGATGTGCCGATGCGTCGTCCCGGCCACCCCATGATCCGCAATGACGTCGAGGGTGGCGTCCAGGATGTGTGTCTTGCGGCCGGGGTCGTTGCGACGGGTCCGTCGCCGCCCGCCACCCGATGCGGCGGAGGTCTGGCGCTCGCCACCGGCCATTTCCTTGGCCGTTTCACCTTCGGGAGGGTCCGCCGACGGCGGTTCGATGTGCAGCATGCGCACAAACGTATAAGCCTTAAGAACAGATGTACAAATCAAAGATGCTCATCGCCACCACGCCGCGGCAGCACACCTCGCACCTACCGCATCCCGCACAAACCGGCCGCTCGCCATCCTCTGCGGTCCGGACGGCTACCCTCATGATCGCCTCAGCCCCGGCTGGCCGAAGGAAGCACTGCGACCTTCCGGTTGGGCGCACTCGCCATCCGCAACAACCACACGATCCAAGCTCCGCCAGCGGCCGCCCGGATCAGCGTCGGCGGTCGCCCCCGCCATCGTCGCCCCGGCACCGGACGCGCGCTGGCGGGCGTGATTGGTGACGGCCACGGTCATCGAGCCGCCGCTCCCGCGAAGGTCCCTGACCGGCCTCAGCCATTGCGCCGCGCCCCCGCGCCGCTTACGGCGGGGATGATGACCGTAGCGACGGGCTCTGATGATCTCTGCCTTCCCGGCGTCGCGGTTCCTGTCTGCCTTGCTGTGGATGAGCGAGGTGATGCTCGGCAGCAGGAAGCCCAGGACGACGAGCAGGATGGTGATGGGGTCCATCTTCTTCTCCTTCGGTGGAGGCCCTTGATTGCCCCGTGTGGGGCGGCCGTCACCACTGAAGAGGGATAGGTCCGGGATTCTCTTTACACGCCAGCGAAGTCTTCCCGGGTTCCCCGCCAGGGATCCCCTACTTGCGGTATGCCCTGTAC
>NZ_JBSGTG010000223.1:0-1087 GCF_053607285.1 Streptomyces sp. NPDC055140 | reverse complement strand
GTGAAGGGCCTCGCCGCCGGCCTCGGCCGGTCTGGCCTGCCGGGCCCGGTGGGCGTCGATGACCAGGTGCCGGGCGACCGTACAAAGCCATGCCCGGGCCGGGCCGCGTGCTGGGTCGAACGCGGCGGGATGCTGCCACGCTCGCAGCAGCGTCTCCTGGACCACATCCTCCGCCCATTGCCAATCTCCTGAGGTCAGTCGCAGCACGTAGTGGAACAGGGCTCCTGCGTGCTCCGCGTACAGAGTGCGCAGCAGATCCTCATCTGCGGTCGAAAGCGCCCCTTTACCAGAGACACGGTGCGCGGAGCGATCTGGATCAGTCCGTGGGCCACGTTTTCGGGAACTCCAGGCCATAGGGCGATCATCGCGCACATGTACCACTTTGTCCCGCAACGAACAGTGCAGCGCAGGTGACGCTCCGTATGCATCGCGGATGACATGCCCCTGCCGGGCCGTACGACACCAGGAGAGCCAAGCGTGCGCGGCGCCCAGGAGGCCGACCGATCTGTGGCGACGCCAAGAGGTCTCACAAAAAGTGCATATCTGTCGAACCGTAGGACTCCCGCCGTCCGTGGAGCCGGACAAGAGCCGACTCACGCGCAATTCCTCATCGATCCCCCATACAACAAAGGATGGATCGGAGATGACCGAGATACACCACGCGACGGACGCGCCCCTGGCGCCGACCAAGCTCACCCCGCCCCCGTGCATCCAAGTAGGCGCCACCGCGCAGCCTCCGCCCGTGCCCAGCGCACACCACGGCGACGGCTCTCCACGCACAGCGATCGAGGGCCACGCAACCAACGGGACAGAACTCCGCCCGGCCCAGCGTGCGCACCACCCGTACGGGCACCGCCAACCTGCCCCGAGTTACCCGCGGCTCCCCACAGGGCGAACTGCCGCATGCTGCCCGCACCTTCGCGGCGCGCAACCGCGGATATGCAGCACGGGGCACGTCGAGGCGACCCGCCGGCCCGGGGCGGCACCCATGCTCGTTCGCCGGGTCCGTGAGGGGCACGTGCCCATGAACACGGCATCCACCACATATTCCTGCGGTTACGTGCGCCGAGCCGGCGCAGTCCCCGCC
>NZ_JBSGTG010000222.1:0-1088 GCF_053607285.1 Streptomyces sp. NPDC055140 | reverse complement strand
GGCCTGGGCGGAACGCACCTGCACGGTCTCGACCAGGGCCGCGTACGAGGTGGAAACGGCGTCCGGGATGATCGCCGCCTGGTCGAAGGGAAGTGTGTCGGGGATGGGGACGACGGTGTCCTCACGGGCGATCGTGTACTGGGACCAGCCACCGTCGTAGTCGACGCCGCGGCCGCGGAACGATACGCACGTGCCGCCGCTGACGCAGCGGGCGCACTCGCCGCAGGGCTGTCCCGCCTGCAGGGCGACACGTGTGCCGACGGCCAGGTCCCGCTTGAGGCCGGGTCCCAGGGAATGGATAACACCGGAGAGCTCGTGCCCGAGGGTGAGCACGTTGGAGTTCAGGTGCAGCGGCGTGATGCTTCCGTCGATGAGGTGGAGGTCGGAGAGGCACACGCCCGCCGCCTTCACTTCGATCAGTACTTCGCCCGGCCCCGGTACGGGGACCGGGATCTCCTCCATGACGAACTTCTTCGTGTCCAGGTGGACGCGTCCTGCCAGCATGGTGTCCATCGTTTTGGCCTTCTCGGGTAGTGGTTGCTGATGTGGAGTGCTGCAGCGGTCCGTGGGGACCACAGAGAGGTGAGGGCGCTGACAGGGGCCGAGTGATGGGGGCGTCAGACCATACGAGGCCGGGCCACGTCTGCCCCTGGCGGGCTGGTGCGAGGTCGGCCGAACGGCATGCCCGTCCGTCCAGCCGACCCCGACGGTGCTCCATATCGCCGGCATCGCCGCTCGGCGGTTATGGGGCAGTCTGTGCAATCCGGTTCTGCGCGAGAACAGCGCGCTGGAACAGGGCATGGGCTCGGGATGTCTGGCGGAACGCGAGGTTCTGCAGCGCCAGTTGGAGCCCCCGCTCGACATCGGCCCCCACAGTGAGCCAGAAGTCGGCCGCGTGGTCGGCGTAAGCCTGCGGGTGACGCAGCACCAGTTCGTCGTAACCGGCTGCCGCACGCTCGCGCCACTGGTTCGCCTCCTGGAACCTGTCGCATGCGTGCAACGCGGCCGCGAGGTGGCCGGCGTACTCGGGGTCGTCGCTGGCCCAGGTGAGGGGGCGCAGGAGGGCGACGGCGGCCTGAGGGTCTTCG
>NZ_JBSGTG010000221.1:0-1097 GCF_053607285.1 Streptomyces sp. NPDC055140 | reverse complement strand
CTGCTGGGCAACTGGCGTGTCCCTGCGAAGTCCTCGCTGTTCAGGGCCCGGGAACGACTCGGCTCCGAACCGCCGCGCGTGCTGTTCGCCACGACCGCGAAACCGATCGCGACCGAAGCGACGCCCGGTGCGTTCTGGCGGTGCCTGCGCCTGCTCGCCGTCGACGGCACATGCTGGGACGTCGCGGACTCTGAAGCAAACGATTGGCACTCGGCACTGAAACCGGTCGCGGGCAGCAGCCGTCTTGCCGTGCTGCCGTGTGGCCTGGTCTCTTCACGGGAGGGGACCAGGCCACAGTCCGGCTGGTTCGTGCACGGTGCAAGGCCGCCGCACACGCCGTCACGCCGGGATAGCCCGAGTCTGCCGGGCCTGGTGGGGTGCCTGCGGACGTTCTCCGGGATTCAGCCCACCCAGGTGAACGACAGCGGCGTGATCCGCTCAGTGAGCGGGTTGACCAGCATTCCGTACTCGCCGAACGGGGCTTCGCGGGTCACCTTGTCGTCGATGCCGTACGGCTCGGACCCGGCGTACGGGTCGACCTCGAGGGCCTCGAACAGATCGAGGAGCGCCAGCTGCGCTTCCACGGGCAGGCCGACGATGGCGTCGACCGTGTGCGGGGTGCGGGAGATGTGCCAGCTCACGCGGCGCCGCGCTGCTGCTGCCGGAGCTGCTGCATCTGCAGCCGCCACGCGTCGAACCGGTCCGCGGACTCGGCCGTCTCCTCGTGCTCGGCTGGCAGACCACCGGTAGCGTCGTACTGCGCGCGGGCTTCCTCGATACGTGGCTGCTCAACCTGGACCCAGCGGGCGGCGACGGCCTGCCAGCGGGCGATGACCTGCTCGAGCTGGCCCACAGGGGCGAGATGGATGTCGCGCAGGGCCTGCTGGCGCATGTCGGAGGAGGGCAGGGCGTGGACGATGGTGTCGATACTCCAGTCGTGGCCGCTCACCGTGGCCTCCGTTTCTGCTGTGGGTCTCAACATCGTGGAAATGTCTGGTCCGGTCTACGGTAGCGGGCGGCTCCGCGGTGTGTCAGGCGAGTCGTGCGCCCTCAATTCGTCGGATCTTGCCCGTCGGCGATGGCGGGGGGCGCGAGGA
>NZ_JBSGTG010000220.1:0-1099 GCF_053607285.1 Streptomyces sp. NPDC055140 | reverse complement strand
CACCTGGCTGGATGCTCAACGTGACGCGATGGTCGACGATCTGGCCGCCTACACCTCCATGGAAAGCTCCAGCGACAACAAGGAGTGCCTGGCCGCCTGCCTCGACTGGTTGCGCGGCTGGCTCGACGCTATGCTCGGCGCCCCCGAGAGCGAGGAACTACTCCCGCGTGACGGCGCCGGGGACATCCTGATCCGCCGCTACGCCGGCACAGGCCCGTCGGCCGCCACCCCTGTGCTGCTCGTCGCCCACTACGACACCGTCTGGAGCACCGGCACACTCCGCGACTGGCCGTACCGGCGCGAGGACGACCGCATCAGTGGCCCTGGGGTCTTCGACATGAAGGCGGGGTTGGTCCAGGCGACGTGGGCGCTGCGCGCACTCAGGGAGCTGGATCTGCCGGTTCCGGCGTGCACGTTGCTGCTCAACGGGGATGAGGAGACCGGCAGCCAGGCATCCAGCGAGGTCATCGTGGCCGAGGCACGGGCGTCCAGGGCGGCACTCGTCTTCGAGGCGAGCGCCGACGGCGCGGTGAAGACGACCCGCAAGGGCGTGGGACTGTTCTCCCTGACCGTGCGGGGCGAGGAGGCGCACGCCGGCCTCGACCCGACGCGTGGCGCGAGCGCGGTCAACGAGATGGCCCGGCAGGTGCTCGCACTGGAGGGGATCGCCGCCCCGGCGGCCGGGACGACAGTCAATGTCGGTGTGCTGCGTGGCGGCACCCGCAGCAACGTCACCGCCGGTGAGGCGGTGGCACACCTGGATGTCCGGGTCGCGACCGCCGCCGAACGCGATCGGGTCGACGCCGCGCTAGCCGCCCTCGCCCCGGTCGACCCCCGGACAACTCTGAAACTGGACGGTGGCTGGAACCGCCCGGTCTTCGAGCGCACGGAGGGCGTCGGCCGACTCTTCGCCGTCGCCCGCGACTGCGCTGCGCCGCTCGGTCTCGACCTACGGGAGACCGCGGTGGGCGGTGCCAGCGACGGAAACTTCATCCTCGCCGCGGGCACTCCGGTACTCGACGGACTCGGCGCGGTAGGCGGCGGCGCCCACGCCCGCAGCGAGCACGTGACGCTGAGCGGAATGGTCGAGCGATCCGCA
>NZ_JBSGTG010000219.1:0-1110 GCF_053607285.1 Streptomyces sp. NPDC055140 | reverse complement strand
CATGATCCCTGCGGTATGCCCGTGGGGTGAGGTATCCGGAGGGTGGGGGCCTGACCGCTGAGCGGCGGGCGTTTCGTGAGGGGATCCGGCTTCAGGCCGGCGAGCGGTTCGCGGCGGGTGAGAAGACCGCGGTGATCGCGAAGGATCTGCGAGTGAGTGTGCGGTCGGTGGAACGCTGGCGGCGGGCCTGGCGCGAGGGTGGCATGGAGGCCTTGTGCTCCATGGGTCCGGCGAACTCCCCGACCGTTACCGATGCCCAGTTCGCGGTACTCGAGGAGGAACTCGGCAAGGGGCCGACAGCGCACGGGTTCGACGATCAGCGCTGGACCTTGGCCCGGGTCCAGGCGGTGATCCGTCGGCGGCTGCGGGTGAGCCTGTCGGTGGCGACAGTGTGGCGGCTGCTGAAACGGCACGGCTGGTCCTGGCAGGCTCCCGCTCGCCGTGCTCTCGAACGCGACGAGCACGCGGTGGAGTTGTGGAAGAAGGAGGTGTGGCCGCGGGTAAAAGCCTCGCGGCGGAGTCAGGGGCCTGGATCCTCTTCGAGGACGAAGCCGGATTCTCCATGACTCCGCCCCGTGCCCGCACCTGGGGCCGGCGTGGACATACCCCTGTCATCTGGGTGAGGGGCCGCTCCCGCCGCCGGACCTCGGTCGCTGCCCTGTGCTGCTACAAACCCGGCGAAACGAGCCGTCTCATCCACCGTCCCCGCACCCATCTTCTCCTCAAGGGTGCCCGCAGGAGCTTTTCCTGGAAGGACTACCGCGACCTCCTGGTCCGCGCACACATCCAGCTCGGTGGTCCGATTGTGGTGGTCTGGGACAATCTCAACACCCACCTGGCCGCCGGACTGAAGCGGTACGAGGCCGAGCACGACTGGCTCACCACTGTCCGGCTCCCGCCGTATGCACCCGACCTGAACCCCGTCGAGGCCGTCTGGTCACTCGTGCGCAGAGCGATGGTCAACACCGCCTTCCACACACCCGACGACCTCGACCGCACACTCCGCCGCGAGTTACGCAGAATCCAACTCCGGCCCCACCTGGTCGATGGCTGCCTCACCGCCACAGGCCTGACGATCAACCCACCGACCTCACCCTGAAAACCTCAGTA
>NZ_JBSGTG010000218.1:0-1112 GCF_053607285.1 Streptomyces sp. NPDC055140 | reverse complement strand
CGTCCACTCCTCGCTCCACGCCGAGTTCGTCACCCGTTTCGGCGCACGCGTGCGGGCCATGAAGCTGGGAGCGGAGCTGGACTTCAGCGCCGACATGGGCTCCCTCACCTCCCAGGGACAGCTGGACCGCATCAGCGCCCAGGTCGACCAGGCCCGCGCCGCGGGTGCGACCGTCGTGGCGGGCGGCCGGGCGCGCCCGGACCTCGGCCCCTACTTCTACGAGCCGACCGTGCTCACCGGCGTCACCCCCGAGGTGCCGCTGTGGCGGGAGGAGACATTTGGGCCGGTGGTCTCCCTCTACCCGTTCGAGAACGAGGAGGAGGCGGTACGCGCCGCCAACGACTCCGACTACGGCCTCAACGCCAGCGTCTTCAGCCGCGACGTCCGCCGGGCCCGCCGGCTCGCCGCCCGCATCGAGTCGGGCACCGTGAACATCAACGAGGGCTACGCCTCCGCCTACGCCTCCCAGGGCGCCCCGATGGGCGTCATGAAGGACTCCGGCCTCGGACGCCGCCACGGCCGGGCCGGCCTCCTCAAATACACCGAACCGCAGAACGTGGCCAGCCAGCACCTGATCGGCTTCTCCCCCCCGGCCTGGATGAGCAAGGGCGACTACGCCGAACTCCTCGCCACCTCACTGCGCACCCTCAAGGCCCTGCGCATACGGTGAGTTACTGCCAGTAGATGCCGGCTACGCGGGACGCCCCCGCTCGCACTCACCCCGCCCCTCGCACTCCCCGAGCGCCGAGCCTGGCAGCAACCCATCCTGGGCCGCAGAAGAACTCTCACAGTTATGTTTTCCGCGGCTCCGCAACGGGGCCGCTGGCCTCCGCGCCCGGCATGACTGTTGCCCCCTGTCGAAGGCATGACCTGGGGGGTGGTGTTCACCGGGCCCGGGAGGTGTCCGTCGGAGACGCTGATCAGAGGTCCGGCCACCGTCCGGTCCGGCGCAATGCCGGGCAGTTCGCGGGCGGCAGGTCTGCATAACGTGGATGCGCGAGCACGGTGCCAACGCCGAGGCCGGCACGGTCAACCACCCGGGAGGGGTGCGATGTTAGACACCGGCGATGTGGGCGTCTTCCTGGGCATGGACGTCGGCAAGAGCGCCCACC
>NZ_JBSGTG010000217.1:0-1126 GCF_053607285.1 Streptomyces sp. NPDC055140 | reverse complement strand
GCGTGATGCCGACCAGACCTTCCTCGTTCTTGACCAGCTCGTCGCCGCTGCCGCGGTTGCCCATCACGTCGAGTGTGGTGAGCAGTTTGACCTGCTTGGTCTTGGGGTCCCACTGGTGGATCGTGCCGCAGCCCAGGCCCACCTTGGGGTCGTTCCAGTCGGAGATCGGACCGCTCGGGCATGCCGCCTTGCCGATGTAGAAGCTCTTGCCGTCGGGCGCCACCGTCAGTCCGTGCGGCTCGCCGATCTGGTCGAGCTGGCCCGCCTGGTTCTTGCCCGTGAGCCGATCGACCGAGTAGTTCGACGCGATGGTCGCCTGGCAGTCGCCGCGGACCATGCCGGTCGTCCACTCGATGGCGCCGAGCAGATGACTCTGGAACTTGGTGTCCGAGGTGTAGCTGTCCTCGGTGCGGCCCATGCCGGTGTAGAACGACCGACCGCCGTCGTAGTCCCGGCACCAGGAGATGGGGTGGAAGGCGCCGTTGCCCGCCGGCCCGGGGTCGTAGGAGTTCTCCTCGACCTGGGCGACCGTCTGGACGTTGCCGTCGGGGTTCGGGTCCCAGTTCATCCACTGGTCGGACCGGGTCCACTTCAGCGGCAGGCCCTTGTTCGCCGGGTGCTGGCGGTCTGTGACGTCCACGACCGCCTGCTGCACCTTGGTCTCCGGCGCGGGCGCCGGGTCGGCGCCGAACAGCCGTAGCTCGGCCAACTGAGTAAGCGGCTCACCGGAGTTGGCGGTGATGTTCAGTCGGTAGTACTGATAGGTGGTGGTGTTGGAGAACTTGTACTGCTTGGACTGGGCGCGGTCCGCGAAGCTCTGGCCGCTCTGGGTGTCCAGCGCCTTCCAGGTGTCCCCGTCCTGCGAGCCCTGAAGGGTCCAGTCCTTGGGGTCACGGCCGGCAGAGTCGTTGGCCGACGTCAGCGAGTACTGGGCCACCGCGACGGGGTGGTCCATCTTCGCCGTGACCCAGGCCGTGGGCTGGTGAGCCAGCCACTTGGTCGTGTTGCTGCCGTCGAACAGATTGGCCTTCGTCTCGTTCGGCGGGTTGTCGTCGCTTGCCGTGACCTCCGCCACCTTCTCGGAAGCGGGCAGGCCGGAGGCCGGCCGCGTGCCGATCAGGCCGGT
>NZ_JBSGTG010000216.1:0-1131 GCF_053607285.1 Streptomyces sp. NPDC055140 | reverse complement strand
CGCTCTGGACACGCGACCCCGAGGCCGAGGTGCTGCCCACGCTCGCCGAACTGGGCATCGGGTTCGTGCCGTTCAGCCCTCTCGGCAAGGGTCTCCTCACCGGCACCGTCAACACGTCCACGGCCTTCACCGACGGGGACATCCGCCAGCGGGTCCCGCGCTTCGACGCGGAGAACCTGGCGGCGAACCAGGCGCTCGTCGACCACGTCCGGCAGCTCGCCGACGTGAAGGGCGCGACGCCCGGCCAGATCGCCCTGGCCTGGCTGCTCGCGCAGCAGCCATGGATCGTGCCCATCCCCGGTACCCGCCGCACGGCACGGATCCGGGAGAACACCGCCGCGACGGCTGTCGCACTGTCCGCGGACGAGGTCGCGGACCTCGACGGCCTGGCCCAACGGGTCGGCGTCAGTGGCGATCGCTACAACGCCGAGCACATGGCCTACGTCAATCGCTAGGAACAGCTGCGCAGCCTGGCCTGCCGGATCCATGAAACCGCTGCCCACAACGTCCGGCGTGATGTGCTGGAACAGAAGGAGAGAACGAAATGACTGTC
This sequence comes from Streptomyces sp. NPDC055140, assembly GCF_053607285.1. NCBI lineage: Bacteria > Bacillati > Actinomycetota > Actinomycetes > Kitasatosporales > Streptomycetaceae > Streptomyces > Streptomyces sp. NPDC055140. Next base: position 578 of record NZ_JBSGTG010000216.1, on the reverse strand, counting down.
AACGGATTTGACCAAATCTTCCCGCTCGGGGAGAAGAATGACGCGTTCGCGCAGTACTTCATCGGCCAGAGCTACCTGGCTCCGCTCGCCTCGGGGAGCGTTCCCGTCAGTAATGTCTCCTTCGAGCCGGGCTGCCGTAACAACTGGCACATCCACCATGGAACGGGCGGCGGTGGAGACCAGATCCTGCTGTGCACGGCGGGCAGCGGCTGGTACCAGGCGGCGGGCGAGGATCCCGTCAGCATGGAGCCGGGGACGGTGGTCCGCGTCCCGGCGGGCACGAAGCACTGGCACGGCGCGAAGGCCGACTCGTGGTTCTCTCACGTCGCCTTCATCACCCCGGGCGAAGACGTCAGTAACGAATGGCTCGAGCCCGTCACCGACGAGGCGTACAGCGAGCTGCCGAAGAACGGAGCAACCGCATGACCATCCTGAACGAGACCTACACCCTGTCCAACGGCGTCGAGATCCCCAAGCTGGGGCTCGGCACCTGGTTCATCGACGACGACCGGGCGGCCGAGGCGGTCCGTGCAGCCGTGGAGATCGGCTACCGCAACATCGACACCGCCCAGGCTTAC
>NZ_JBSGTG010000215.1:0-1139 GCF_053607285.1 Streptomyces sp. NPDC055140 | reverse complement strand
GGCAGATGGCGTGTCTCCGAACTTCCGGTGAGGCACGCTGGAATGCAGGAAGGCCCGCCCCAATTCGCGTGGGGCGGGCCTTCGTCGTGCGGTGATCAGGCTAGGGCTACCTGGCGTCCAGGTGCGTAGACGCCCTCGCCGACGCCGATCACGCGGTCCTCGCTGACGTAGATGCTCCGCATGACGACGACGGCAGCGTCCTCCGTGAGACCGAGCGCGGCCTTGTCGTCGGCCGTGGTGATCCGGGCGTCGACGGTCTTGGAGGCGACGGTCACCTTCTTGCCGCTTCGCTCGGTGTAGACGGCCTGCCATGTCGGGTCGCACGCCTGGGGTTCGTCGATCTCCGGTACGACGGCGGCGATGTCGGTGTGAACCCAGGACTGGGATGCCTGGAGAACGGTGTCGCCCCTAGTGATCGTCCGGACCCGGTTGACGACCTCGCCCTCCCCGATGTGCTGAGCGACCCACTCCGGAGCCTGGACGCGCTCCGACGACTTGTGGTTGATCACCTCACCGGGCTGGACGATTCCCTTGATCCGCTTCTCACCGGCGATCAGGGCCGGGCGGTCGGCGACGAACACGCCGCGCCCCTGCTGCGAGGTCACGAGCCCCTCGGCCTTGAGGATCGCCACGGCCCGGTAGACGGCGTTGTCGGACAGGTTGAACTGCTGCTGAAGGTTTTTCGTCGGCGGCAGCTTGTCGCCCGGTTCCAGGGTTCCGCGCTCGATTCGAGCCCGGATGTATGCGGCCATTCCGGCCACTGATCCCGCCACTGGGGCCTCCTTCGTAACTTCCTATCGGATGTTCCTTGACGGTACCCGACCGACCCCTTAACTTCCTATAGGAAGCCAACTTCCTACAGGAAGTTGCGCGGCTCCGGTGTGTCCGCACCGGAGCCGCTTCGGGCCGTTCCATGTGAGAGGAGCACGACCCATGAATGACGGTACATCCGCAGGTCAGGTCTCGATCCCCCAGGCGACGAGCGAGGACCTTGCCGCGGTTTTCACCGAGCACGGCGACCGACTGACCCGCTGGGTCTACAACCGGCTGGACCGTGCCGACTGGCACCTGGCCGAGGACATCACGAGCGAGGCGTTCCTCCGGCTGGTCCGTGACTTCACCGGCCGCCGGATCGAGAA
>NZ_JBSGTG010000214.1:0-1139 GCF_053607285.1 Streptomyces sp. NPDC055140 | reverse complement strand
CTAGTGTTCTGAGTCAGGAATTCTGTTCAGATGTGTAGGCTTGCTCCATGGCGCGGACGGGGCGGCCGAAGGCCGAGTTGACACTGTCGGACGAGGAACGGGCCGCACTCGAGGGATGGGTGCGGCGACGTTCCACGCCGCAGGCGTGGGCTCTGCGGTGTCGGATCATCCTGGCCTGCGCGGAGGGCGCCTCGAACAAGGATGTGGCTGCTCAACTCGGTTCCACACCTCATGCGGTGGGGCGCTGGCGGGCCCGGTTCGTGCAGTACCGGATCGCCGGTCTGGGTGACATGCCACGTCCGGGCGGCCCCAGGACGGTGACGGACGACCAGGTCGCCGAAGTGGTCGCCAAGACGCTGCAATCCACACCGAAGAACGCAACGCATTGGTCGACTCGGTCGATGGCGAAAGAGTTGGGCCTCTCGCAGTCGTCGGTGTCACGGATCTGGAGGGCATTCGGCCTTCAACCGCACCGGTCGGAGACCTTCAAGCTGTCCACTGATCCGTACTTCGTCGACAAGGTCCACGACGTCGTCGGTCTCTACCTGGACCCGCCCGAGCGTGCCCTGGTGTTCTGCGTCGACGAGAAATCGCAGATCCAGGCCCTGGACCGGTCCCAGCCCGTGCTGCCGATGATGCCCGGGGTCCCCGAGCGGACCACCCACGACTACGTCCGTGCCGGCACCACCACACTGTTTGCCGCCCTCGAGGTCGCCACCGGCAAAGTGATCGGCTCCCTGCACCGCCGACACAGGGCCGAAGAGTTCAAGAAGTTCCTGATCAAGCTCGACAAAGAGGTGCCTGCCGGCCTCGACGTTCACCTCATCTGCGACAACTACGCCACCCACAAGACACCCGCCATCAAGAAGTGGTTGCTGGTCCACCCCCGATTCCACCTGCACTTCACACCAACCGGCTCGTCCTGGCTCAACCTCGTCGAGCGATGGTTCGCCGAACTGACCAACAAACAGATACGGCGAGGCGTCCACAAGTCCGTCCAGGCCCTCGAGAAGGACATCCGCAACTGGATCGCCGCCTGGAACACCGATCCCAAGCCCTACGTCTGGACCAAGACTGCAGACGAGATTCTCGAACGCCTCGCCAGTTATCTGAACAGAATTCCTGACTCAGAACACTAG
>NZ_JBSGTG010000213.1:0-1153 GCF_053607285.1 Streptomyces sp. NPDC055140 | reverse complement strand
GCTCTGAAGCGTCTCGCGTTTGAACGTCGCGTTGAAGGACTCGGCAAGCGCGTTGTCCGCGCTGGAGGCCGGCTCGCGCCAGCTGCCCGCACCCAATTCCGCAAGGTCTCGGGGTTGATTCCCAGATCGGCAGCGACCTGCCGGATCGTCGCCTCGGGCCGCGACTGGTACAGCGCGACCGCGTCCGCCTTGAACTGCGGCGGATAGTTCTTCATGACCACGAGATGTCCGTCCTCAGATCCTCAGGATCTAGTGTCTCGTGTGTCCAGGATCAAGGGTCAAGGCCCAACTCCACGTAGCCCGCCCCATGAAACAGCCCAACGACCAACGGCCACATAGGACACCGTCTTTAAGCGTGCGGGGCCCGGTACGTAGTGTCTGGCTTCATGCAGCCCAGTAGACCGACCGTCAGCGAAGCCCTGTATCCCCCACGCGCTCACCGACGCCAACCGGGCCACCGTCACCGCTTCCGGTCCCTGTGACCCCGCCCCGAGCACTGTTCGGCTCCGGTGGCGGGCCCAAGCGCAGACCGTGACACTGACCAGATGGATCTTGCTACGTGAAGGGCTGCGCAGCGCAGCGAGCTGTGCCCGCCGTGGAGTGCGGTCGACCACCGCGCAGAACCCGACGTGAGGACCGTTGATCCGTCGAGCCCGTGTCGTTCGGGAACAGCCCCCAAGCTGCAGTCGTCCCCCAGGGTTCTCCTTCCTGTGAGTGCCCGCCGTTGGATCAGTCCGGGATTTCCCAGACGGTGACTTCGAGCCGAATGGTTCCCGCAGTCGGAGCTGCGACAGCACGCAGATAGGCCGTGCGCCCATCGCGGGAAATCGCGCAGTAGCGGGCTCCCCTCGTCAGAGGCAAGGTATATGCGCCGTTCGCCTGCACCGCCGCAACGCATTCGGCCTCACTCGGATCAGAACCTGAAGGAGGCAGAGGGGCAAGTCTGGGCTCACCATTGAGGGTGTCGAGCGAGGTCCTGTCGCCGTAGAAACCCACGTCTGTGCCCCCGGTCAGTGTGGCGATGAGAATCGGCGGTTTCGAATCCAGGTCAATATTCTCGTCGCCAGGGAAATCAAAGATTTTAGGTCCAAATCTCACTTTTGGGGGCGACTCCTTCGTGCCGCCACTGTTGGACGGCACGGTTGGAGACGAG
>NZ_JBSGTG010000212.1:0-1154 GCF_053607285.1 Streptomyces sp. NPDC055140 | reverse complement strand
GACGGGAAGGTCCCGGAGTAGTGGTGCCCGACCACGAAGTTCTTCGCCGCCTTCTCGGGCAGCATCTCGACCGCGTACCGGCGTGCATCAAACCCACCCTCACTGAGGTGGCGCCAGGAGTGCCGTCGGTTACGCCAACGCTGGCACCAATCCGAGGCTGTGGGGATCTCGGTCAAGTCATCGAAGGGCAAGGTGGCTTGGACGATTCTCATCGGCCGAGGGCTCCACGCCCCGGTAGCGTCATCGGCCAAGCGGCAACACGCGGCAACCGTCCGCAGAACGTGTCTCCGACGTCATATCGCAGGCTCATTGCGGGCTCTCCGCCTGGTACCTGGTGCCCGCTGACCACACCCGCGGGACCCGGCGGTACAGCGTTGCAGGCGGTCAGGAAGAGAGCGGCACCGGTCACGCGCAAGGTGGCGGGGCGATCGTTGCGGGTCATGGTCAGCCTTCCAGGGCGGAAATGCCGGAGTCGGTGAGTCGCCAAACATGGCCGAGGTGCCCCAGTTGCGTCCTGCTGTACTCGTCGTCGACCCGCGCCCACCCCTTCTCGGCGACCTTGTTCACCGCGGCGTCGACCTTGCGGCCCAGGTGCCCCCAGGCCGTGCCGGAGCTGCGCTGGGTGGTGTCACGGATGGTCGGCTGCCCGTGTCCCGGACGCAGGGTGAAGACGGCGCCGCTGGCGATCAACTGCAACAGGGCGCGCTTCGCCGCAGTCGCGGGCGCCGGAGTAGGCGAACTACGAATCACCGCAAGGGTGTTGAGGCAATTGCGGCAGGTCGCCACACCGCCCTCGATAGCTTCGCCCAAGTGCCGCGGGATCGCACGATCCGGGTCCTCGCACAGGGCGCGGCCCGCGACGTGCAGGCGACTCCTGCCGGACAACACGTCTTCCTCGGGCACCACATGCTCGAGGCGGCGCATCTGCCCGCGGCGCAGGTTCGAGTGCACGGTCACCTTCACCGGGCAGATACTCAGCGACAACTCCCAATGTTGTCGGGCCTGTTCACGTGCCGCCTTGCGGCGGAGCCGGTCCTCGGCCCGTTGCTCGTTGAACACCCTCCGCGCCTCGACGAACCGCTCCGGCAGCGGCGGCTCCAGGCCCATCTCGTCGGCGACGAGCAGCATGAACGCGTCCGCTCCGGAGGTCTAGG
>NZ_JBSGTG010000211.1:0-1174 GCF_053607285.1 Streptomyces sp. NPDC055140 | reverse complement strand
ACACTCGCGACGCCCTCGACGACGTCACCGTCGCCGGGGATGATGTCACCCGCCTCACACACCACCAGGTCCCCGATGCGCAGCTCGGTGCCGGGTACCTGTTCTTCCGTGGAGCCGGTCAGACGCCGGGCGACGGTGTCGGTCTTGGCCTTGCGCAAGGTGTCCGCCTGGGCCTTGCCACGGCCCTCGGCCACGGCCTCCGCCAGGTTCGCGAAGATCACCGTGAGCCACAGCCAGGCACTGATCGCCCAGCCGAACCAGTCCGACGGATCCTTGAAGGAGAACACGGTCGTCAGGACCGAACCGACGAGCACCACGAACATCACAGGCGACTTGACCATGACGCGCGGATCGAGCTTGCGACAGGCGTCCGGCAGCGACTTCAGCAGCTGCTTCGGGTCGAAGACACCCGCGCCGACGCGTCCTTCGTCCTTGTGTCCGGTCGGTACGTCGCTGTGCGGCGCCCGGGGCGGAGTGGCTGTGGACATCGAGTCCTCTTGCTTCTCTATCCGAGTGGTCATGACGCCAGCCCCTCGGCCAGCGGCCCCAGCGCGAGCGCCGGGAAGTAGGTCAGGCCGGTGATGATGAGGACCGTGCCCACCAACAGGCCGGTGAACAGCGGCTTCTCGGTGCGCAGGGTGCCGGCCGTGGCGGGGACGGGCCTCTGTTCGGCGAGCGAGCCCGCCAGGGCGAGGACGAACACCATCGGCAGGAACCGGCCCAGCAGCATCGCCAGCCCGATCGTGGTGTTGAACCACTGCGTGTCCGCGCTCAGACCCGCGAACGCCGAACCGTTGTTGTTCGCACCCGACGTATACGCGTAAAGGATCTCCGAGAAGCCGTGCGCACCGGAGTTGAGCATCGAGTTCGGCGGCGTGGGCAGAGCCATCGCCACCGCCGTGAACACCAGGACCAGCGCCGGGGTGATGAGGATGTAGCAGGCCGCGAACTTGATCTCGCGAGTCCCGATCTTCTTGCCCAGATACTCCGGCGTGCGGCCGACCATCAGACCCGCGATGAACACCGCGATGATCGCCATGATCAGCATGCCGTAAAGCCCCGAACCAGTACCACCGGGCGCGATCTCACCCAGCTGCATACCCAGCATCGTGATACCACCGCCGAACCCGGTGAACGAGGAGTGGAACGAGTCCACCGCACCCGTCGACGTCAG
>NZ_JBSGTG010000210.1:0-1178 GCF_053607285.1 Streptomyces sp. NPDC055140 | reverse complement strand
CGTGACGACCGGTCGGCTGCTCCGCTCGTGTCACGTGACGAAACGGCACGCTGCTGGCCGCGAGCCATCACAGCGGCGACCGCCACGACCACCGCTTCGCGGGTCGCGGCCGCCGTCTTGCGGTCCTCGTACGCCCGCTGACGGCAGCTCCGGCGGCAGTAGGCCCGCGTCCGGCCGACACCGGACTGCCGGAACTCCGTCCCGCACCAGGCGCACAGCGTGCGCTCCTCGGCTCCCTCGATCTCCTCGCTCATCCCCACACCCTTGCATCACGACCCGACGGCCCGAATCGCCGCGCCTCAACGAACGCCGCGCAGCGTTGTAGCGGGGGGCGAGACGGGCGTTGCGCACGACGTCGCAGCGGACGTTGCGCAGAGGGTTGGAGCCGTCCGGCGACTCGCCACTCACCACCGCAGGTCGCACCGCCCGTGGGCCGTGGTGAGTGCTCGGACATCCCCGCCCTGACCCTCTGCTGAGCGCGCCGGGTGACCGGGCGGGGATCGTGTGGCCGCTGCGCTCGGCTCCCCCGCGCCGCCGTCGAGCAGCTGCACGACGACGAGCACCAGGAGCACGACGACGAAAGCGCCGGCACATTCCCGCGGCTTCCCCTCCTCGACCCCGGCCGCCGTCGCCGCGTACGTCACCGACACCCGCCGTACGTCTCCGACATGACGTACGACGACGAGCACCAGGAGCACGAGCAGCACGGCGCGGCCGGTCCGGTCCTGTCCGATCCGCCCCGGGCCCACGAAGGGGTGGAGGGGAGTTGCGGGGCTAACCCCCGCGCCCTCCATCGTGACGATCCCAACTCACCGGAGGCCCCTCGATGCCCACGATTGACCCGCTGCTGATCCCGCTGTTCCTCGTCGGCCTGGCCGTGCTCTGCGCGGCGCTCGTCTGCGTCACCGCGATCGTTCGCGCCGACCGCCGCGACGTCGTCGCCGTCGTTCGCGCGCTCCCCGAGCTGGCGGCGACGCTCATCCGATTCCGACGGCGACGGCGCACGTCTCCGGGCCGCTGAAGCGGAGCAAGTTATACGAGATCGTTCCAATCTCGCGGCCGGGGGTGGTCCGCCGGCCGAAGTGCGCGGCAGGCGGACGCCCGTCGTCGACCGCCACCCGGCACCGCCGGACCACCGCCACCCACACGCACGAGACCGCCACCCGAATGTGCCGGGT
>NZ_JBSGTG010000209.1:0-1191 GCF_053607285.1 Streptomyces sp. NPDC055140 | reverse complement strand
AGCCGCGCCGCCGCCTGCCGCGCCGGTTCCCGCGGCTGACCCGCCGGAGGCGGCGCAGCCGATGCTGGCCGAGATCCCGAGCACGGCCGCCGAGCCGGACACGAGCGCTATGCCGTTCGACGCGCAGGAAGTCGCGGGCATGCCCGGCTACTGGTGGCGCCTCGAGCCGCCGCGTGAGGGCGCTCGCGACGACGTTGAGCACATCACCGTCGGCTACGGAACCGAGCAGATCGGCCACGGACACGGCCCCAACGGCTGGGACGGCACGGTCAAGTGGCGGATCGCGGTCGGCACCGACTACATGCCCGGCGAGCGCACCCCGTCCGCCAGCGCCAAGAAGATCGCCGAGCGCCACCAGGCCCTGCAGGAGGCCGCTCTCGTCACGGGCCCCAGGCCCGCAGAGACGGTGTGGATCCACCACGAGCGGGACCACGGCGACGAGACGCGCACGTACGTCTTCGGTGTCGCAGAAAGCGACACGGATGCCCTGGCGGCTCTGGAAGCGGAAGACTTCATCCGCATGCGCAGTGTCGGCGCATGGGTCCAGAACCCGCGCATTCGGCCCGAGACCCGGGCCTACAAGACGGGCCTGTTCGTCCGGCGCATGCTCAAGCACGGCCGCTCCATCGCCGTCCACTACAACCGCGACGGCGCACCCGCCGACACCACCCTGCCCGAACTCGACGACGGGAGGGTCGGCGAACTCGCCGCCCTCGCACAGACGGAGCGCAGGGACTGGAGCCCGATCGAGTTCCAGGCCGGGGACCAGGTACTCCTGAAGGGCTCGCACAGCTGGTGGCACACCGTCACCGACGTCCAGCCCGGGCAGCTCACCGTCGAACTGGAGACCGTCGCGTCCGGCGAGGTCCTGGCCCGCCGGCGCGGCGAGGACCTGCTCACCGCCGCCGACCCGGTCGGTGAGATCACCACCGCCCGCCCCGGATCCTTCGAGCTGCGCGGCGAGGCCCCCGAGGTCCTTGAAGCCGAACAGGCCCGGTTGGAGCTGCCGTTGGCCGTTGCCGCGCACGCTCCCTTCGTCGAAGCACGCCGTGCTCAGATCGCGACCGAGCGGGAGCGGGTCTCGGGCAACCTCGCGGCGATGGAGAAGCGGCGTGCCCGCGTTCTGCTGGACGGCGAGGACATCGGCTCCGTCGTCACCCGGCCTGACGGCGGATACGCTGCCTCCACCAT
>NZ_JBSGTG010000208.1:0-1195 GCF_053607285.1 Streptomyces sp. NPDC055140 | reverse complement strand
AATGGGTCTTCGCGTTCGGCCACGGTGCGTTCATCGGCTTTCCCTGGCGTGACCGTTCCTGTCGCCGACCGCCGCAATGTTCACGCATGGCTGTCGGGCATGTGAGGCGAGGCGAGTGGAGTGGGCCGGCTGCCGCGGGGGCGTATCGGGTGTCGATGTCCTTGCCGGTCATGTGTCCTTCTCCTTGTCGGATCGGGGTCGATTCAGATTCCGGGGCGCCCGGCAGCCGTCCAGGCGGCGTACTCCTGGCGGACGTAGAGGCGGTGGCCGGGGGCGAGCGTGATCGCGTCGGGGTGGTGTGGGCCGGCCACCAGATCGGGATGGCGACGGTCGTGCTGGACGAGTTGCTCGGCGGTTTCTGTGGCGGCTGCGACCGGCCCGGGGCCGTCGAGGGCCATCCGGTCCATGAGGGCCGCCCGTCGTAGCAGCCAGGCGCGTTCGGCGGCCGTCGCGTCGACCAGGGGGCCGGTGTCGGGCCCGGCCTGGCGGCCTTCGCGTTCGGCCCCGAGAGCGAGCACTTGGTGCATCTCGCGGCGCAGGTCTGGCGCATTCGCGTACGCCTCGTGCGGGGGCGGGGCGCCGATAGCCTCAGCGCTGTTCGGAGTGACGTGCATGCTCACACCTCCGCCGGCCCTGGCAACGGGCCGCAGTTCGTGCGGAACACCCGGCCCGGTCACGACGAGCACCTGAGGCAGGCGCGGACTTCGCGGCCGCTGCGTGTCTGGTGGACCTCGGTCGACTGCGCGAGGTACTGGACGATGCCGGTGCCGCGGCCGTGTTCGTCGGGGGCGATGTCGGGGCGATGGCGCTCCACTGGCGTGCCGGAGTCTGTGACCACGATGTGCAGAGTGCCGTCGTCGAGGACGAGCAGCAGGGTCATGCGCTCGCGGCCGTACTGGGCGGCGTTGGCGGCGAGTTCGTCGACGATGAGTACGGCGGAGTCCCGCTCACTTGCGGGCACGCTCCAGGTCTCCAGCAGATCGTCCGCGAAGTGACGAGCGGCGGAGACGTGCGCCTCCTGCGCGGGCAGGGTGAGCAGCGCCTCGTGGCGGCAGGGCCGGCCGAGCGGTGAACTCGGGCTGGGGGAATCGGTCACAAACATGGTCTTCTGACTCTTCTGTGGATGTGCGGAAAGCGGAACGGGGGAGACCAGCACCAACAACTTCGGGGGCTGTCGGTAGGCCGGATCCTGAAG
>NZ_JBSGTG010000207.1:0-1202 GCF_053607285.1 Streptomyces sp. NPDC055140 | reverse complement strand
CTGCTGCGCTACGAACCTCCGGTCCACATGCGTGAGCGCATCCCGCTCGCCGACATCGACGTCGCCGGTAAGCCGATCGCCCACGGTGCCCCCGTCGTTCTGGTGCTGGCCTCGGGCAACCGCGACCCCAGGCGGTTCCACGATCCCGAGCGGTTCGATCCCACCCGCCCGGACAACGAGCACCTCGGCTTCGGCAGCGGCATCCACGTCTGCTACGGCGCACCCCTCGCCCGCATCGAAGCCCAAGCCGCGCTGGGCGCACTGCTCCCCCACCTCGGCACGGCACGCCTGGTCCAGGACCCGCCGCCCTACCGGCAGAACGCCATGCTTCGCGGACCCCGCCACCTGCCCCTCCAACTCTGAGGCTGGGGCGGCGACAGCGGCAAGAGAGACCAGCCACCCCGGACATTGCGCAGGCCGTGGGAATCGGTGCGCAGTCGGCGCCCGTGGGCCCGTGCGCGACAGGATCCTCTTCTTTCACGCTGCAGCGGGAAGGGCCGCCCGGCGAGGTCACGGGCCTCATCCGGAGAGAGGCCGAGTATGTGCAGGATCGCTCGGCCATTGGTCTTGCGGCCTGGTCGCTCTCGGTCTCAGGCTGCTTGCACCACAGCTCCAGAAGCGCCAGCAGGCTGCGTTTGGTCCGGTCTAGGCGATCACCGGGTCGACAACGGTGACCGGCCTGCGGCCATGCCGCGCTCCCCGCCGCGCTTCGCGCGCGGAGTCAGTCCGTCGCCCGGGCATATCCGCCCGAGCCGGCGGTGGCACAGGATCTACATGATCTCCGGGTATGACTCGGCCATGCACGCCCTGAGCCGCACGCCCTCAGCCAGGCGCTCGGCGGGATCGTCCACGCCGTGCTGGCGTTCGTCGACGGCTTGGGCCTACTCCTCCAGTACATCGTCCACGGCCGCGTCGAATAGGCCCGACTTGCCCGTGAAGTGGTTGTAGACGGAGTGGAGGCCCACGTCCGCACGCTCCGCGACGGCATGGACGCTGGCTTTGGTGCCGCCAGACTCGGCGAGGATCTGCCGCGTGGCGCGGACGAGTGCCTGGCGGGTCTGGGCATGACGGCGTTCGAATCGGTTCCTGCGTGGCGGGCATCGGCACGCCCATCACTAAGAGCAACAATTCTGATGAATCCATCATTTTTACTTGACGATGAAGCGATCGTATCTGACAATTCAATCAGAAATGGACAAAGC
>NZ_JBSGTG010000206.1:0-1205 GCF_053607285.1 Streptomyces sp. NPDC055140 | reverse complement strand
TCGGCCAGGGCGCGGGCGGCGCGCTGCAGGGCCTGTTCGCGGGTGGCGCCGGTGACGATCAGTTTGGCGAGCAGGGAGTCCCAGGCGGGGCCGATGACGCTGCCGGTCTCGACGCCGGCGTCGAGGCGGACGCCGGGGCCGGTGGGGGGTGCGAAGCGGGTGACGGTGCCGGGGGCGGGCAGGAAGCCGCGGCCGGGGTCTTCGCCGTTGATGCGGAACTCGAAGGAGTGGCCGCGCAGGGCGGGGTCGTCGTAGCCGAGTGCTTCGCCGTCGGCGATGCGGAACATCTCGCGTACGAGGTCGATGCCGGCGACTTCTTCGGTGACGGGGTGTTCGACCTGGAGGCGGGTGTTGACCTCGAGGAAGGAGATGGTGCCGTCTGTGCCGACGAGGAACTCGACGGTGCCGGCGCCGACGTAGCCGGCTTCCTTGAGGATGGCTTTGGAGGCGGTGTAGAGCTGTTCGTTCTGCGCCGGGGTCAGGAAGGGGGCGGGGGCCTCTTCCACGAGTTTTTGGTGGCGGCGCTGCAGGGAGCAGTCGCGGGTGGAGACGACGACCACGTTGCCGTGGGTGTCGGCCAGGCACTGGGTCTCCACGTGGCGGGGCTTGTCGAGGTAGCGCTCGACGAAGCATTCGCCGCGGCCGAACGCTGCGACGGCTTCGCGTACGGCGGAGTCGTAGAGCTCGGGGACCTCTTCGAGGGTGCGGGCGACCTTGAGGCCGCGGCCGCCGCCGCCGAAGGCGGCCTTGATGGCGATGGGCAGGCCGTGTTCGCGGGCGAACGCGACGACCTCGTCGGAGCCGGAGACCGGGTCCGGGGTGCCGGCGACCAGGGGCGCGCCGGCGCGCTGGGCGATGTGGCGGGCGGCGACCTTGTCACCCAGGTCGCGGATGGCCTGCGGGGGCGGGCCGATCCAGATCAGTCCGGCGTCCAGGACGGCCTGGGCGAACTCCGCGTTCTCCGACAGGAATCCGTAGCCGGGGTGGATGGCGTCCGCGCCCGAGTCCTTGGCGGCCTGCAGCACCTTCGCCATGTCGAGATAGCTGGTGGCCGGGGTGTCACCGCCCAACGCGAACGCCTCGTCCGCCGCCCGGACATGCGAAGCGTCCCGGTCCGGTTCCGCGTAAACGGCAACGCTCGCGATACCGGCATCCCGGCACGCCCGGGCCACGCGGACAGCGATTTCGCCACGGTTGGCGATGAG
>NZ_JBSGTG010000205.1:0-1222 GCF_053607285.1 Streptomyces sp. NPDC055140 | reverse complement strand
ATGCCGTCGATCACCTGCCGGTGATCCCGCCACCCGCCACAACGCCCGTTGCTGGCTGGTGGGAACGGCCGCAGCCGCTCCCACTCGGCATCACTCAGATCGCCCCGCCCCATGCCCACCACAACGAAATCGGCATGCCGCGGAAACGTCCGTCTTACGCTATCGGTCATGCCCACTCACAACCCGTCGTTCACTGTCAACGACGACGTCGAGGTGCCCCATCCCGCCTCAGGCGAGGTCTGGACCGTCGGCGCCGTCATCCTCAACCAGGACGGCCAGGCCTTCGCCCAAAAGCGGAGCCCAGACCGTCGCCTGTTTCCCGATACCTGGGACATCGTGGGGGGTCACGTCGAGGCTGGCGAAACGGTCCTGGAGGCCCTCGCACGCGAGGTTGAGGAGGAGACCGGCTGGCGCCTGACCCACGTGCGGCGGTTCCTTGGCACCACAACCTGGACGGGGGACGACGGCGGTGGACTCCGCCACGAGGCCGACTATCTTGTCGAGGTCGACGGCGACTTGGACCACCCCACTCTGGAATGGTCAAAGCACTCTGCCTACGACTGGTTCAACCCCGACAACTTCTCCCGTCTCAAAGAGAACCGCAGGTCCGGGGAGTTCTTGATCCACGACCTCATCGCACGAGCAATCGAAGATCGCCCGGACAAGTCCTAGGAGGCGGCCGGAGGCAAGCGCTCCGTCGATCAGGAGTCCGATGTGCCGGGCGAGCGATTCAGGGGCGCCAGTCCCGGTCTGCTCGGTCAGCCAGACCTGACGGTGCTGCAGGTGCAGCATGGTGATCGCCCCGGCCTCCGCGTCCAGGCAGGTCTTGACTGCTGCGCTGGCGAACGGGCATCCGACGAAGCTGTGCCGGTGGAAGGCGTCCGTCAGCGCGTCAAAGAGCCCGACTACACCGTGCCGCCCCGTCCCCAACATCGTCATTTGCTGCGCCGTCGTCCTGTTCGTCGCCCACATCGTGCTGCAGCGCAGCCGCTTCGGGCGCTATGTGTTCATGGTCGGCGCCGGCTCACAGCCGTCCGGCCTGGGCGAGGGCAAGCAGGTCGTTCGCGGCTTCCTGGGAGCGGATGCGGATGGCGGCCGGGTCGGGGACCGGTCCGCCGAGCAGGGCAGTGTCCACGATCTCTGCCTGGAGGAGGGCGGAGAAGACGTGCGCGGCCCGTGTGGGGTCGTCGATCTTGGCGCGCAGCTCGGTCGGCCAGTGGGA
>NZ_JBSGTG010000204.1:0-1276 GCF_053607285.1 Streptomyces sp. NPDC055140 | reverse complement strand
ATCCCGCCCGAGAGCTGTCCCGGCAACTGCTCCTCAAAGCCGTCGAGGCCGACGAGGTGGATGGCGTCCATGGCGCGCTCGTGCCGTTCGGCCTTGGGACGGCCGGCCAGTTCGGCCGGCAACGCCACATTGGCCAGGACGCTGCGCCAGGGCAGCAGGGTGGCGTCCTGGAAGACGTAACCGATGTCCCCGCCCGGGGTGCTGATCTCGCCCGCGCTGGGGGCGTCGAGACCGGAGGCGAGCCGCAGCAGGGTGGACTTGCCGCATCCGGAGGGGCCCACGACCGCCACGAACTCCCCTGCCCCGACGCGGAGATCCACACCCGAGAGTGCAGTGGTTCCGCTGTCGAAACGCTTGTCGATGGCTACGAAGCTCAGCGCCGTCTGCACTGCTGTCGCCACATCGACTCCTTCCTGTGGGCCGTGGAGCGTTACTGATGTTCGTAGCATCAACATTCATTGTTTCGGCGGGGTATCCCGGGCGTTTACGCCCTGGACCAGTCAGAGCGCTTCGCGGATCACCGTGGTACGGCTCACCGCTCGCCCGCCCTTGAAAACGATCCGGTCCGGGTACGAGGCACCGACAGCCCCGGAGAGCGAGTCGGCCCGCACGGCCAGGAGGTCGGCGATCGCACCCTCGTACGGCCCTGCGGCGGGTAGCCCGAGGACCATGCGCGCTCCGGTGGTCACCGCGTGGACGGCCTCAGGCAGCGTCAGGTGACCTGCCGCGACGAGGAGTCCAGCGGTCTCCAGGGGGTCGGCCCTGCCCACCGGGTTGAAGGGGTCGCGGATGTTGTCGCCGCCCCCGGCCAGGGGCACGCCCGCGTCCAGGAGGGCGCGTACGGCGGTCAGACCGCGCGGGGTGCGGGCAGGGGTGTCGCGGCCCTGGAGGTAGAGGTTGGTGAGCGGCAGCGCGACGACCCCGATCCGGGATGCCGCCGCCTCCTTGGCGATCCGGGCGGCCTCGGAAGGGCCCAGGCCGCCCAGCCCCACGCAGTGACTGGCGGTCGCACCGTGGGCGAAGCCCCGCTCCCGTACAGCCTGGGCGAGCAGCAGCAGATCCTTCGGATCCGGACGGAGATGCTCGTCCGCATGCAGATCGACGCCAACGCCGTGCCGCTCGGCGATGGTCAGGGCGCGGGCGACAGCGGCCTGCGGGTCGTCGGAGAGGTGCGGGCAGCCACCGAGCAGGTCTGCCCCCAACTCCAGTGCCTCATCGAGGACTTCGTCGGGCGCCTCGATGTGCAGTACGGCGATCTGTAGCGCGACCCGCTCAC
>NZ_JBSGTG010000203.1:0-1277 GCF_053607285.1 Streptomyces sp. NPDC055140 | reverse complement strand
GGAGGTTTCCCCCTGGTCGTGGACACCCTGGACACTGGATCTATGAAGTTCCAGAGATCAGGAGTTCCCGTTGGGGACCTACAAGTACTCGGCTGAGTTCCGGGCCGACGCCGTCGCGCTGTACCGCTCCAGCCCGGGGCGGCCCGTCGCGGCCGTGGCCAAGGACCTGGGCGTGAACCATGAGACGCTCCGCCTGTGGATCAAGGCAGCCGAGACGGCCGAAGCGCCGTCCGCGCGGGCGGAGGCGGACAAGGACGCCGAGATCGCCGCCCTGCGCCGGCAGGTGCGCGAGCTGGAGCTTGAGCGCGAGATCCTGCGCCGGGCGGCCAAGTATTTCGCGGGCGAGACCAACTGGTGAGCCGCTTCCAGTTCGTCGATGATCATCGCGACACCTTCGGGGTGAAGCGGCTGTGCCGGGTCGTGGAAGTCTCCCGTTCCGGCTACTACCGATGGCGGTCCGTCGCTGGCGCCCGCGCCGAGCGGGCCCGGTCGGATGCCGAGCTGACCGGGAAGATCCGCGAGATCCACACCGAATGGGACGGCACCTATGGCTCCCCGCGGGTCACCGCCGAGCTCCGGGCCGAGGGCTGGCAGGTCAACCACAAGCGCGTCGAGCGCGTGATGCGCGAGGCCGGCATTGTCGGCGTGCACCTACGCAGGAAGGTCACCACCACGGTGCCCGCCCCGGACGCGACCAAGGTCCCCGACCTCCTGCAGCGCGACTTCACCGCGAGCGAACCGAACACCAAGTACGTGGGCGACATCACCTACCTGCCCATCGGCGGCGGCCAATTCCTTTATCTGGCGACGGTGTTGGACCTCTGCTCGAAGCGGCTGGCGGGCTGGGCGATCGCCGATCACATGCGCACCGAGCTGGTCACCGACGCCCTCGAAGCCGCCGCCCGCACCCGCGGCGGTGACCTGGTCGGGGCGGTCTTCCACAGCGACAACGGAGCCCAGTACGCCTCGAAGGACTTCGCCAAGGCATGCCGCAAACTCCGCGTGATCCGTTCTCGTGGGGCGGTCGGGACGAGCGCGGACAACGCCGCGGCGGAGAGCTTCAACGCGGCCCTGAAACGAGAGACCCTTCAGGGCCGGAAGCGCTGGCCGGGAGTACGCGAGGCCCGCCTCGCGGTATTCCGATGGATCACTCGATACAACACCAGGAGAAGGCATTCAGCGATCGGCCAGGTCAGCCCGATCGCCTTCGAACAGCGAATGGTTACGCTGACCACTGCCGCATAGCAAACGGTGTCTACGGCTCAGGGGGAAGCCCC
>NZ_JBSGTG010000202.1:0-1296 GCF_053607285.1 Streptomyces sp. NPDC055140 | reverse complement strand
GCCTCCGGCTGTCCGCCTGGTTCTCGACGGCGGACGTCACGGACGCCGAGCTGGCCGCCGAGATCGAGCGCAAGCGCCGCCAGGCCGACCGCCGTCAGGGCCAGGAGTCCCGCGCCCTGGCCGCCGGGCTCCGGGCCCAGATCAAGGCCGCGCCCACCGAGGAGGCCGCCGCCCCGCTCCTGGCCCAGCTCGCCGCGCTGGACGCGGCCGGGCCGGATGCCGACCGCATGAAGATCAGCGGGCGGGACATGTCCAAGGCCCGTTGGGCGAAGAAGGCTTCGCGCGTCGGCATGGTCGCCGCCGGAACGTACGCCGGGTTCCACGGCCTGACGATGGAGCCGCTCGTGGGCCTGGCCGCGCTCGGCACGGGCGGCCCGGCCGCCTGGTGGTACCTCTCCCGTCCGCTGTCGCCGGAGGAGATCCCCGCGGTTCCGGTCCCGCAGCAGGGCGGCCCCGGCCTCGGCCCGGCCGGAGTCCCGGCGGCCGACGGCCCGTTCGTCCCGGACACCCTCGCCTCGATGAGCCGGGTCAGTCTGGTCAAGCCGGAGTCCGGCCGCGTCCAGGGCGAAGCCGACCTGGTGACCGCGTTGGTCAAGGCGGGGATCATCACCCCCGCCCAGCGCGACGAGACGCACCTCGCCGGAGTCATCGAGCCCGCCGGCCCCGGCTGGACCGCCACCGTCGATCTGCCGCGCGGCATCAAGGCATCCGCTGCCGTCTCCCGGATCGAGGACCTCGCCTCCGCCCTGCGGATCAAGAAGTCCCGCATCGAGATCACCCCGGACACCGGCGACGACGGGCACGAGGGCCGGTTCGTCCTCTGGGTCGCCAACGAGGACAACCCCTACGGCAACGGCAAGCACCCCTCCGAGCTGATCGACGCCCCGGCCTGGGACTTCTGGGGCGACGGCGTCCCGCTCGGTGCCGACGCCCGGCGCAAGCGCCACGTGCTCCACCTGCTGTGGTCCTCGCTCCTGATCGGCGGCCTGATGGGCTACGGCAAGAGCTACCTGGCCCGGCTCATCGCCGCCGCCGCCGCGCTCGACCCGACCGTGCGGATCGTCGTCATCACCGGGAAGACCGGCCCGGACTGGGCCCCGCTGCGTCACGTCGCCCACCAGTGGATCGCCGGGGCCAGCCCCGACATCATCCGCCGCGTCCTCGGTGTGATCGAGGGGACCATCACCGAGATGCAGGACCGGGGAACCGAGTTGGACCGGCTCTACGAGCAGGACCCCGACCTGGTCCCCGAGGGGAAGATCACGCAGGTCCTTCTCCTATTGATTGAATTTGTTC
>NZ_JBSGTG010000201.1:0-1296 GCF_053607285.1 Streptomyces sp. NPDC055140 | reverse complement strand
GCCAGTTCCCGTCCCGCTTTGGAGAAGTGGGTGCTGAACGTTTCGACCGTGGTCCAGCCCCGATCTTGAACCAACTGACGGAACAACGTCATCCGAACTGTGTGCACCTCAACCCCTCCGTATGGTCCTTTCAGCCCTGCTATCGGCCAGACAAGGCAGGCAGGTCCGGCTGCGGGTGCAGGGGAACGCTCCGCACGACACGCCAGCGGTAGGCCGGCAAGGGAACTGTGGTGCGCCAGAGTTCGACGAGTTCCATGCTGTTGATCTCCAAGGAGACCGGCTCAAGGGTGCGCAGGCGGGCGACACTCCCGACCACAGGCGCAGCGGGACGCTCCCGGTTGCTGTACTGCACGCCCAGGTGGGGCCGGAAGGCGGCGGTGGGCTTGCCCCCGGGTACGGCCGCGCGTCGTCCGATCTCGCTTAGAGCGGCATGCAGGCGTACCAGCGGCGACCACGGCGCGAGAGTGAAGCGGACGGCACCCCTCGATCCCGCCATCGGATGGGCAGTGACCTGGAAGGCCGTCAGCGGCAGCTGTTCCGCCAGGTCGGCAAGGAGATGCAACTGGTTGTTGGACACCAGGTCGGTGCTGCCGATGCGGGTCAACGTCACATGCAGGCCGTCCTCGGGGACGGAGTCCATGCCCAGGTGCGCGAGTACGTCCTGGCAGTGCCTCGCGCGGCTGATCAGGTCGCGGGCAGCGGGGAACGTCAACATCCAGTAGTAGGCGCGGAATCCCTCGGGCCAACTCGGGCGTGCCCAGTGGTTCGCCATCCGCTCGACGGCGTTGAAGGCTCGCCAGTCGTGATCGACGAGCAGGCCGGGGCTGTCGAGGTCCGGGGGCGGGCGGTGCGGAAACGCGCCGGGGAAGACGTCCAGTTCGGGCGTCACGGCTCTCCTTACTGCTGCGGCGCGAGCTCCACGCCCGAGCCGCTGACGATCGATTTGGCCTGGGGGCGTGAGCGCCAGTTCCGAAGTTCCTCGGCATAGTCACCTACATCAGGCTCGGCGTGCCAGCGCCCGGCACGCTCGTAGAGCTCGTTCGCCCGCTGCCACACAGACGTGATGGGCGCGGTGGTGCCGGCGTCCAGAGCACGCCGCCCAAGCGCCATGGCGTGCTCCACCTCCGGCTGCTTGTGCTGCAGAAGCGCTGCGGCGACATCGAGTCGGACTAGCGCCCGGCTCCACTCGGAGTCGGACTTCTCGATCAGACCGTCGATCTGTTCCGCGCAGGACAGAACCTCGCCCGTATCGTTGAGGGACAACCGCGCGGTGATCTCGTTGGCCAGGGTGCGGGC
>NZ_JBSGTG010000200.1:0-1358 GCF_053607285.1 Streptomyces sp. NPDC055140 | reverse complement strand
GGCGTGGGCGAGGGAGCGGGGTCGCCGGACGGGCTCGGCTGGGCTGGTGGTGTTGGCCCGGGTGCTGTCACTGCGATGCACTCCTACCTGTCGCCACAAGGAGCTCTGAATCCACGAGGGCAGTCAGCGGCTGCGACTCTTCCCATCTGCAGGATGCCGAGCACGGCGCTCCTGCTGACGCAGGTTCTCCTCCCGCTCAGTCTGCTCGCGAGTCTCTCGTCCGGCCTGCCTGCTCAAGCCACCGTAAACCCGCCTCCGTGACGAGCAACATATTCGTGAACAGCTGGGAATCCTGTGGGATGTGAGTGCCCATCGGCTGGGGCGTTTCGGTAGGAGCGTGCCCCGTGCCGGCCGGGGCACGCCAGGGGGTCAGCGGGAGGGGTGCGGGGCGAGGGAGACGAGGAAGTCGACGCCGGCGCCGTGCACGTCGACGGAGGCCCGGCTCGTGTCGCAGGCCCGGGTCATCGGGTCGAGGGCGGGGCACGGCGTAGCCGTATGGGCCGGGCGTGGTGCTGATCGCGATTCCGCCCTGCTCGGTCTGCTCGACGTCGGTGCGCTGGGCGAGGAACACGACCAGTCGGCCCTGTACGCCCCACAGTGGGCCCGGTGCCGCGGCTCGGCGGGGTGCTCCGGCAGGAGAAACGGGGCCACAGCCCGCTCGACAGCGGGCACAGGGCCGGTGATCGACACGTGGCACTCGGGGTTCGTGCCGTGCAGGGTCACCGAGTACCGGAATCGGGTCGGGGTGCCCACGGGGTCGTGGACGTGTTCAGGAGGGGACCGCCCCGGTCGAATGTGGCCAGGCCCTGTCGGCGTATCGCGTCGCGGACCTCGGCGAGCAGCTCGATCTCAAGCCTCTCAGGCCCGCTGCCCTCGGGTGACGACGCGGCGGGTGTTGGCGCGTCATCGTCCGCGGTGCCAGAACGCGTGGCCAGGTTCCAACTGTCGTGTCCCGGCTCACTGGGCCATGCCGATGGGCATTACCGCGCCACGCTCAGGCGCCGATGCCGACGGAGGACACGTAGGCGTAGGCGGCGTAGTCGCTGTCCAGGTCGGTGATGACGTCGTCCCAGATTTCGTCCATCAGGCCGGCGTCCTGGGCGGCCCAGGCATCGACCATGTCGGCCCACACGTAGCGGACCGTGATCGAGCGCTCGGTGACTGTTCACCCGGGCGCGGCTGGCGGTGACGGCGGACTGGTCGACGGGATAGATCTCCATGCGGCGGCCCTGGCCGTCGTTGTCGAGGTGCCGCTTGAGCCAGCCGGAGCGGATCAGGTTCTCGCGGCGGCGGACCCAGTACGCACTGTCGAGGCGTTCCAAGTTGGCTTTGGAGGGGCGGGACTTGCCCTTAAACCA
>NZ_JBSGTG010000199.1:611-1383 GCF_053607285.1 Streptomyces sp. NPDC055140 | reverse complement strand
GCATCGTGCCGTCCGTGCAGCCCCCCCACCGCCCCGGGTGTTGCATGGCTTGCCCGCCCGGCCCCGATGGTGCCCCCTGGAGCCCGGCACTACGGCCGCGCTCCACTCGCACCGAAAGGACCCGCGACCCCATGCTGACCCCACCGCCACCGGACATGTACCCAGGCTGTTCCTGGGCCGACCAGCCCATCACCACCCCCACACCACCGCTCGACTCCATCGGCACGGCCGCCACCGTCGAATCCCGCACCGGTCTCACCACGCGCTACCGAGTCACCGCCTACGACCCCACCGCCCGCACCGTCCAGATCAGCCCCGACGTGCGAGAAGACCGCGCTGGCGTGGTCCGCTCCTTCCCCCACGCCCAGCGCGCCCAGTCGGCGACCGCCCACGTGGACGACCTCGATGACGTACGCCTCATCCATCGCCGCGACCGCGACGACCTCACGCCCTGGCACAGCCCCCAGTGCCGCCACGTCATCAAAGCGGCGTTCACCGCCGATGGAGACCAGGGCGTGCCTCTACACCGCCGCGTCTACCGCTTCTGGATGGAGAGCACCGAAGGCCGCACCTTTCGCTTCCTAGTCCGTGCCCCAGCCCAGGAACGAGCCGAGGCACTGGCCCGACGCTGGTGGCAGGGAGCACCGACCGCCGACGGCTGGACGGGAGGTCTCCTCACCGACGGCGAGTTGATCCACCGCCTCATCTGCGAGGGCGCGCGCGACATGGAGGTCTGGCCTTACCCAGACCCGATCGCCGCCCCCGTCTGACC
>NZ_JBSGTG010000199.1:0-601 GCF_053607285.1 Streptomyces sp. NPDC055140 | reverse complement strand
CACCCCCCCCAACATCGGCGCGGGCCCGCCCCAGTGGGGGGTCGGCCACAACCCCCCCCCTCCCCCCCCCCCCGCCCCCCCGCGCCCCGTGCGGGCCGGGCCCCCGCCCCCGCCTGGGGGCGGGCCCCCCGCCGCGTCCCCGCCCAAGGCGAAACCGCCGACACCCCGGCCCGGGGTGAGAGTGGTGACCAACGCCCCGCGCCGTGGTCCGGGTCGGCAGACTCAGTCGTGGCGGGCCCCAGTCCTCGGTCTGTTCGACCGCGCGAGCTCGAACCCGCCGTTCGGCGCCGTCGCCCGCAGCTGCGACACCTCCACCCACCGGCCCCGGAAGTTCGAGTACCACGCGATCACCGCAGCTGCCCGCGTCGCCAAGCGCGGCATCTTCATCGTCCCCCGCGCCTCGATCTACGACAGCCACCCCTGGCAACGCACCACGGACTGTCTGCGCTTTACCCACGAGACCGGCATCGAGCTGGCAACGACCTGGATGCACGTCGACGCCTTTCGCGACCAGTGGGGCGACCCGACACCGCAAGTATCCGTCGCGTACGCCGACTTCCGGGCACCTTCACAATCGGCCAGGCAACATCCCGCCTGACCA
>NZ_JBSGTG010000198.1:0-1398 GCF_053607285.1 Streptomyces sp. NPDC055140 | reverse complement strand
AGCCCATACAGATCTGGGCGACGCGCAGGGGGCGGTGAAGGCCCTGGAGTCACTGCGCCGGGTGGCGCCGACCTGGATGCAGCATCACACCCTGGCAGTAGCCATCGTGCGCGACCTGTGGGCGCTGCCCAACCACCCTGCAGGGCTGCGGCCGTTGGCCGAGTTCCTGGGGGTCGACGCATAGCGTCGCGAAACTAGGACGCCCCGCCACTGTCACCCTGAGTAGCGCGCCGATTCCATGAGTCGTACAGCGCCCCGGCAACCGCGTGAACGGCCCCGGGGCCGGCCGACCAACAGGAGTCGACATGGCCGAGATCACGGGTCGAGCGTCCGGCGCGGGAACCGGACCGAGCAACACCCTTGAGACGCCGCCCATCCACGTTCCAGCCCCTGGCGGCCTGTCCGAACCGCAAGTGCGCGGCAGGGCCTGCGTAAGGTGCGTCGTCGCCCTCAGCAACTCCACAGCTATCGATCTCGACGCGCGAGAGACGGACGCCCACGGCACCGCAGCCCGCTGGTTTCCTCGCGGCTGCCGACCCTGCGCGATGCGCCACGTCTATCCCGTACAGCTCGACCACACGCAGACCTGCGAACAGTGCACCGACGACCCAGCTCTGTGCCCCCACGGCACGTGGCTGCGCCTCGTGATGCGGCCGGCACGGCGGTGAGCGCCCAGCGCAAGACGGTGCAGGAGCACGTGGAGATTCCCGGCGTCTGCTTCATCCGGCAGCCCGAAGGCGCACGGCGTTGCACCCTGCCGGCCGGCCACCACGGCGAGCACCGGCATTTCTACAGCGGGGAGCTCCGCGACGGGGTGCGCGCCGGGACGAGCTGGCCGCGCCGACCCGGCGAGACGCCGACTGAAGACTCTCGCCGCCGGGTGCTTGGAGGCGACCGGCGGCGGGACAGACAGGGGGCCGCTCGATGGCGAGCAGTGGGGGCGGCCGCCCTACACGATGTCGCCCAGGGCGGCGTCGAAGCCCAGGGGGCCGCACCGCCATGCCCCGACTGCGAGACAAGCGCCTCGCGGCCGGAGACCTGTAGAACCGGTTGCCCATCGACCTCGCGCTCTGCGGCAGGGGGCCCTATGAGCTTCGTCGACCCGTGGGGGCGGATTGGGGGTCGCCGCCGCGGATCATTCCGGAGAGGACAACGGAACACGTACCTGCAGCGTCTAAGGTGCGTGAACGTATCGCGCCAAGTCGCCGTCCTACTCCTGAGCGCTGGGCTGTTGCTCTCCGGGTGCTCGTCCTCGTCCGACAACCCGGGCGACGAGGGGTACACCGGCCCCACCCTGCCAGCCCGCACTGTTGCGAAGGACAAGTGGCGGGAAGGTCCGTCCAAGCCCAAACAGCACAAGCCATATCCGTACGACATCGATACGCACTGCGGGAGCAA
>NZ_JBSGTG010000197.1:0-1407 GCF_053607285.1 Streptomyces sp. NPDC055140 | reverse complement strand
CGCGAGGACGGCGCAGGGCTGGCCGAGCGGCTGGCCGCCGGGCCAGAGCGCGTGCTGGTGATCGGCGGCGGCTTCACGGGCTCGGAGATCGCCTCGGCCTGCCGGGAACGGGGACTGGAGGTCACGGTCGCCGAACGCGGCCCCGCACCCCTGGTGGGCGCGCTGGGCGGCACCCTGTCGAAGCTCGCGGCCGCCATGCAGCGCAACCACGGCGTGGACCTGCGCACCGGGGTGACGGTCACCGCCTTGCGCGGTAACGGCAGCTTCACCGGTGCGGAGCTGTCTGACGGCAGCCGCGTCGACGCCGACGTGTGCGTCGTGGCGCTGGGCGCGATCCGCAACGTCGAATGGCTGGCGGAGTCCGGGCTTGCGGCAGGCCCGCGCGGGATCGCCTGCGACGCCGGATGCCGCGCCTTCAACATGTACGGGATCGTCACCGACGACGTCTTCGTGGCCGGCGACGTCTCCCGCTTCCCGCACCCGCTGTTCGGCTACCAGATGCTCTCCCTGGAACACTGGGGCAACGCAGTCGAGCAGGCCAAGGTGGCGGCCCACAACATGGTCAATCCAGGGCCCCTGCAGCGCCCTCACCTGGCCGTCCCATCGTTCTGGTCGACCCAGTTCGGGCTCAACATCAAATCGGTGGGCGTGCCCACCTACTCCGACCACGTGGTCATCGCCCAGGGCTCCCTGGAGGCGCGCCGTCTGGCAATGGTCTACGGCTACCAAGGACGGGTCACCGCCGCCGTCACCGTCGATATGGCCAAGTCGCTCGACTACTACCGGCACCTGATCGAGACTGCTGCTCCGTTCCCGCCCCCGCCCGGCGCCCAGGACCGTGCGATCGCGGCCGACATCGCGGTTCCGTCGGACGTGCCGGATCCGAGTGGGCTGTCGCACGGCCCGACCGTGGCACTCACCGGTCACCTGCCCGACCGTCGGCTGACGGTGGTGCAGCCCACCCGCTGACCCCCGTCCCGCCCAACCACGAGGAGCCACGATGCCCTCCGAGACCTTGCTGGCACGGATCACCGACTACGCCAGTCGCCCCAACCCCTACCCGCTGTACGCGGAACTCCGCGAGGCCGGTCCCGTGGTGCAGCAGGCAGACGGCAGCTACCTGGTCGGCACCTACCATGAGATCGCCTCTCTGCTCCACGACCCGCGGATGAGTGCCGACCCCCGCAGCCGTGGCGAAGTGACACACAAGCCGCCGTTCCTGCGGCTCGACGACCCGGAGCACCACAGGCTGCGCACCCTCGCCATGCGGCCCTTCGGCCCGCCGCACAACCCGGGCCGGGTCGATGCCATGCGCGGCGAGATCGACCGGATCGCCAAGGAACTGATGGAGTCCTTCGAGGCGGGCCAGCAGATCGACGTCGTCGACGATTTCGCCTACCCACTGCC
>NZ_JBSGTG010000196.1:0-1426 GCF_053607285.1 Streptomyces sp. NPDC055140 | reverse complement strand
CGCCAGCCCGACGCGCGCCCAGGGTCCGACGATGTGCGATGGAATCCCGGTCACCACCTCCAGGCGTAGGACCTGCTCACTGGGCGCCAGTACGTAAAGCCCCGCGACGTGCGCGCCCGTGTCGGCCACGACCTCGGCCAGCGCCTGGTCCAGCTCAGCCGCTTCGCGACCGGGTCCGGCAACGGGGATGGGGACGGCAGAGCCTGACACGCGCCCTACCCCTCCCGCTCGGTGCGCGACGAGTACGCCCGCAAGCGACTCCCGGCCGCTACCCCGCTGCCCCCCAGGTCGGTACCGACCTGCGCCGATCCGGCACCACGCGACAGACCGGGATGTATCGCCAGGCACGCCGACTGACCTCGAACAGCAGTGCCTCTCTCCAGGGGATCTGCGAGATCCGCACTCACGCGCGCTACTGCCTGCTCAACCCCCGCCGCAGCCCACCCGCGCTCCACCCACAGGACCGCCGACCGGCAGCCGCGCCGAACACGCCTTGCTGGATCCGCTCGCAACGCACTGAGGCCATCGAAGAATGAATCGCCCATACTGCAACATTTTATCTCGATTCGGCGATGCGGGACGCCTGTGAGTTTGGTCTGCAGTTGAGGTTGCTGGTTGCGGTTACAGCCAGGATCGGGATCCCCAGTGCAGGTCATGGTCGACGGACGGCACTCTCCGCCAGGATCAACCCTTCGGAGGGGCTTGCAAGGCGAGCGAGGTGGCAGGTGGCGGCCACCCTGGTGGGGTGCGCCACCATGCGTCCTGCCTGGTGAGCCTGGCGGTGATCTCCGGCCAGTCCGCCCAAGTCAATCAGGTCGGACGGCAAGTTCTGGTCGATGGCGCGTCCCGACCGGCGGACGCAAGGCAATCACACTATGGAGTAGGGCTTGGGCGGACGCCTGTGCGTACAACTGCACCAACCCAGCCTCTCGTTGCGATGCGACAAGGCTTGACCGGGCGCGACGCGAAGGTCACGGCTGCACGCCATACCCGATCACCGTGGCAGGTCCGCCGGTCCCTGTACGGGTTTGGCTGCGGCGGCGGGCGCGGGTGGCCAGGCCTGCGATGAGAGGACCCCTTTCACGTAGGCGCGTCCCACCAGAGCTGTTCTGTTCGTGACTCCCCAGCGCCGGGACAGGCGCGCGAGATGGTAGTTGACCCCGTCCGCGGTCAGGCCCGCCTCCTTGGCGATGCGGGTGCTCGTGCGGCCGCCGGCCGCCACGGCGAGGATGCGTGCCTCGATGTCGCTGGTCTCTTCCGGATCCCTTCGTCCGCGGGGTTAGCGAGGTGGCCGGTTCCTCTAGGACGTGCGAATCTGCAGCAGGTTCAATGGGGCGTAGGGGGCGTCGCAGACCATGTCGATGGTCATCTCGCCGCGTCGTTCCAGGCCGACCGGCGAGCGCCAGGACACCTCGACCGGATACCG
>NZ_JBSGTG010000195.1:0-1430 GCF_053607285.1 Streptomyces sp. NPDC055140 | reverse complement strand
CCGCCGCTCGCGCTCAGACCTACGACACCGACGCGGATCGGCTCCCGATGAGGGGAAGTGGACGTCATGTGCACCCCAGCGTTCGCGGTCACCTGCTCTCTCATCTCAAAACGGCCCATAGCCATGGAGGACACGGTCTGAGTAACACGGTCAGCTACATGTCGATTGGCTTGCCATTCGTGTGTCACCTCACTCGGCGAGTTCGCTCCGCCGCGCCCTGCCCTGCGGCTCGTCGGCGCTCCGAACCGGCCGAGGAACAACCGAACGAACGACCGGCGCTGCTCTACTTTGCATCCTGGGTCAGGGACAGGAGACCGGGGCCTCTCCCGTCGGGCACGCCGACCAGGCCATGGACATCATGGGCATGGGTGTCAGGTTTGGCATGTCCACCGCGGTCCAGTCCAGAGTCAGCCGATCGCGAGCTGTCCGCCGCGTGCCTCGAGAACCGCGCCGGTGACGTAGCTGGCGCGGGACGAGGCAAGGAACAGAACCGCTTCCGCGATTTCTTCAGGGTCTGCGACCCGCCCCAGTACGGTGGTTCGCCCGATCACCTGGAGGGTTTCACCTCCCATCTCCTCCGTCCCGGGGGTAGAGACAGGGCCCGGGGCCACGGCGTTCACGCGGACGCCCTGGGCGCCGAACTCGTCAGCCCATACTCGTGTGAGAAGTTCGAGTGCAGCCTTGGAGGCCCCGTAAGCGCCCGACTCCCGCACCGGCGTGGTAGCCGCCCCTGTACTCACACTCACGATGGCGCCACGCCCCCGCGCAGCCATGCCCGGGGCGAGGGCACCGACCAGGAGCATCGGCGCGCGTGAGTTGACGGCCATCTGAGCGTCGAACATCTCGGCGGTAGTGTCCGGCGTACTGGCGAACCGGTAGATACCGGCGTTGTTGATCAGAATGTCCACTTCGCCTGCTTCAGCGGCAAGACGCAGGACATCTTCAGAGCTACTCAGATCCGCAGCAACGAACCGGGCCTTCCCGCCTGCGGCAGCGATCTCTTTGACGGTCTCAGCACCTCGCTGCTCGTCCCGCCCGTGGACGATAACCGAGGCCCCCAACGCTGCCAGGCGAAGGGCAATGGCCCGGCCGATGCCAGCGGTGGCGCCGGTGACAAGAGCGGTGGATCCGTCCAGTTCTGCAGTCATGGAGCTCCTCCAAGCCGAGAGGAACGACATGCTGTCGGTTGTTCCTCGTGTAACTGATGATCCTGATGGATCCATGGATGGCGAGAACGGACCCACGCCGGGCCGATCGTTGATCATGGTCCAGCCCGGAGCCGTGGCCCACGTGGTCTTGGGAGGCCGGTGAGCTCGCTTCGCTGATCACGTCCACAGACGACTGGAGCGCGCCGCACTGCTCGTGGCGATCGACGGGTGCGCTGCGTCCAGATCGGTGACGGCGAATGACTGGTCGGGCGTAGCCGACCA
>NZ_JBSGTG010000194.1:0-1449 GCF_053607285.1 Streptomyces sp. NPDC055140 | reverse complement strand
GAACTCATGGCCACTGAGGATGGCAAACACCCTATTGTTCGCCGCTGTCTTGAACACCACGCGGTCCGGGGCGAACGGACGCGACTCGCTGGCTCCGGCGAAAGAGAGCGCCAGCTCCCGGACGTCGTCCACGGTCATGGCTATCTGGCTTCCATCACTGAAGTTATAGGACTCCCGCCCCTGGTAGCAGCGGCTACTAGGGGCGGATGAGGACGGTGCCGACCTTGCCGGGCTGCACCGCGTGCTTCACGGCGGTGGCCAGCTCGCCGAGGTCGTACGTAGCGGCCACGTCGAACTGGTCCTTGAACGCCAGCGCGATCAGCGTCGCGGCGACCGCGTCCGATGCCCGCCTCTCGGCGGATGCCTCCAACAGCCACCGGCCCAGGTTCGCGCCCCGCACCGTCAACGACTGGTAGAGCAGCGTCGACGCATGCACCGAGATCGGCTCCTCGGCGAGTTCCCCGTAAATGACCAGCCTGCCGCCCGGCGCCAACAGGTCTAGAAGGCTTTCCGTCAGCATTCCGCCGACAGGGTCGAAGGCCACACTGAGCGGGCGGCCGCCGGCTGCCTTGCGGACCTCGTCGGCCCAGCCCGGATTCTCTGTCGCCACGACTGGGACGTCCGGGAACCGCTTGCGCAGCTCGGCGGCACCGTGGTCACTGCGGACGACGTTGACCAGGTCCACGTTGTGGTACTGCATCACGCCCGTTACCAGCCGCCCGACCGACGAGCCAGCGGCGGCCTGCACCAAATATCCGTCGTATCCCAAGGCCAGGTGATGCTCCGCCTCACGGCGTAGCATCACCGCGGTGAGCGGGTTCGTCAGCATCTGCGCGGCGACCTCGTCCGACAGCTCATCAGGCACGGGGACGACAATCTCGGCGTCCGCCAGGATCCACTGGGACCATCCCCCAGGTAGGGGAAAGACGGTTACACGGCCGCCGACCTCGACGCCCGGAGCCACGCGCGTATCCGGGCCGATGGCCTCCACCACGCCGGTGGCCTCCACACCGACTGGAACCGGCTCAGGTGCCGTCCCGGGGTAGGCCTCGACGGCTAGGAGATCACCACGGTGGACGGGGAAGGCCGTGGTGCGGATGAGGACCTGACCGTGCGCAGGCGCTTCCGGCTCGGGCTCCTCGATGACGGTCAGGACGTCGGCGGGCACCCCGCCCCGGGTGTAGACGACACGACGGTTCATGATTGTCCTCCTGCGCGCTGGTGTGCATGGGGCTTGGCCGGGGCGTCAGCCGACGTCCATGAGCAGCAGGTGCTTCGCGCTGAGTGCTCCGTCCAGCTGCATCAGCCGGCCTCCCTCCCGTAGACCGCCGAGGTCCAGTGCGGCGAATCCGAATCCGTCGAGCAAGGCAGCCACGGCCGCCTTCGCGTCGGCGTCGTCGCCCGCGTAGAAGACCACCTGGCGGCCTTCCTCGTGCTGGGGGTCCGCGG
>NZ_JBSGTG010000193.1:0-1467 GCF_053607285.1 Streptomyces sp. NPDC055140 | reverse complement strand
GCCGTAGGCCGACTCCCATCCGGTCCACAGCGCGGTCAGCTCGGCCACCACGGCGCCGTGCTCCCACCAGCAGGCATGCGGGAGCTGTTCCGTGGTCAACTCGTAGGCGTCCGCCATACGGATCACCCACGCGGTGAACTCGCCCCACAATTCAGCGCGTACGTCCTCTGCGACCTTGTGCCACGCGATGGGCGCACCAGGGACGCGCGTACTGTCGCCGCCGCCGTCCTCACCTGACGCGCCCTGCTTCGCCGCACCGCGCACGGCCCCGGCATCCTCAAGTCGGGCCAGGCGCGCAGCGAATCCAGTGAGTTCGCCGTTGATGGACTCCAGCGCGTCGAAAAGCGGGCCCAGCGGATCAGGCACAGGGAACCGCCTTTCCCGCCTGGAGGCCGTTCGCAGCGCGCACGGCCTCGGAGCAGGCCCTGGGGCAGATCACAAACAGGCGGGGCTGAGGCTGCGCACGGGTCCCGGGGTTCTCGATCTCGGTCAGGCGCGCGGCCAATCCGGCGAGTTCGCCATTGATGGACTCGACTGCGTCGAAGAGTGAGCCCGTTGGATCGCGGTCGGGACGATGGGAGTGCGCAG
The DNA here is from genome assembly GCF_053607285.1 of Streptomyces sp. NPDC055140. Classification (NCBI taxonomy): domain Bacteria; kingdom Bacillati; phylum Actinomycetota; class Actinomycetes; order Kitasatosporales; family Streptomycetaceae; genus Streptomyces; species Streptomyces sp. NPDC055140. Next base: position 879 of record NZ_JBSGTG010000193.1, on the reverse strand, counting down.
GGGTGGGGGAGCGGGCATCCTCAAGGCGGAGCAGGCGGGAGTGGAAGCGCATGCGCGCGGTGTTGAGCTCCCCGAGATCAGCGTTGAAGGTCTCAAGAGCGTCGAGCAGCAAAGCGAACGGATCTGTGTCCTTGCGGCGGGTCTGTGAGGGACAGGGCGAGGAGTCGTCCGGCAGTCGGGCAGTGCGCCGCGTGAGGCTGACCGGTCCTTCGCGCAGGGACCGCCGGGCGAACTTGAACCAATCAGCTGCTGCTGGCATAGCTGTTCACCTTCTTCAGAGCTTCCTTGGTGGCCTCGCTGATCTCCTTGGCACGAGGACCTTCGTGGATCCGCTCGAACCTCACCCGAGTGACGGGGGTACGACGGTGCACGACCAGGCCTTCGCGCTCCTTGATCTGCCGGATGTCACCGGGCTCGAGTACGGCCCGGCGCCGCGTGGAGATACTGATGGAGGCGCGGTCTCCGTCGTCGGACACGCTCTCGGTGTCTTCCTCGAACTCGCCGGCGAGCTGGGAGTAGGTCTTCAGTTCCTGCTCGTCCGAGACACCACCCAGTATGACCTTGATGGTGGCAGCTGCGAACATCTTGCGAACGCCCAACTCTCCCCACCGTTCCTGGGCCTGAGCCAAGTTCTGCAGCACCGCGACCATAAATATGTTCTGCGAGCCGGAGACGGACATCAGGCTGGGGATCTGCGGCAGTGGAGCCACGTTGGCGAGCTCGTCGCCGAGCAACGCGAGCGGCGGGTCCAACCGCCCGTTGGGCATCCGGGCCGCGATCACCTTGGCAGTGTCGAGGATGGCCCGCGAGAAGGCCGCCAGAATGGGTGCCAGGCTGGAGCCTTCGTCTTCCTCACCGATGAGGAAGACGGTGCCGCCC
>NZ_JBSGTG010000192.1:0-1470 GCF_053607285.1 Streptomyces sp. NPDC055140 | reverse complement strand
ACAACTCTGCTTCTGCCTCCGACGCTGCTGCCGTCGGACCGTCACGGGTGACGGTGCAGTCTCTGGCGCGGGAGGCGAAGGACGTCGGCACCCGCGACCTGTCCGCCTTCCTAACAGCTACGGGCCGTGATGTGGCGGACGTGTATCGGGGCAGTGGCTCGTGGACGACCATCCTGCGGCGCGCGGAGCTGACCCCCACCCCCACCACGCCCGTGCCGGGTGAGGCGGACCTGCTCAAGCGTATGCACTCCTTCCTGCACGTGGATGACAGCGAACGCGCCCACGCCTACCGGCAGTTCACCGCCGACAATGCTCCGGCATACAAGGACCTGAACGCCTTCGACCAGACCCTGGCGCGGATGCTGTTCTTCAACATGTGGGACAAGGCAGGTGGCTTCGCCTCCTACGCCGAGGGTCTGGCGTCGCTGCGCAGCCAGCAGCAGGCACGCGCCGAGCTCGGCCAGCTCCTCACGCACCTGATGCACAGCCCCCGCATGCTGCCCGCGCGACCCCTTGAGGGCCCGCACGCCCACATCCCCATGAGCGTCCACCACGCCTACAACCGCTCGGAGATCCTCGCCGCGATGGGCGTGGCCCGCCTGGGAGGGCAGATGCCCGGCTTCTTGTTCAGGGTGATCAGCAACGCGTCCGTCCGGTTCGCCGCGTCCCACAACACTCCCTGGGCGACCGCCCCGGCCTCGCCGACCGGACAGCGCTACCAGAAGCACGCTGAGCAGGGCCGCCCGCACCGCATTCACCTACCTCGTGACCGCACCGCGTGACGCCCGCGAAGGAGACGTGGCCTGCGAGGCGTACGGCTGTCACGGTTGGGCGCTGCGGTCCATTGCTGCCCTCATTCTCAGCGTGGCAGCGATCGTCATCATCTACAAAGCACTGTTCTGACCCCGTAGGCGGCTGGCCAGCTCGGGGCCAGCTACGGCCCAAGGACCCCCGCCCTGTACACAACGCCAACGGCGACTTGGACTACGAGGAGGCAGCCCATGTAACTGCCCCAGCCCCTGGCCAGCCATGCCCGACCGCCCCGGCCCCCGTCCCGCGATCTCGCGGGTCTGGGGGCCGCCGTGTGCCCGGGCCCCCTTGGTTGCGCGTCTTGCCGTGCGCCACGCCACAGTCCGGGGCACCGGCCCGGGACGCCGCACCCTGCGCGCGTCAGAAGGTCTCCCTGAGCAAGCCCGTTCACGCCCTCCGGCGGAGAGCAACCGCCGGACTCCCGAGAAGAGGACTCCCTTATGCGACGTCGTGTTGTCGCCGTCTCGCTGCCCAATCAACCGGCCGAAGCGGCGTACCCCGAGTACGTCCAGGTCCGCACGGAAGCCCAGCGCCGGAGCCGCGGGCCTCTCGACCCCCGGAAACCCACGGAGATGGCAGCCGTTTCCCGTCGGCGGGGGCATGACTGGTGCACGGCCGTCATCGGCCGGCCCTTCGCCGGTATCGCCTATACCTCCGGAG
>NZ_JBSGTG010000191.1:0-1480 GCF_053607285.1 Streptomyces sp. NPDC055140 | reverse complement strand
CATGACATTCCCGGACCGGGATGCGCGGACATCCTCTTGCGCTGGCATTGCCTCGCGGCGATCCAGTCGCTGAGGCAGATCGTGTAGTTGCCGGAGTTTGTCAGGGGTGAGTGTGGTGCGTCTGCTTTTGGTGTTCGACAGGAACACGCCCCCACACGTTGCATGGCCCCGCGCGCGCGTCGGTGCGCGGGGCCATGCAAGGAACGCTGTTCCTGTCAGGAGCGCTCATGGCGACCGTATGGTCAACACCCCGCTGGTGCCTGCCGAACTAGGCCGCAAGCCACACGAGCAGGGTGCGCCGTAGAGACCGATCCCCGGCTGTCGACGCCTGGTTCACCCGCACCACAGCTCAGCTGCCCCGGCCGATGACCGACCAGCTGCGCCACTGGCTGACGATCCGCCTGCACGGCCACCACCAGCACCCCCGCACCCAGGCACGCTCCCAGAACACCGCCCGCCACAACCTGCACTTCGCCCTGCCCGTCCTCACCCGCATCGCCGCCGCCGGCACCCACGACCTCGCCGACGTCACCGCCCCACAGCTCGCCCAGCACCTGGCCGCCGCCCGCCTCACCGGCAGCAACTACACCCACACCGCCGGCGGACTGCGCGCCATCTTCCGCACCCTCAAAGCCCACCAGCTCACCCCACGCGATCCGGCCGTCCATCTCCGCGTCGGCACCCCCACCGCGACCATCCCGCTCCTGGCCGACCTCACCCTCATCCGCGAAGACCTGACCGGCCCCGACCCCGTCCGGGCCGCCGTCACCACCCTGCTCGCCTTCCACGCCGTGCGCTCCGGCGAGATCCGCCACCTCACCCTGGCCGACGCCCGCGACATCGAGGCCGCCCGCCTGTACCTGCCCGACCGCACGATTCTGCTGGCCGAACCCGCCCGTATTCGCCTGGATGCCTACCTGGCCCACCGCGCCGCCCGCTGGCCTCACACCGCCAACCCCCATCTCTTTCTCACCAGCCGCTCGGCCACCTCCACTACTCCTGTCAGCCGCCCCTACCTGTACCGGCAGCACCCGTTGTCCAGCCACTTGATCCGCAGCGACCGCATTGTCCATGAAGTCCAAGCCGCCGGCGCGGACGTCCGGCTGATCTGCGAGCTGTTTGGACTCGGCATCGAGGCCGCCACCCGCTACACCCTCCACCGCCCCCGCCTAGGCCTCACCCAACCCGCATGACACCCGCGCCGCAGCGCGGTGAGCTTGCCCAGCCCTGCCGCTCGACGCTGGCGCGCGGCGAACGCCAAGCCGCGGACTTCGGGCTGAAGGGATGCGTGGCTTCGACGTCGGGAGACGGGCGACGGCGCGACGTCCACCCGCGGCGGGCGGGGAGCGAGCAGGACGCTGCGGGGCATGCCTGTGCGACGGCGGCCGGCCGGTTCCCGGCGACCATTCGTTACGCCGGTTTTCTCTGACCTCACCTCAGCGTGTGTGACCTGCGGAAATGCTGGATGGCTGCGTTCACT
>NZ_JBSGTG010000190.1:0-1481 GCF_053607285.1 Streptomyces sp. NPDC055140 | reverse complement strand
AGGCGGGTCTTGGGCAGGCCCGTGTAGCGGGTCCGGCGGATGCGGGTGCGCCGGATTGCCTGGGAGATGATGCCCTCCACTCCGGCGCGAATGTTGTAGCGCTGCTGCCACTGGTCGGTGAACTGTTCGCGGCGCCGGTCTTCCAGTGCTGCCTGCTGGTCTTGGGGCAGCAGGGTCAGGCTTCGGCCCCACTTGCCGTTCGCCGCTTTGGTGCACATGTCCTGCACCGGGCAGGCCGTGCAGTCCTGGGCGGTGAAGTGCACCCGTGAGAGGGGAGTGCCGCTGCTCTTGCGCTGGTCGGACCAGCTGGCACTGATCTTGCCCTGGGGACAGACGGCCTTCTTGGCTTCCCAGTCGATCGTGAACGCGCTCTGCGTGAAGTGCTCACCTTCGTAGTTCTCGTGGCACGTATCCAGCCCGACCGGCCCCAGCAGTTCGATCCCATGTGCCTCGCGCGCGGCCACGATGTGTGCGGCGGTGACGTAGCCGGCATCGACGTCGTGCTCTTCAGGCAGCAGTTCCCGTGTGGCCAGGCCCTGGTGGACGACTGCGGTGACCTCGGTGTCGGCGACGGTGGCGTCCGTGGTGAGGACATGAGTGATCAGGTGCGGGACGTGAGGTTCGCAGGTCTCGCTGAGGTGGGTCTTGTAGCCGCACCAGCCCGAGCCGCGCTTGGTCGCGTAGCGGGCGTCCGGGTCGTAGGGCGAGGAGAGCCTGCGTCTGCCTGGCGGGAGGTCTTTGCCCTCCCGCCAGCGCACCCCCTCGCCGTCGCGGTGGTACTGCTCCACCCAGGCCCGGCGCAGGACCTGGACGGCGGGGACTTCCCGTAACCACGCGGGAGCCGGGGGTGCGTAGACGGCCTCCAGGATGGTGAAGCCGTCCCGGCCGACCTGCTCGGCCCACTCCTGGCGGACGTTGTCGCCCTTGGGGAAGCGGTAGGAGTCGATCCGGGCGCCGTAGCGTTTGGCCCAGTCGGCGTTGACCAGCGGGGACAGCCATGCCGGGGCGGCTGCGGCCAGTGCCTCCAGCGCCGCGCGCAAGGTCTCACCGACAAACTCCATCCGGTTCAACGTCCGCACGGCTGCCAGGACGTGGGTGGAGTCGGTGCGCTGCCGACCCCCTGCACGCAGCAGTCCGAGTTCGGAGCACCTGGCCAAAACCAGGTCCAGGACATGCTCCTCCAGCCCGTGCCCGATCAGCCGGGCACGGAAGTCGCTCAGGACGGAGAAGTCGAACCCCGGATCGTCCAGCTCCAAGCCGAGGAGAAACTTCCAGTCGATGCGAGCCCGCACCTGGTCAGCCGCCTGCCGATCGGTAAGTCCCTCGGCGTACTGCAGCACCGAGACCAGCGCCAGCGCCCCCGGCGACACGGCCGGACGCCCCCGGGCCGAGAACGCCTCAGCGAAGGATCCGTCCGAGAACAGCGGACCGAGCGCCTCACGCACCCGGACTGCCAACGTCCCCTTCGGGAACGACGCCCC
>NZ_JBSGTG010000189.1:0-1491 GCF_053607285.1 Streptomyces sp. NPDC055140 | reverse complement strand
GGCGGATTCAACTGGTCGTCGCAACACCTTGATCACGGAGGTATGCGATGGAACGAGACCAGAAGCAGAAGGTGCCGGAGGCGCCTGCGGGAGCGCGACGGCAGTGGGCGGCGGATCGGGCGATGCGACCGCCGATACGTTCACCGGGTCGGCCGGAGCCGTCTCGTGCAGTGCAGCGGCACTTCTGGCGGCGGATCGCGTCGGGAGTGACGACGGCAGAGGCCGCGGTGGCTGTTGGCGTTTCATGGCCGGTCGGAACCCGGTGGTTCCGTCACGCTGGCGGGATGCCGCCGATCAGCCTGGACGAGCCCACCGGCCGCTATCTGTCGTTCGCTGAGCGTGAGGAGATCGCGCTACTGCGCGCCCAGGAGTTCGGCGTGCGGGAGATCGCTCGCAGGATCGGCCGCGACGCGGGCACAATCTCACGCGAGCTGCGCCGCAACGCGGCGACCCGGGGCGGCAAACCGGTCTACCGGGCTCTGGTGGCGCAGTGGAAAGCGCAGCAGGCTGCGAAGCGCCCGAAGACCGCGAAGCTCGCAGGCGACGACAGGTTGCGCGAGTACGTGCAGGAGCGGCTCGCCGGCAGCGTCCGTCGCCCCGACGGCATGATCGTCACCGGGCCTGAGACGCCTGGGTGGAAAGGGCTGAACAAGCCGCATCGGCAGGACAGGCGTTGGGCGACGGCATGGAGTCCGGAGCAGATCTCGCACCGGCTCCATGTCGACTTCCCCGATGATGAGTCCATGCGCATCAGCCACGAAGCGATCTACCAGGCGCTGTTCATCGAAGGCCGTGGCGCGCTCAAGCGCGAACTGGTCATGTGTCTGCGCACCGGCCGGGCACTGCGGGTTCCCCGTGCACGGTCGCAGAACAAGCCGCAGGGGCATGTCACCGCGGACGTCATCCTCAGTGAACGCCCCGCCGAGGCCGGGGACCGCGCGGTCCCCGGACACTGGGAAGGCGATTTGATCATCGGGACGGGCCGCTCCGCGATCGGCACGCTTGTCGAGCGCAGCAGCCGCTCCACGCTCCTGGTGCACCTGCCTCGGCTCGAGGGCTGGGGCGAGAGTCCGCCCGTGAAGAACGGCCCCTCGCTCGGGGGCTATGGCGCGATCGCGATGAACGCGGCGCTCACCACGTCGATGACGCAGCTGCCCGAGCAGCTACGCAAGAGCCTCACCTGGGATCGCGGGAAGGAACTCTCCGGTCATGCCCAGTTCGCTCTCGATACCGGGACGAAGGTGTTCTTCGCCGATCCGCACTCGCCCTGGCAACGACCGACGAACGAGAACACGAACGGGCTGCTGCGTCAGTACTTCCCGAAGGGCACTGATCTCTCCCGTTGGTCGTCCACGGACCTCGAAGCCGTCGCCATGGCGATCAACAACCGGCCCCGCAAGGTCCTCGGTTGGCGGACGCCGGCCGAGGTCTTCGAAGAGCAGCTACGCTCGCTGCAACAGCCCGGTGTTGCAACGACTGGTTGAACTCGCC
>NZ_JBSGTG010000188.1:0-1538 GCF_053607285.1 Streptomyces sp. NPDC055140 | reverse complement strand
GCACCTGAACTTTCGCACGCCAGTCCGGCGATCACGCGCTGCGGCCGGGCTGACTGTCGCCATCATCGCCACTGGCGGCGCGGTGGGGCTCCTCAGCTCATGCGGCCCGTCGTCGCATTCCTCCGCCGGCGGAGCCGTCGCCAACACACCCGGTCCGGGTCAGCACCGGACGGCAGGGATGCCCGGCGCCACGGGGCCGGGGAAAGCCTCCGCTCCCGGCGCCTCGCCGATGCCCGGTATGAGCATGCCCATGAGCCCCTCAAGCACGGCCGCGCCGGTGACCGCGAACGCAGTGACGATCAAGAACTTCGCATTCTCCCCGACCAGGCTGAAGGTCAAAGTGGGCACGAGGGTGACATGGACCAATCAGGATACCGACGCCCACACCGTCACCAGCGCCGGATCGCGCGGCCCGTTGCATTCGGCCGCCCTGGCCACCCATGCCACCTACAGCTACACGTTCACCAAGCCCGGCACCTACGCCTACCTCTGCACCATCCATCCGTTTATGACCGCCACCGTGGAGGTGACCCGATGACCGACTACCACGACAGTCACGACGGAGCAATGGCCGACGACGCCGGTCAGCCCGATACCGAACACGGTATGACTCGACGTCAACTCATGCGGCACGCAGGGTGGTTCGGCGGCGCGGTGGTGCTGACCCTGGCCAGTGGAGAGGTGATAAGCTACATCGCCGGTTCCCAGGACACCAACGCGGGCGCCGCGGCCGGGGCCGCCGCAGCGGCAAACGGCGCGCTGCAGTTCGTGCAGGTCTCCGACAGCCATATCGGGTTCCAGGGCCCTGCGAACACGGATGTGGTCGGCTCCTTCGCCGACGCGATCAAGCAGGTCAACTCGCTTGGATTCAGACCTGATTTCGTCATGCACAGCGGCGATCTGACCCACCTGTCCACGGCCGGGCAGTTCGACCAGGTCAAGCAGATGATGGCCGGAATGAAGGCAGACCGCGTCTTCACCGTGCCGGGCGAGCACGATTCCATCGGCGATGCAGGCCGCGCCTACCGGCGGACCTTCGGCATGGGCACGCTCGGCGACGGCTGGTACAGCTTCGACACCCACGGCGTGCACTTCATCGCCCTGGTCAACACTCTGAGCCTGGAGAAGCTCGGCCACCTCGGCGCCGACCAGATCGACTTCGTTCGAAAGGACATCGCCGGACTGTCGTCGGACACCCCCATCGTGGTCTTCAGCCATATCCCGCTGTTCGCCATGTACCCGAAGTGGGGCTGGAGCACCGACGACGCCCTCAAGGTCATCGCCCTGCTGCGCCGCTTCTCCTCCGTCACCTGTCTCAACGGACACGTCCACCAGCTGTTCACCAAGACAGATGGCAACATCACCTTCCACTCCGCCACCACCACCGCCTACCCCCTGCCCAAACCGGGCCGCGCCCCCGCCCCCACCCCGCAGGTCGTCCCCGCCCGGCAGCTCAAAGAGGCACTCGGCATCCGCAGCGTCGGCTACCGCCAAGGCGACCGCGAACTGGCCATCAAGGAACAGAGGCTGGCATGAAC
>NZ_JBSGTG010000187.1:967-1573 GCF_053607285.1 Streptomyces sp. NPDC055140 | reverse complement strand
CAGATCAGGCAGCAGTTCCTCAAACGCGGCTACAGCACCGGCCGCATCCCCCGCCTCACCCCGCCAGTGGGCAAGGTCATTGCGAGCAGCCAGGGCGTGGAGGTGATCTGGGCCCTGCACTCGCACCAAGTCAGGCAGCAATTCCTCGAACTCGGCTAAGGCACCGAGCGCATCCCCCGCTTCAACCTGCGAGTTGCGGCGGACTGTCAGGGTGGCGGAGCGGTGAGGGCCCTGCACTCGTACTAGTTCAGGCAACAACTGCAAGTACTGGGCTACAGCACCGGCCGCATCCCCCGCCTCACCCCGCCAGTGGGCAAGGTCGTTGCGGGCGGTCAGGGTGTGACGGTGGTCGGCACCCTGCACTCGAAGCAGATCAGGCAGCAGTTCCTCAAACGCGGCTACAGCACCGGCCGCATCCCCCGCCTCACCCCGCCAGTGGGCAAGGTCATTGCGAGCAGCCAGGGTGTGTGGGTGATCTGGGCCCTGCACTCGTACCAGGCCGGGCAGCAATTCCTCGAACTCGGCTACGGCGCCAGCCGCATCCCCCGCCTCACCCCGCCAGTGGGCGAGGTCGTTGCGGGCGGTCAGAGTGTCGGGGTGATCTCG
>NZ_JBSGTG010000187.1:0-867 GCF_053607285.1 Streptomyces sp. NPDC055140 | reverse complement strand
GCCCAGCGCCCGCATGCGGCTAGCCAACAGTTCCTCGTACAAGGCCGCAGCGCCGGCCGCATCCCCCACCTCACCCCGCCAGTGGGCCAGGTCATTGCGAGCAGCGAGGGTGTCGGGGTGATCTGGGCCCAGCGCCCGCATGCGGCTAGCCAACAGTTCCTCGTACAAGGCCGCAGCGCCGGCCGCATCCCCCACCTCACCCCGCCAGTGGGCCAGGTCATCGCGAGCAGCGAGGGTGTCGGGGTGATCTGGGCCCAGTTCCCGCATGCGGCTAGCCAACAGCCTCTCGAGCTTGGGCACACCGTTACCCCGATCCGGCGGCGCGGGTTTCATGTGGCCGAAGCTCCCGAAGGAGTTGCGGGGGTCCTGCACCCAAAACCGGTCGGCCTGCATCTCCTCGGACGCAGCCGCATTCTTGGCCTCATTCCGCCAGTGGGCCAGGTTGCTGCGGGTGGTCAGGGTGTCGGCGTGGCTGAGGCCCAGGACTCGCACCCGGTCGGCCAATAGCTTCTCGTACGCGGCTACGGCGCCGACCGCGTCCCCGGCTGTACCTCGCCAATAGGCGAGGTTGCCTTGGGCTGCAAGAGTGTGGAGGTGGTAGGGGCCCAGGAGCCGTGCCCGGTCGGCTAGTAGTTCCTCGAACGCGGCTGCGGCGCCCGCCGCGTCGCCCGCCTCACCCCGCCAATAGGCAAGGTTGCCGCGCACGGCCAGAGTGTGGAGGTGGCCGGGGCCCTGCACCCGCACCAAGTCAGGCAGTAGTTCCTCGAGCGCAGCTGCGGCGCCCGCCGCGTCGCCCGCCTCACCCCGCCAATAGGCAAGGTTGCCGCGCACGGCCAGAGTGTGGAGGTGGCCGGGGCCCTGCACCCG
>NZ_JBSGTG010000186.1:0-1598 GCF_053607285.1 Streptomyces sp. NPDC055140 | reverse complement strand
CCCGCAGTCCTGTCCCGGGCGGGCCGGTTAGTCCCGCAGGACGACACCGCGCACTTTTCCCGAAACAGCTCCGCACGCCGCAGTCTGAATTGCCCCCTACCTTCAGGAAGCGAGGAACCTCCTCGTGAGGACCGCCATCACCGCATCCCGGACCGGACCATCCCGCAGAATGACGCCCGCTCAGCGCAAGGCCATCGTGGCCGGCACTGTGGGCAACACCGTTGAGTGGGTCGACTGGGCGCTCTACTCCATTTTTGCCAAGATCATTGCCGGGGTGTTCTTCCCGCAGGGTGACGGCGCCACCGCCCTGCTCTCCACACTCGCCATTTTCGCCGTCGGCTTCGTGATGCGGCCGGTGGGAGCCGCCGTCCTGGGTGCGTACGCCGACCGCAAGGGCCGCAAGAAGGGGCTGACCCTCACCATCGGACTGATGGCGGGCGCCGGCTTTCTGATCGCTTTCACCCCCGGCTACGACACGATCGGCATCGCCGCGCCGCTGATCCTGCTGGTCGCCAGGCTCGTCCAGGGCTTCTCCGCGGGCGGCGAGTTCGGCTCGTCCTCGGCGTTCCTGGTGGAGTCGGCCGCGTCCGGGCGGCGGGCCTTTGCCGGGTCCTGGCAGCAGGTGTCCGTCGCGGGCGGCACACTGATCGCCTCCCTGCTCGGCACAGTATTGACCTCGCTGCTCGGCGAGGACGCCCTGCACAGCTGGGGGTGGCGCGTCGCCTTCGCCGCCGGCGGCCTGCTGGGCCTGCTCGGGCTGTGGCTGCGGGTCAGCGTCGAGGACACCGCCTCGTTCACCGAGACCAAGGCCGGCGGCAAGGCGCCGAAGAACCCGCTCACGGCCATGTTCCGCGAGCACCCCGCCGCCGCGCTGCGCGTCGCCGGCATCACGGTCGCGGGCACGCTGACGTACTACATCTGGGTCAGCTACCTTCCGACGTACGCCAACCTCACCACGGGCATCTCGTTGGACAAGGCGCTGCTGTCCCAGACGCTGTGTCTGATCGTCTTCATGGTGCTGCTGCCCTTCGTGGGTCGACTCTCCGACCGGCTGGGCCGCAAGCCCACCATGGCCGGCTTCGCGCTCGGCTTCGTCGTCCTGGCCTGGCCGATGCTCCACTTCCTGAACGGCAGCTTCGTCGTGCTGTTCCTCGTCCAGCTCGTCGGCATGCTGCTGATCCTCGGCTATTCCGCCAACTGCGCCGTGATCATGGCCGAGCAGTTCCCGCCGGAGGTGCGGGCCACCGGCATCGCGCTGCCGTATGCGCTGGCCGTCGCTGCCTTCGGCGGCACCGCCCCCTACGTCACGACCTGGATGAGCGAGTCCGGGCACGCCGACAAGCTCTGGCTGTACGTCTGCGGTGCCGCACTGCTCTCCCTGGCCGTCTACCTGACCATGCCCGAGACGAAGGACAAGGAGTTCTCCTGATGACGCACGCAGTCGTCACCGGCGCCGCGAGCGGCATCGGACGGGCCGTCGCCGAGCACTTCGTACAGGCGGGAGCACAGCTGACGCTGGTGGACGTCGACGCCGATCGGCTCGCGGCGGTCACCGACGCCCTCGGCGCGCGGCACCACGTCGTCGACCTGTGTGACAC
>NZ_JBSGTG010000185.1:0-1608 GCF_053607285.1 Streptomyces sp. NPDC055140 | reverse complement strand
GATCAGACATCCGATGCGGTTAAGGAGTCAAGCGGCGGTTGCGAGGACGGTCTGGGGTTGGGTGGGAAAGGCGATGGTCTCGTCGTAGGGGATGCGGTTGTTGAGGCAGTGGTGGAGGCATCCGATCATGCGGTTGAAAAGATTGCGCAGGGCGGAAATGTGGCGGTCGCCGCGGGTGCGTCTGCGGTCGTAGTGGGCTCTGGCCCCGGGTGAGGCAGTGAGGGAGGCGAAGGCCCAGATGTAGCCGGCTGCGGCGAGACGCTGGTTCTTGATGCGGCGAGCCTTGACGGACATGCTCTTGCCGGACGCCCGGGTTACCGGTGCTGCTCCGGCATAGGACTTGATAGCCCGGGCGTCGGCGAAACGGGCGGGGTCGTCGCCGATCTCGGCAAGTATCCGGGCGCCGGTGAGTGAACCGATTCCGGGAAAGCTGGTGATGATCTCGGAATCCGGGTGCTTTTCGAACGCCTCCGCTGCAGCTTCGGCAAGTTCGTCGGCGCTGGTGCAGGCGGCGTCGAGCTGGCGCAGCAAGGACATGGACTGACGGCCCATCGCGTCCTCGACCAGCGGAAGTTGGCGCATCTGCGGGTTGCGCAGGGCCGTGTGAAGGCGTGTTGCCTCAGCTTCGACGCCGCGCTGTCGCCCGGCCCGCTTCAGCACAGTTCGCAGCTGGGTCCTGGTCAGCCGGGCCGCTTGGGCCGGAGTGGGCGCGGCGGCGAGAAGCACGCGGGCGACGGACGAGCACAGTCCACCGAGGATCGGTTGGACGGCGGCCAGGTAGCTGGGGAAGTACTCACGCAGGTGGGAGCGGAGTTTGTTGCCGGCCTGCGTGCGGTCCCAGACCGCGTCCTGCTGTGCACGGGCTAAAACCGCGACCACCTGAGCAAGTTCGCTGTCCGCGGGTATCGTCCGGTGAGCTGCGGCATCGGTGCGCAGAATGTTAGCGAGGACCATGGCATCGAAATGGTCGGACTTCTTGCGCGCGACGGTGTGGCGTTCGCGGTATCGGGACGCCGCCAGCGGGTTGATTGCATAGATGGGTCGGCCGGTGGCTCGCAGGCAGGCAACCAGCAGCCCCCGAGAGGTCTCGATGGCCACCGGTATGGGGGTTTCGCCGGTGTCGCCATGTTCGGCCAGTAGCCCGAGGAGTTGTTCGAGGCCGGCGATGTCGTCGCTGATCCTGGCCCGAGCGGCCAGAGCGCCGTCGGCGTCGACGAGGGCGATGTCGTGGTGGTCGCTGGCCCAGTCGATTCCACAGAAGATCATCATGGGCTTGGTTCACGTCCTTCCATCTGGACTTCGGTTGCCTGTGGTCACAGCCGTGGAGGCACGCGACTCCCTAATGGAAGGGCTCTGATGGCCCATCATCCGATCAGCCGTTCGTGACCCCAACTGCCCGCGGGTTCCTCGGTCTTCGCAAGGGGCTCGGAAGCTCCCGGTGAGCTGAGAGGTGTTTCCCGCGAGGGGCTCGGACCACGAACATCATCGACTGAATCACTGATCAATAGCGTCACACCACCACAATGACGGGGCCGGTGAACCCGTCTGATCACAGGGTTCCAGACCCGGTGGTGCTTCAGGTTTCACCGGCCCCGTGAGTCACCATTA
>NZ_JBSGTG010000184.1:0-1623 GCF_053607285.1 Streptomyces sp. NPDC055140 | reverse complement strand
GACATGGGGGACCTCGGCGCGGTGATGCCGGTGCTGCACCCCTTCACGGCGGGCGCCACCGGGGACGCGCACAGCGTCGACTACGCGGTGACCGACCACGTCCTCGCCGCGCTGGAACCGGCCGTGCTGATGGCCTGGTGCGTCATCGACCTGCTGGTCGACGGCGCCGCCCAGGCGCACGACGTCCTCGCGCGGCGCGAGCGGCGTACGGCAGCAAAACCGGACGAGCGGCCCGCCGCCGACCAGTACAGCGACTTGCGGGCCGGATTCGACGGCCTGACCCATTACGACGGAACCCACGACACGGTGCGTGGGACAGAAGGAGAACTGTGAGCACCCCCGAGCGGAAACAGCCGAGGATCGCGCTCGTCACCGGAGCGGCCGGAGGCATCGGGGCGGCCATCGCGAGGCGGCTGAGCAAGGAAGGCGTCAAGGTGGTCCTCGCGGACCTCCGCGCCGACCACCTCGCCCCCCTCGCCGCCGAGAACTCCGGGCCGTTCGCCGCCCTGGAGGTCGACCTCACCGACCGCGCCTCGCTGCCCGACTTCGTCGACCGCGCCTGGGAGGTGTTCGGCGGCCTTGACATCCTGATCAACGCCGCAGGCCTCTACCCGAGCGCCCCGCTCCTGGAGATGCGCGACGACCAGTGGGACCAGGTCATGGACGTCAACCTGTCCGCGGTCTTCTCCCTGTCGCGGGCCTTCGCGCGGCGTGTGGTCGACGCCGGTACGGGCGGCCACATCGTCAACATCAGCTCGGGCGCCTCCGCCCGGGCCCGCCGGGGCGCCGCCCACTACTGCACGTCCAAGGCCGGTCTGGACATGCTCACCAAGGCGTTCGCCCTGGAACTGGCGGAGCACCGCATCCACGTCAACGCGGTCTCGCCGGGCTTCATCGAGGTCGACAGCGAGGTGAACCCGCTCGGCGCGGACTACGTCCGCTCGATCCGCGGCGGACAGCCCTGGCCCCGCGCGGGTGTCCCCGAGGACATCGCGGGCGCGGTCGCCTACCTGTGCGGTCCGGACGCCGAGTGGATCACCGGAGCGTCGCTGTCCGTGGACGGCGGCGCGGGCACCGGCAACGCCGCGCTGCCACTGAGCTGAACGGAGGAGAACAACGATGACGACTCCGACTACTCCGCCGAGCCGTAACGCCGTTACCGATCAGGTGGATTCGTCGACCTCGCGGCGCGGATACGTCTGCGTCACCTTCGACTTCGACGCCCTCTCCTCCTGGATGGCCCGGGGCATGCTGACCGCGACCCCGCGCTCCCGAGGGGAGTTCGCGGCCGTCGCCGTACCCCGGCTGCTGCACATCCTGGAGACCCGGGGCATCACCGCGACCTGGTTCGTACCCGGGCACACCGCCCTCACGTACCCCGAGCTCACGCGCGAACTCATGGAGCGGGGCCACGAGGTGGCGGTGCACGGGCACGCCCACGAGAACGTCGCCGCACTGGAGCCGGCCGAGGAACGCGCCGTGCTCCAGCGGTCGTTGAACGCCCTGAAGGAGGTTACCGGCACCCTGCCGCGCGGCTTCCGGGCCCCGGCCTGGGACCTGTCCGACGCCTCGGTCGACCTGCTCGTCGAGCACGGGCTGGCCTACGACAGCAGCCTGATGGGC
>NZ_JBSGTG010000183.1:0-1627 GCF_053607285.1 Streptomyces sp. NPDC055140 | reverse complement strand
CTAAGGGTTGTCCCGCAAAAGGATCTTGGGCCAGGGGCATGGCTGACTGCGCCGTGAGCTACCCCTCTATCCAGCGAGGTTGAGGTTGTGCAGACGCGCGATCCCGAGCATGGCGTGATGGACACCGTCGCCCTTGAGGCGGCAGTCGCGAAGGATCTTCCAGGTCTTCATGCGGGCGAAGGCGTGCTCGACTCGGGCACGGACCTGTTTGTGTGAGCGGTTGTGTTCCTTTTTCCAGTCGGGGAGTTCCTCGCCCTTACGGCGGCGGTGGGGCATGACGAGTCCGGTGCCCGGGTAGCCGCCGTCGGCGATCGTCATCGTCCTGCCGACGGCGGCTTTGGCGCCGGATTCCTCCCATGCCCTGCAGTCGTTGCGGTTGCCTGGCAGGGGCCGGCCGACCACGACGACCCGGCGGGTGTCGGCGTCGATGACGACCTGGTGGTTGGTGGAGTATCTGTAGTTCTTGGACTGCTCGGCGATTGTGTGGTCGCGGGTGGGGACCAGGGTGCCGTCCACGATGAGTACGGCGTCTCTGGCGAAGCGGCGCCGGGGCTGCAGCGCAAGGAGCGGACCGAGGTGGTCGATGATGCGGTCGGCTGAGGACTTGGAGATGCCGAACAGCGGGGCGAGTTGACGCATCGTCAAGTTCGTGCGCCAGTACGCCGTGACCAGCAGTGTCCTATCTGCCAGGGACAGGCTCCACGGCCTGCCCCGGCGGGTGGTGTCGACCCCCGTGCGACGCAGCGCCGTTACCAGCTTGGTGAACTGGCGCGGGCTCAGCCCGGTGAAAGGGCCTATCCAAGACGGCTCCGACGCCGTGATCACACCAGCCACAGCAAGATCATTACATCAGGGGCGGCGACTGCGGGAGCGTCCCAGAGGTGCGGACTACCTCGACGTTGCGGTTCGCACTCCCAGGGAGACCAGCACCGCTCCGGCCAGCCGACTCATCCCGCGCCGGAACCGAGGCGTGTCGATCACCGTGCGCGCGGCGGCAACCACTGAGGTCCAGAACAGCAGCCACACCAGGACGATGGCCACATGCACGAGTGCGAGCGTCGCGATCTGCGGCGCAATAGGACGACTGGCGGTGAGGAACTGCGGCACGAGGGTGAGATAGACCGAGGCCGCCTTCGGATTGAGGACATTGGACCAAAGCCCCTGGCCGAAGCCCCCAAGCCTGGCCCACGGCAAGCTCCACCGCACCCGTCTCGATGCTTCGATGCCGCGACGCGCTGAGCGCCAGGTGGTCACGCCCAGCCAGGCGAGATAGATGCCGCCCAGGAGCTTCACCACCGTCAACGCCTGGGCTGACGACATGACCAAGGCTGACAGGCCCACCGCGGCAAAGGTTGCGTGCACCAGAAGCCCGCACGCCGAGCCGAACGTGACGAGGACGCCATCAGATCGCGAACCAGCGAGCACCTGCTGCGTGACAAGGGTGAAGCTGGTACCGGGAATCAATGTGAGAGGTGTGACTGCGGCCATGAAGCCGAGTACCTGATGCCACTGCACACAACCGAGCATAGGCAACGAGAGCATCCCCAACCACCCGTTCCCCGATGGCGCTTCCAGCTCCAGGCAGAGGTCCCCCAGCTCGAAGATCATTAGCGGGACAAGCCTTAGG
>NZ_JBSGTG010000182.1:0-1630 GCF_053607285.1 Streptomyces sp. NPDC055140 | reverse complement strand
GCTCTGACCTGCGGGTTTCCAGGTTGAGCCGGTTTCCGAGGAGGGGCCCTACGCGCGGGCGCGCGAGGAGCCCCGAAATTTCGGTCCGTCAGATCACCTCCAGAGAGGCGGTCTTGCGAGACTCATACTGTGGTAGCACAGTGACTGTGTCAAGGCATACACTGTGCTAGCGACCTACACACTGACTCGCACACCCGAGGAGCCCTCATGTCCCTGGACCGGACACCCCCGTACCTCCAAGTCGCGGCCGAGCTCCGCCGGCGGATCGTGGCCGGGGAGCTGAAGCACGGCGACGCGCTGCCGTCCGTGCGCGACCTGGCCGCCGCGTACTCGATCTCGACCGCCACGGCCCAGAAGGTCCACCGGACGCTCAAGGACGAGGGCCTGGCCGAGGCGCGGCAGGGCGCGGCCACCACGGTGAGCACCCGGCGGACCCTGCACCGCACCGCCGCCGACCGCCTGGAGGCCGCGCTCACGACGGGCCGGATCTACGCCGACGGCGAGTACGCGGTCATCACGGGCGCCGACCTGGCCGAGCCGCCGGAGTGGGTGGCCGGTCTCCTCGGCATCGAGCCCGGCGGCCAGGCCGTCCGGCGCCAGCGCGTCACCCACAACGCCGACGCCGACCCTGTGTCGACGAGCACCAGCTGGTTCGCGGGCGAGCTGGCCGCCGCCGTTCCCGCGCTCCTGTCCACGGACCGGATCACCGGCGGGACGCCGTCCGCCATCGAGGCGGCCACCGGCCGCCGGGCCGTCGCCTCCGAGGAGGCCAGCACCGCCGACGCGGCGACCGAGGAGCACGCACAGCTCCTCGGGATCGCCCCGGGCTCCCCGGTCGCTCTCAGCCGGAACATCTACGTCGACGCAGAGGGCGAGCCGGTCGAGGTTGGCGAGTCCGTGGCGCCCGCTGGCCGTTGGCGCGTGCACCGCAGCAACTGACCGCCGTACGACGAAGCCCCGCCGGACCCCGGCGGGGCTTTTCCGTGCCCACGGCCCGCACGCGCCAGTCTCCGGCCCTGTCCGGCGTTCCGGCGGCCCGAGAGCCGTACGGCCCGCTGAGCGGCCGTCAGCGGGCCGTACAGGGACGCCTAGGGCCCGTAATCCTCCGTGGCCTCCCCTCACGCGGCTGCGACGAGCGTGGGGCGGTGAAAAGACGGCTGGCGGGGAGGGAGGGGTGCCCGGCGGGGCCCACGCTGCCGTCTCCCGGCCGATCACGGGGCGGGCCGCCGTACCGCCGCCGTCACGGATGGCAGGCGCGTACGCGGCCCTGCAGAACCGGAGATGGGCGGGCGGGGGTCACCTGCTGCCGCGATCGGGCCGGGCCCGGTGTGGTCGCTGGCGCGTCGGTCCCGGTCTCGTCGTGGCCGATGCGCGCTTCGTTCAGGCATCCCGTGCCGGGAGCCCCCGCGGCTGACCGGTCCGCCGGCCAAACCGCGCGGCAGGCGGACCTACTCCGACGAGTCCGCATCGAACAGCGTCGGCTCCGGGCGCCGGACACCCGGCGGCGGAGGCAGCAACGGCCGACGCCCGCTTAGCGTCCCCGGCCGCACCACCTGTCCACGGGCCGGAGCCGTGGGGGGGCGGGGCGGCCCGGCGGCGGCGGCGCGCGGGGCGCGGGGAGAGACGGGCC
>NZ_JBSGTG010000181.1:265-1633 GCF_053607285.1 Streptomyces sp. NPDC055140 | reverse complement strand
CCGTGGTTCGGGGGTAACACGAGGATGCTGAGTGAGCCGAAGAGCTTCGGCCAAGACGTCGGCGTCGACCTGTGCCGGTGTCCTGTCGCCGTATTCGAGGATGTCGTACTCGTCGTCCAGGTTGGCCAGTCGTTCGACCAAGGGCAGTTCGTGCCCAAAGCGCTGGCGGATCCGGAAGACCAGCTCGCGTGGCCTCAGCTCGCCGGCCAGCACCCGGGCGGCAAGTGCTCGTGCGGCGGCTTCCTGTCCGGCAACGCTGCCCACTGGGAAAGGGCCGGATTGGAGTGGGCGTTGGGGAGCAGACCCCAGTGGACCGCGGCTGGGTCTGCGGGCAGGTAGTGGTCGCCGTCGACGGGGCCCCGGTGGGGTTGGAGGAGGGTCACAGCGCTTCCTGGAGGTCGGTGGCGGTGAGGGTGAAGCCGAAGCACTGGCGGACGTTGTAGACGGTGGCGTCCATGCAGTACGCGGGTGAGGTGGTGGCCACCGCGTCCTCCAGCATCAGCACGTCGTAGCCGAGGCTGGCTGCGTCCATGAGGGTGGCGAGGACGCACTGGTCGGCGTTGACTCCGGCGAAAAGGAGCGTGTCGGCGCGGAGATTGCGCAGGACGCTGTCGAGTTCGGTGTCCTGGAAGCCGCTCATGCGGTACTTGGCGATGTGCAGGTCGCCGGGTGCCGCGAAGAGGGGTGCGGTGATGTCGGCGGACGCGCTGTCGCGTTCCAGGACCTTTGCGCCGGTGGGCAGTTGGGAGCCGAGGCCGCCTCCGGTTCCCTCCTGGTCGTAGACGTGGAGGACGCCGGGCGGGAGGGCTTCGACGATGACCGAACGGGCGGACAGGAGCCCGGAGGTGGCATCACGCACTTCACCCTCCGCGACCTGGCTCCCCCCGGCGAACCGGGCCTCGATGTCGGCCTCCAGCGCGCCTGGGTGCTTCTCGATCCACTCCCCGTGCGCGGCCCAAGCCTCGGCCGCCTGGACGGTACGGAAGGCGGGCAGCCACTCCTCCAGCTGTGGGGCCATGCCGGTGTCGGTCCGTACGAGGTCCAGGCCGATACGGAGGGAAAGCGCCCGGCATGCGGCCTCGAAGGATGCCTGGACCTCGGGTTCGGCGAGCGCGGTGAGGGCGTCGTCGACCAGAAGCGTGGTCATCGGGGCTTCGTCGTCCCGGGGCAGGAGCACCTTCGCCGCTGTACGCAGCAGGTAGGGATCCCGGGCGAGCAGTCCCGCCGTGTCGAAGGACGGGGCCAGCGAGAGCAGGCCGCCGGTGGGGACGGCTCCGTGGGTGGGGCGCCAGCCGTAGAGGCCGCAGTAGGAGGCGGGGACCCGGATCGAGCCCGCGGTGTCCGTGGCCAGCCCCAGATCCACCCAAC
>NZ_JBSGTG010000181.1:0-255 GCF_053607285.1 Streptomyces sp. NPDC055140 | reverse complement strand
GCCGGGCCGCTGCTGGAGCCGCCGGTGATCCGGCCGGGGGCGGCGGGGTTGACGGGGGTGCCGTAGTGGATGTTGGTCCCGGCGAGACTGAAGGCTAGTTCGTCGCTTTGGGCGATCCCGGCGAGCTGGGCGCCCGCGCCGATCAATTCCCTTACTGCGTCGGCATGTCGGTGTTCCATCGGCGCATCGGCCAGCCACTGCGGGTTGCCCCCGCCGATCCGCTGTCCGGCAACAGCGAAGAGGTCCTTGACGGCA
>NZ_JBSGTG010000180.1:0-1645 GCF_053607285.1 Streptomyces sp. NPDC055140 | reverse complement strand
CTGAAGCCGGATCCCCTCACGAAACGCCCGCCGCTCAGCGGTCAGGCCCCCACCCTCCGGATACCTCACCCCACGGGCATACCGCAGGGATCATGGACCGTCACCACCCGACGACAAGCCGAAATCCTCAGTAGCTGGCCACCTGTTCTACTGCGCGCATGATTACAGGGGTCAGTGTCTTCCTCGGCACGGTGATCGGGGCGTTTCTCATGGAACGGCGAGCGCGGCGAACAGCCGCTCGGGCCGAAGCAGGGGAAGCAGTCCTCTTCCCGGTCGGGGCCAACCTGCCGGACGAAGGGCGACGCTACAGCCTCGGTCGCGTACTGGCCGGAGGCGAGTTCCGATGGATACCTCGCTGGCCGTGGACGCGGCTGCGTGCACTCCCGACAGATCTGCGCTACATCCGCGCACGCGAAATGACCTCCCGCGAAATGTTGTGGCTCCCGGACAGAGCGCTGGTGATCGAGTGCGAATCGTCTGTAGGGCCTGTGCGGCTATGGGCCCACCCGAAGCAGGCGGTGCAGGTGGTGGACATGATCCGGCGTGCAAGTAGCCCGAACTCGTCGAACACCTCCGTTCCTGACGTCAGCAGCTGACACCCGCAGGCGCGAAACAGCCGCGGTCGACGCTGGACCTCAGTAGACAGCCAGTCGAGGCACAAAGCGGGTTGGCCGAGGTCGACGTCCCCGTTGATCGACCTGCGAAGGATTGACCCGGGCATTAGAAATCCATCGACCACGCCACATTGTGCCGAACGAGGAGGGGTTCAATGACCGAGCGGAACCGGAGAGGCGTTGTCTGGTGGCTCCAGGTGGCGGCGACGGGCTACCTGTTGATCATGCTGGCATGGAAAGCGATCGACGACCCATGGGCGCGGATCCCGCTGGCTGCAATACTGATCTCCTCGGCGTACGTCTTTGGGCACGTGATGGGCTTCCGGTCGGCCAACCAACGACAGCCCCGTCCTGACGACCGGCCCACCATGAACGACGGTGGCAGCTAATGGGCGTTTAGCCCAAGCCACTCCATCCACCTCATCTCCGACCGTGCCACTCTCGTGCCAGAACGGGCGGGGGCTCACGGGGAATCGCGGCACGCAGCGGGCAGTACGGCCGCACTGCGCCAGACCAGGGAACCCGCAGCTCGGTCCCGTAACCGCCCTACCGCGCTCCTAAAGCGGTACTCCCGCGTGACGCGAGGCCAGGGCCAGCACGCGCTACCCTCCGATCCCGAACGACAGCCCCTTGTGATCACCGCCGAGTTCCGGCGGGGGCGCTCAGGCTCCAGGATGGCGGGGGCGCCGTTCGCGGGTGCCGGCCGATTGGTGGCGTGTGCGGGGAGCTCCCATCCCATCTGCCATCGACCCAGGCAGAGCCGAGCTGACGCGGCCCAGGGGGCCGTCTCCGTTTCCGGGAAGGCCCTGTGACCGCTGAACCAATCTGACGCACCGCACTGACAGTAGGTGCCCCTCGGGGTTCCAACTCCCCCAAGGGCGCGGAGGCTTGACGGCAACACCTGTGCCGTGGCCATCAACCCATCCCGTTGCGGCACTAAGGGTTGTCCCGCAAAAGGATCTTGGGCCAGGGGCATGGCTGACTGCGCCGTGAGCTACCCCTCTATCCAGCGAGGTTGAGGTTGTGCAGAC
>NZ_JBSGTG010000179.1:0-1645 GCF_053607285.1 Streptomyces sp. NPDC055140 | reverse complement strand
GGGACTGTCCAATCAACGGCCCTGTCTCACATTCGGTGGTGACGCAGAGTCGTGAAGGTCGTTGATAGTCACGTGAAGGATGTCAACGAGCTTGTCCAGATGGTGTTTTCGGGCCTGTCCCCGCTGGTCATCGAGGATGTGGCCGACGAGGGCGAGCGGATCGTGGTGCGGGCACGAACGCCGCAGGACACGGCGGTCTGCCCGGTGTGCGGGGCGTCGTCGGGGCGCGTGCACGGCTACCACTGGCGGACGGTGGCCGACGTACCGGTCGACAGCCGACGGGTGGTGGTCCGTGTGCGGGTGCGGCGTCTGGTGTGCCCCACTCGCGGCTGCCGACATACTTTCCGCGAGCAGGTGCCCGGAGTCCTGGACCGATACCAGCGACGCACCACTCGCCTGACCAGGCAAGTCAAGGCAGTGGTCAAGGAGTTAGCGGGCCGGGCGGGGGCACGTTTACTGGCCATACTCGCGGCGGGCGTCTCGCGTCACACGGCTCTGCGTGCCCTGTTGCGCATCCCGCTGCCCGCAGGGCGGACGCCCCGTGTAATCGGCGTCGACGACTTCGCTCTGCGCCGGCGTCACCGCTACGCCACCGTGATCATCGATGCCGAGACGCATGAGCGGATCGACGTGCTGCCCGACCGCACGGCAGACACCCTGGAGGCGTGGCTACGTGAACATCCGGGCATCGACGTCGTGTGCCGCGACGGCTCCGCGACCTACGCCGAGGCCATCCGCCGTGCCCTGCCCCGTGCGACGCAGGTCGGTGATCGGTGGCATCTGTGGCACAACCTGTGCGAAGCCGTCTTGAGCGAGGTCAAGGCACACAGCACCTGCTGGGCCACGCTACTGGACGCGCCCATCTACGAGGGACCCCGCGCGCAGACGACCCTGGAACGCTGGCACCAGGTCCACAACCTGCTCGATCAAGGCGTGGGCCTGCTCGAATGCGCCCGCCGACTGGAACTGGCCCTGAACACCGTCAAACGCTACGCGCGAGCCGATCGGCCCGAGCGCATGCTCCGCGTCCCCAAGTATCGCGCCAGCCTCGTCGATCCCTACCGCGAGCACCTGCGTAAACGCCGGGCCGAGGACCCCGGCGTCCCCGTCCAGCACCTCTTCGAAGAGATCAAGGCCCTCGGGTTCACCGGCTGCCTGAACCTCCTGCACAAGTACATCAACCAGGGCCGTGCGGACGCCGACCGCAGCCACATCTCCCCGCGCCGCCTCGCTCGGATGATCCTCACCCGGCCGGACAACCTCAAGACCGAGTATCGCGATCTTCTGGCCCGGCTCACCGCCGCCTGCCATGAGATGACCCAACTGGCCGCCTGCATCGGGGACTTCGCCGAACTCCTGACTCCTCGCCCAGAACATGCCGCCCAGCTCGATCCATGGATCGCCCAGGTCCGCACAGCCGATCTGCCTCATCTGCACGCTTTCACCCGCGGTCTGGATCGAGACCGCGACGCCGTGATCGCCGCGCTCACGCTTCCGTACAGCAACGGCCCCACCGAGGGCGTCAACACCAAGACCAAGCGGATCGCACGCCAGATGCACGGACGAGCAGGCTTCACCCTGCTCCGCCACCGCATCCTCCTCGGATAGCGACACGATCCGTCACCACCGAATATGAGACAGGGCC
>NZ_JBSGTG010000178.1:0-1669 GCF_053607285.1 Streptomyces sp. NPDC055140 | reverse complement strand
GTCATGAGCATTTGGGCATTCATGACAAAGTACCCGCCGTTTTTGGTCCCTTCATCCGATTTCGCGGTGCCGGTAAGGGTCTCGGCACGCTTGCGGGCGACGGTGAAGTCCTCGCAGCCGTCTGTGATGGCCCACTGCAGTTGCAGCGGCCAGTTGGACAGGCCCGTCGGGTCGAGCACCATGACAGGCCCGTACTTCTCGCGGGCCTTGGCCGTCGCGTACAGCACGTCCGTCTTGGAGGAGGTAGCCAGCACACTGCCGGGGAAGTCGAGAATCCACGGCATGATCAACTGTGACGTCTTGCCCTCGCGGGGAGGAGCGACGATCAGGACGGTCTCCTCGAACGGGATGTACAACTTCACGCCGGTCGGGACGGCGGTGCCGCAGAAGACAGCGACCTCGGTCACCGGGACGTCGGTTACTTTCGGCGGCGCGCTGGAGCGCCAGGGAAGCGCTCTCGCGGGTGCGGCCGCCTTGTCGAGAGAGGGCCGCGGTGTGGCCAGGCTCGGTCGCAGCGCGCCAAGCCGGGACAGGGCCTTGGCCTCGCCCATGGCGTCTTCGAGCTGTCCGGTGGTGGCCAGCCCGTCGGTGCCCTCGTCCCGCATTGACCTCCAGCGCCGCCATCCTGCACGGGCGCCCCAGCAGGAGCCGGTCGCCGCGGCGAGGAAGGGCGGGTAGAAGGCGAACGGGCCGCCCACCCCGGCCCCCGCCGGGTAGGCGTCCTGCGGGTGCAGCGGATCTGTCACCAGGGCGGGAATGGCGGATGCCGTCTCGTTCCACGACACCATGGCGGGCGAGGCGTGTGCGAGCAGACCGGAAAGGACGGCGCCCGCCCAGGCCCAGAGAGTGAGCGCAACTGCGGTCACGCACAGGGCGATCCACCAGGCGTCCTTGTAGACATGCAGGCGGTTGCCCGAGTGCGGGGTGACAACCCCGGCCACTACCGTGCACCCCCACCGGCGGATGTCCCATCGCTCCCAGCGGATCGGGCCGGGATCGGTTCAGGGCCGGGCCCGCTGCGTGGACGGCTGGCGCCGCCCATCAGGGCCACGCGCGCCCAGCCGGGCAGCTGCAGGTACTCGGCCATGGAGTCGGCGTCGGCCTTGTGAATACTCGAATCGGTCATCACGCAGCGCTCTTTCGCATCGAGATGAGCGGTGCCGCGGGCCCCTGGCTCCCGGAGCTGGCCTCGGTCATCTTGCGGTTGGTGTTGGTCAGCTCCGACTCGGTGGCACTGCGGATGTGCTCCACCAAGTGCATCCGGTTACCCACCTGCCACACGGCCCGCCCCGGAGAGCACCGGCTCGCGCCGTCGACCAGCGCCTCGCGCGCCCAGTCGGGCAGTTGCAGGTAGTCCGCCGTGATGTCGGCCTCGGATTTGTCCATGTGGTAGAGCACCCGGGTGGCGGTGAGCTTCAAGATGGCCGCGGCCTCGGGTGCCTCATCGACCATCAGGTCGCCGAGATGGTGCAGGATCGCCCAGAACGACAGACCAAGCCGCCGCCCGTACCGCACGAATTCCTCAAAAAGCCTGGCCACAGGCCGGTGAGAGAGGATGTGCCACGCCTCTTCGACGATCAACGTTCGCTTGATGCTGTCCCCGGGCTTGATCCACGCGTAGCGCAGCCACGGACCGATCACACTCATCAGCAACGGCATGGCCTCACCC
>NZ_JBSGTG010000177.1:0-1674 GCF_053607285.1 Streptomyces sp. NPDC055140 | reverse complement strand
CATGACCACGGGGCTGGGGGCCGCATTGAGTTTGTTGTGGTCCCCTGGTTGCTGGGAGGGGGGGGTTGTGGGTTCGTGGCGGGGCGGGCGGGTACGCCACAACGAGCACAACCCTTGGGCGACCGTCAGCTGCCCTGCGCTGCCCAGTCCTACGACAATGCGCCGTCGCGTGCCGTAGCTGAAGACCGTGCTCGAGGGGGATTCGATCCGATGCGCGGCAAGCACCTGCTGCGCGAACGTGTGAGCGTCAGAGATCAACTGGGCTCATTCCCAGGTAGTCCAGGACGAAGCCGAGGTGGTCCGTCAGGAAACCCGCGGTTCGGGCATGGTTCTCACTCGCGCAGGCGGTTTCCATTTCCTGGGCCGTGAGCATGCCGCCGAACTGCTCGTTGCGCTCCAGGAGCTTCTGGCGGGAGATTTCCTCCAGGATCTCGGAGACACGGGCCCACTCCTTCTGGTTCAGTCCTGCTTCACGCGCGGCCTTGAAGCGGCCGAGCAGGTGCCGCGTCTCGTCCTCGATCGTTCGACTAGCCACCGCGAGGATCTCGCGGTCTACCTCGTTGGAGGGGTCCAGCAGGTTCTTCGCGGAGCGGATCCCGAAGTAGAGGCCCAGGCCGCCTCCCTCGGACAGGTCGACCGCGATGGCGCCGAGCTTGTCGTCGCGGTAGCTCAGTCGCAGGTCGGTGAGGGCGGCTCCCTCCCTCAGCTTTCCGAGTTCAGCGATCGCCGGCGGGGGCGTGGTGGAGTCGATGAGCAGGAACAGGTCGTGCAGCTGGGCGTAGTGCCGGAGTTCGTCGGAGGCGAAGCTCAGCTTGGTGTAGGTGCTTTTCAGCGGCGAGGGGGCGACCGCCCCGTGGCCCAGTGGCGCCACTTCTTCGGCCACTTCGGCGATCATGCTCGCCACGGTCGTGTTCCGGGGGCCGTAGACGCCGCTGCCGGTCCACTCCTTGAACATCTGGTGCCCGACCCAAATCTTGTCGGACCTGATGTTCCTGGCGCTTGAGCCGAAATAGCGCAGGGCGATTTCTTGTTCCGCAGCCCAGTACGGGGCGCTGTTGAGCAGCGCCTGCTGGATCATTTCCATGTGAGTCCTCCGGGGTTGTGTGCGAGGAGAGGCGCTGACTGGCCGGGAGGCAGCGCGCTTGGGAATGCGCTCGGGCAGGAGATGCCGAAGGCGTTGTCGGCGGCGTCGAGTAGTTCCGCGAGAGGCGGGTGCGGCTCGGCGACGTGCCGGGGCTCGCTGTGGCGTTCCGCGACGAAGCGCAGCGTTGGGGGCCCGCTGAAGGCAGTCGGCTGCCAGGTCACGGCGCGGGCGGGCCGTTGATCGATAGACCGGACGTTGGCCCGTGTTTCCGATCCGCGGCTCACGCCGGTACCTCCACCCGGCGGTAGGCGTCACCAGCGGTGTGGAGTTCGTCTCGGATCCGGCCGTAGGTGTCGTCGACGAACGCGAGCTCCTCCTGCGTGAGTGGTTCACCGAGGCAGGAGTAGTTCTCGCGGATCTGCTCGGCAGTGGTGAAGCCGACGACCACCGCTGTGTGATCGGCCTGTTGGAGGCTGTATCGCAGGGCGACGCGGACCAAGGCCTGTGGGTGGTGGCCGAAGTGCTCGCGTAGCGTGTCCAGGCTGCGGTCGATGATTGCGAGACCGGGGTTCGAGAACCACGCTTTGTCC
>NZ_JBSGTG010000176.1:0-1678 GCF_053607285.1 Streptomyces sp. NPDC055140 | reverse complement strand
CGACGCATCGGCCACAGCTTCAAACAGGACTACACCCTGAACGCCATCATCGCCGCAGCCCGCATGCTGGACGCACTCGACGGGCCCGTCACCTGGCGCCGCGGCGACGCCCTGCGCCGGCACCTCGGTCCGGCCGCAGCCGACCAGTACCTCGCAACGGTCACCTAGCACCCCCACTCCGCCCCGCTACTCACCGCCTACCCACGAAACGAGCCCTCTGATGACCACCTCCTTGACCGCAGCCCCGACCAACCCGCAGGAGAACGACTTCCACCCCGGCCACAGCCCGATCCTCGAGCCGCCTGAGGGACCGGAAAGTGCCCTCGCCTGCACCTGCGGCGGCCTCCTCGAACTCAAGCCGGACACCAAGCCCGCCCAAATGGCCCGCTACCACCTTCACGTGGAGGAAGTCCACGCCGAAGCCCTCTCCGCCTAGAGACCAGACCGGTCGGCCTCGCCGGCCCGGCGCCCCCTGGAGGTGCATCCGACACGGGTGCACCACCAGGGGGCGCTTCCGTGCGTGCGGACCGAGATGACCCACCGCCGCTCGCCGAGACAACCCGCTACATCGGTCGCTTCAGTCGCTCCGCCCAGGAGTCCGCCCAGCGCGGCGGACGTCCAGGGCGCGGCGGGGCCGAGCCCGGCAACGAATTCCAGCAGGCGGGGGACGCCTACCCCGATCGCGAATCCACCCTGCGGGACAGAACCCCGCCCGACCGCAACCAGCGCCGCAACACAGCAGGCTCGCCGTGCCCTGAGAGCGGACCAACAGCCGACGCATCGGCATCACTGGAACCGATTCCACTCTGAGGGATGCAGCACTTGATCGCCGTGCCAGGACGCGGGAGGAGCGAGACAGTCAGGCTCCAACGCCGAACCCCCTACGTACGGTCGAGCTGGCCATCCCCCCGAGCGGCTGATGGTGTCCCAATCGGGGTTGCGCCGCTAACTCTCCTCCCAGCCATGGTGATTGAGCACGGCCTGACCAGGCCCTGCAGCTCGGAACACATCCCTTACACCGGAAAGGTTCACAACCATGACCACTCCCGCCACGCCCGGCATCGTCACCCTGACCAAGGCGGACGGCGCCGCCGACCTCGACGGCGTGACGAAGATGGGCATCGGCGCCTCCTGGGACACCACTGCCGGGGGAAGCGGCGCCATCCTGGGCGCGCTGCGCAAGGCCCGCGGCACCGACCTGGACGCGTTCGCCATCCTCATGAACGGCAACGACCCGGTCCGTTTCGCCGGCCTGGACGTGACCAACCCGCTCGGGAACGGCGCCGTCACCTCCACCGGAGACAATCAGACGGGACGCGGAGACGGTGATGACGAACTGATCGAAGTCACCTTCGACACGATCCCGCCGAACGTCACCAGCATCGTGTTCGTCTGCGCCGCCTTCAAGAAGGGCAGCGACTTGAACAAGGCCGCGAACGTGTCCTTCAAGGTCTACGACAGCACCGGCGGCGCCACTCAGCAGGTCGCCGACATCTGGCCCTCGCTTCTCGGCAACGGCAACGCGATCGCCGTCGCGAAGGCATTCCGCGTCGGGACCGCGTGGAAGCTGGAAGTCATCAACGAGCGAGGCACCGTCAAGCAGGGAGACGAGCGCAGCCTGCTGCGTTTCGCGGCGAACAAGTAACGCCATTCTGCTCGACCGTGTGCCCCGCACCCC
>NZ_JBSGTG010000175.1:0-1683 GCF_053607285.1 Streptomyces sp. NPDC055140 | reverse complement strand
CAGCAGGTCCGCGACATACGGATCGAGCTTGCCGGCGTCCGCCCCCTCGGCAAGAAGAGCCAGGACGGGCACCAGTCGGGACTCGGCAAGCGGCCCGAACCTCATCAACCCGTGCTCTGCGGGCAACCCGGCCCCGGTGAGGCGGCGGCGGGTCGCCTCGTGCGTGATCGACGCAGGCAGCGCGTGCGCGGGCATAACGATGCTGGTCGCAGACATGTATCCCCCGTGGTGCTGAGTTGTGATTTCTCTACGACCGCCACGATAGGCACCACCACCGACAACGAGTCAGCGCCGAGCCGCATACGCGATGCCGTACCTCCCATCGACGTGGTCGGCTCAGCAGGCGTCTGCACCCGGTACGGTTGACCGCTCCGTTGCCCTGAGTCGAGGAGCTCGCCTGTGGACTTTGCCGATCCGCTCGCGGGAATCGCTGTGCGCGATGCCGAACACCGATCGGCCTGACCCGGCCCGAGGTGACGTGTTGAGGCATGCCGGAGCCGTTCCTCAACACGCCACCTCGACCGCGGTCGGTCACCGGGATGGACCTCCATTCAGATATCGGCGCGCCTCTTTTAGAAGCGCTGGAAGGTCGCTGCTGAGGGCGGAGACTGCCTCGTTTCGCATCCGCATGCCCTCGGGTGTGTCAGTGTTGATCACTCTGATGCGAGCCCCCGACGGGAGTCTTTGCCCTCCTAGGCGACGTGCATTGTCGAAGATGCGTTCAGCCAGGGTCGCCAGGTTCTCGGGACCTTCGAGTGACACCATGTCGGCCGCGTGCTCGAGCGCATCTAAAGCCGGAGTTATCTCGCCTGCCATCGTCCTATCTCCTGCGAAGTCGACAGCATCAAAGACGATGATGAAGCGCCGAGCCGCTCGGTAGAGCTCGGCGTAGGCCTCGCGCTGGGATGCCCTGCGGACCGCGTCCACCGAGCCGCGATAGGTACCGTGGCTCTGTGATCGCCCTGCGGCCCAGGCTGCAGCGGCGGTGATCAGGACGGCCGGGGCACCAACAACTGCCGTAAAGACTTCAGAGTTCATGAGCCGGGAGTCTATGAACGTGTACCGCGCTTATGGCGGCTCGTCGACGGGACGCAAGCCCCGGGAGCTCGAGTTCTTCGGGCTGCAGCACCTGCGCACCGCTCGCGGCCCTCGGTAGGCTTCTTTCCGGAGACCTCGTCGGACTCCCCCTTTTGGGCCCCGCAGCGGCGGGGATGCAGCCCGTTCCGACCGGGCTGACCGAGCGCGCCCGGATCCCCGGCCGCATTCGTCCGCCGCCGCTGAGGAGATCCCCTCGATGACCACCTTTGACCACGTCCTCGTTGTGCCCGTCGACGAGGGCGGCTCGTTCGTCTTCGCGCACGCCCTCGACAGCGGGATCCGCGTCTGGACGCGCGGACTGGTCCGCCGCGTAGATGAGCGCCCCCGACGGCTCCGCGGTGTCGCCGACCCTGATCGCGATCCTGTTCGTCCTCGCCCTCGCCGCGATCAACCTCCGCGGGGTCGCAGAGTCGGTGAAGGCGAACGTCGTCCTGACCCTGGTCGAGGTCAGCGGACTCGCGGTGATCCTCGCGATCGGCGCGTACGCCGTGTTCAGCGGCGAGGGCGAGGGACGGGGAGCGCGAGGTGTCCGACGCCCGTGACGCGGACGTTCTGCGCGATCAGGTCGGGGTGGTCGATGCAGGC
>NZ_JBSGTG010000174.1:717-1701 GCF_053607285.1 Streptomyces sp. NPDC055140 | reverse complement strand
CACCGCTCGGATCGCCAACCGGTGCGGCCGACATCGATACGGTGGGCGGCGGAATCGCTGGAGCTTGGACACCAGTGCCGCAGCGCTCATCTGGTGAGCCGGGTGCGGCCAGGATCAACAGAGCGCACAGGTCGAAGAGGCTCACGGGGCCGAACCCGCGGCTCGACAACCTCTGGAGGGTGCCTCGCGCATCCCCGGAGGGGTGCGGGGTGTGAGACGCGGCTTGGTTGATCAGGTCGTCCGCGATGACCTCGAGCGCCGCCCAATACTCGGCGGTTCGGAAAGAGGATCTGCGCGAGGGAGCAGCGGCCATGCCGACAACCTATAACCGGCCCCGGCTCCACGAGCGTCCGCCCCAAGGGGAGTTCATGACAGGCCGTCTCCAACATGTGAGCGGCGTGCCCGAGCAGAACGTGCTGGGGAGAGTCCACGAAGCTTCAGACCGCGCCCGGTTCATGCCACCCCACCGGGACCGGGCTCGGGCGCAGTTCACTGCTCCCGTGCGCGTACAGGTTGTGGATCTCGCCGACGCCCCAGGCCGATCGGCGCGGCCGTTCTTCGACGCCCCTGAGTCCATCAACGGCGAACTCACCGATATCTCGGGTGCCTGCGAAGCGTCAGGCAGGTCAGGGATGTAAACGGTTTCGAACTTGCCTAACGAGTATCCGAGGGCTGTCAGGCAGGTCGGCCACGCCTGGAGGACGAACCTCCACTCACTCAACACCCAGAGGAGTGCCACCTCTTGCATGACTGTCGGGGTACCCCTACAGTTGAAGTGTCGGGGTACTCCGACACTTCAACTCCCCTGGGGGACGCACCATGGCTCTGACCATCAGTGCCGAGCTGCTGAAGGAGCTGTTTGAGCGTGGGAGCAGGCATGGTGAGACCGCGATCGTCCTCGGAGAGGACGGCTGGGACTGCCACGTGCACCACGGGCTGACGCTGTCGGAGAGGCTG
This sequence comes from Streptomyces sp. NPDC055140, assembly GCF_053607285.1. NCBI lineage: Bacteria > Bacillati > Actinomycetota > Actinomycetes > Kitasatosporales > Streptomycetaceae > Streptomyces > Streptomyces sp. NPDC055140. The sequence goes on along the minus strand of NZ_JBSGTG010000174.1, from coordinate 744 downwards.
ACCGGGCTCACTTGGGAAGATGTGGCC
>NZ_JBSGTG010000174.1:0-707 GCF_053607285.1 Streptomyces sp. NPDC055140 | reverse complement strand
GAGCTGGACGACGAGGCGACGCGTGCTCTGCTCGCCACGGCGGACTACTCGATCCCGGACGAGGAGGGGCAACCGACCCTGCCCGGCGACGACGTCGAGTGGGCCGTGATCACCGGCGCCGTGGATGACGTCACCTCCGTGGAGGAGGACCTCCCCTGGCGGAAGGCGCGGTGGTTCGACCTCGGCACCACCCAGAGGGTCCTGGACCAGGACGACGAGTCGCTGCGTGAGGAGAGGCGCGCGTTCAGCCTGTGGGTGACCCGGCGCGGCCAGTGGCTGTTGTCCACCACCTCGCAGTACGACAGCGAGCCGGACCAGTGGGTGAAGTGCACCTCCCAGCATGCCGCTCTCCTCATCTACCGGGCTCACTGGTCGCTGCTGGCGGGCGAGGACGAGCTGCCGCTGCTTGCCCGCGCCGCCCGCGCTGCCCGTGACCTCACGGACGTGCTCAGCTTCGAGGCGCCGGACCCCGGGTCGGACCCCGCCCGTCAGGCGGCAGCCTCCTGGGAGATGCGCGACGTCGCGACCGAGTACGAGCACGCCGCCCGCGTCATCGGCCCCCTCGTGCGCGAGACGGTCCAGCAGGAGATCCGCACCAGCCGACGGAACGCCGCCAAGACGGTGTACCTGGCGCACGACGGCAACGCCACGACGGCCGCGAGCGCCCTGGGCTACTCGCGCCGGACCCTGAACGACCTCCTCTAGGC
>NZ_JBSGTG010000173.1:0-1704 GCF_053607285.1 Streptomyces sp. NPDC055140 | reverse complement strand
AGCTTGACTCTGTCGGGGATCTTGGAGTTTCGCGGTGCGACAGCATGGTCAACGGGCATGCTCGGGTAGTTCCGATGACCGATGCAGCTGTCGAGGTGCCCGTTGTCCCTCCGCCCACGTTCCGGTGAGCAGGTCCCGCCTCTGACTGCGCAGGTCGCGCGGGCGAGCAACCCGGGCGGCACGACGGCGATATGGGTGCGCGACCGGCTGGACGGGCTGTGGTGTGACGAGGACTTCGCCGACTGGTACCCGCGTGACGGGCGTCCGGGTCTCTCGCCTGCTCAACTGGCTACCGTCTGTGTGCTGCAGTTCCTGCTCGGCCTGTCGGACCGGCAGGCCGCCGAGGCGGTCCGCTGCCGTATCGACTTCAAGTACGCGATGGCCATGGAACTGGATGACCCCGGGTTCCACCACAGCGTGCTGGCCGATTTCCGCGACCGTCTCGCCGAAGGCGACCGTGCTGACCGCCTCCTCGACCTCGCGCTGGCCCGCCTCAAGGAGGCCGGCCTGGTGCACGAGCGCACCACCCAGCGCACCGACTCCACCCATGTCCTGGCCGCGGTGCGTGACCTGACCCGCCTGGAGCTGATCACCGAGGCAGTCCGCGCCGCACTGGAAGAAGTCGCCGGCACCTCCCCTCACCTGCTGGACGAGCTGGTCGATGAGGACTGGGGGCGCCGCTACGGCCGGCCGGTCCGTCTGGGCAAGAACCCCACCAAGCCCAAGACCAGGATTCTTGCCACCGGAAACGACGCCGTCCGGCTCCTGGAACACCTCTACCGGCATGGAGCGGACCGCACGTCCGGCCCTCGTATCCAGGCCCTGCGCCAGATCATGCTGCAGAACTACCACCGTGACGCCGCAGGACACCTGCGCTGGCGCACCGCCGAGAAGGAAGACGGGCCCGGGCTGCCGCCCTCGTCCCGGGCGGTCGTCTCTCCCTACGACACCTCGGCCCGCTACGCACGGCACGGACACATCATCAGCTGGAAGGGGTTCTCCGCTCACCTGACCGAGACCTGTGCCCCCGACGGCGCCAACGTGATCACGGATGTGGCCACCACCGCGGCCACCACACACGACAGCCAGGTCCTGCCCGGTATCCACACGCGTCTGCGCCGCCGCGGCCTGCTGCCCGCCGAGCACTTGGTCGACGCCGGCTACACCTCCCTGCCCCACCTGGAACAAGCCACCCGTGAACACCAGGTCACCGTCTCCGGACCACTCCGGAGCAACCCCACCCGGCAACACCGCCGGGACGAGGGCTTCGCCCGGGACGACTTCCACATCGACTACGACCGCCAGCAGGTCACCTGTCCCCAGGGCCAGGTCAGCCAGGGCTGGCACGGCCCCTACCCGACATCCTCACCCACTGCGGCCCCGCTGATCGTGGCCAGGTTCACCAAAAGCCAGTGCCAGCCCTGCCCGGCCCGCACCCAGTGCACCACCTCCCGCGAAAGCACCCGCACCGTGGGCTTTCCCCCACGAGAACTCCGCGACCTGCAACTTCGCGTCCGCACCGAGCAACAGACACCCGAGTGGAAGACCCGCTACGCGGTCCGCTCCGGAGTGGAGGGCACGGTCAACGAGTTCGCCCACGGATACGGCATGCGACGCTGCCGCTACCGCGGACAGGGAAAAGCCCACATCCAGCACGTCCTGACGGCCATCGCCGTCAACATCGAACGCCTTAGCGGACTGCCA
>NZ_JBSGTG010000172.1:0-1721 GCF_053607285.1 Streptomyces sp. NPDC055140 | reverse complement strand
TTCTTGCAGTACGACGGGAGAGTGCGTGGCGACCACCGCCACACCATTGCGGTCGGCGAGCAGCTCGGACAGCGCGTTTGTCAGTGCGGCGAGCAGAGGTGGGTGCAAGTGGGTTTCGGGCTCGTCGATCAGGACCAGGGCGCGCTCGCCAACCACTTCGATCAGCCGAGTCACCATGAGGAGTGCCACCGCATGACCGGAGCTCAGCCTGTCGAAGACACCACCCATCGCCTCGTCGAGCCTTCTTGGGCGGCCCTCCCTGATCATGGCATCGATAACGTCCATGTCGTCGTCGAGGAAGCCGCTCGCGGCGTAGTTGAGGGTCTCCACGGCCCGTCGCCAGCGGAGACCTCGCGCGCCGATCCGCGCGACGGCGAAGCTGTCGACGAACTCCTTCCGTAGCTCCTCGTCGGACTTGAAGCGGAGCCCTTCGGCGTGGCGGAGGCCGATGTAGTGGAATGGCATCCCCGCGCCGGACGGTGGGATGTAGGGCCGGTCGAAGGGGCTGAAGGAGATGACGACGCAGCTGGTGAAGCTGTTGTCCTCGCCGCCCGATCCGGCCTCGACGGCGATCTGTCCGGTTGTCGCATGTGACGCGATGGCGTGGAGAAGACTTGATTTCCCGACACCGTTGCGGCCAATGACCGCGTGAATATTGGTCGAGGGCAGATCCCCTGGTTTCGTCCCGAATGTGAACTCGTGGGCCGCCAGGAGACCCTCTTGCTCCGGTGTATACGACCAGCTGAAGGGGACGATGCGAGCACGAACGCCCCTGGCGACGCGCCGCGTAATGTCCAGATCCGTGCGTGAACGGCCACGCATGAGGGAGTCGCGGAAGACTGGCATGTGGGACGCCTCTTGGTCGGTCTCCGAGGCGTAGGCGGCGTCGTTCAGCGAGGTGAGGACTTCGTGAGCCATGCCCTGGGGCAGGCGGATTCGCAGCGCCTCGTAGTAGTCGTCCTCCATCCCAAGGCTGAAGTAGCCGGCTTCCAGCGCCGTGAAGCTGGGTGGCAGCCGCTCCGATGTGCGAGCCCATCCGTCTCGCGCCATCGCAATGTTCCCGATTCTCAGAAATCCGACACGGACGACGGATCCGTCTTGCAAGCGGATGAAGAGGTTGAAGGTGGTCGAGAACCCGAGGTCGTTCCAGCTGTCCTTGGCCAAGTAGGCGCCGGGCGCCTCCGGTACCTTCTGCTTGTACTCCAGCACCGTGAAATGCAACTCGGCCCCTCCTGTTATGTGAACGGCCACCAAGCCGATCTGGGTGCGGCAAGCATGCCCGGGGCCGCGCGCTGGCGGCGCGCCTGCCCAGGATGGGGGAGAACGAGCTACCTACGTAACCCAGTGCACGGCGAGCACCCGCGTGAGCTCCGGACTTCGACTAGCTGCTCACCCGGAACGGGTGTTTCACCGGCGCTGTTACTGGCAGTACTGGTGTCCCAGACTGAAGACGTTCGGGTCATGCGTACCGCGGCCGGGGTGCTCCTGTGCGCGGGTCTTAGGAGACCGGGGGTTCGAACAGCTCGCAGACGATGCCATAGACCGCGGTCGCGTCCTGGACGGATCGGCCTGCCATAAGCGCGCGGCGTACAGCGCCACGCGCTCCGGGGTGTTCTCGGCTGACCAACAGGGCCTCAGCTACGGCTGTTTCGAGTTCCCGCAGTCGCTGAACGTGGCGCTCGGTCGGGTGCCGCGCCACTGTCACGGGGCCTCTCTTGAGC
>NZ_JBSGTG010000171.1:0-1739 GCF_053607285.1 Streptomyces sp. NPDC055140 | reverse complement strand
GGGGCCCGTATTTCAATAAGTGCTCGGCAGAGGGGGGTTGGTGGGAATCTGAGATATGACCCCGTGTCAGTCAGGCCGCGTTGCCGCTCGTGCTCTGCGGGCCAAGTTCGATCAGATCCTGCCGCACTTCGATGAGCGCCGCCGTCGGTTGTACCTGGCCAGTGAGGCGACGGCCCTCGGCCGCGGCGGGATCGTCCGGGTCGCCGCCGCCTCCGGCACCAGCACTGCAACCATCGCGCGAGGCATGGCCGAGTTGGCCGGTTACTCCTCACCGACCCTGCGGGTCCGGGCTCCAGGTGCGGGCCGCAAGCGGCTGACAGACACCGACCCTGGTCTGCTGCCCGCGCTGGAGTCGCTGATCGAGCCGCACACCCGAGGCGACCCCGTCTCCCCATTGCGGTGGACCACGCTGTCGTTACGGGCCCTGGCCTCGACCCTCACCACACAGGGCCACCCGATCAGCGCTTCAACCGTCGGACACCTGCTGCACACCCTGGGCTACAGCCTGCAGGGAACCGCGAAGACAACAGAGGGCATCAGCCATCCGGACCGCGATGCCCAGTTCACCCACCTGAATGCCACCGCCGCCGCGTTCCTCCACGACGTCCAGCCGGTGATCAGCGTCGACACCAAGGCCAAGGAATGGCTCGGCAACCGGGACCGGCCCGGTCGCACCTGGCGCCCGGGCAAGAACGCGATCAAGGTGGACTGCCACACGTTCACCACCAACGACCAGCCCATGGCGATCCCCTACGGGATCTACGACATTGCCAACAACAGCGGCTGGGTCAACGTCGGCACCGACCACGACACCGCCCAGTTCGCGGTGGAGTCCATCCGACGCTGGTGGCAACACCGCGGACGGGCGGACCACCCGAATGCCGGCAGGCTCCTGATCACCGCCGACTCCGGCGGCTCCAACGACCCCCGCCGCTGGACCTGGAAAAGCAACCTTGCCGCCTTCGCACGAGAGAGCGGCCTGGAGATCACGGTCTGTCACCTACCGCCGGGGACTTCGAAATGGAACAAGATAGAGCACCGGATGTTCTGTCACATCACCGCGAACTGGCGAGGGCGGCCGCTGACCAGCTACCAGGTCGTCCTCGAGACCATCGCCGCCACAACAACCAAGACCGGCCTGACCATCGGGGCCGAACTGGACACAGGCAGCTACGACCTCGGCATCAGCGTCACACCCGCCGAGTTCCACGCCCTTCCGATCACACCCAACACCTTCCACGGTGACTGGAACTACACACTGTCTCCCGTTCCACCGCGAGCGCCAGACACGTCGGCAACGACACACCGGACCGACCCGGCCCTGACCGAGATGCTCACCGATCCGGCCCTCACTGGCATGTCACGAACCGCCTTCGAGTATTTGGTGGCGGTCTCGGAGCCTTTCTGGGACGCCATGGCCGAGGCAGCATTCCAGCGACGCTTCCACCGCCCGCGCAGCTACCGCCACCCACAGACCAGCAGCGTGGACCACACCCACCGGCTCCTGGCAGCCATCCTCCGCCGCCGCAGAGCGATGACCATGACGTTCCTGGCGCAACTACTGGGCGTCAACCGCACCAACCTGTCCATCCAGTACCAGGACGCAAAACGGCTCCTGGACCTGCACCGGATCCTCGTCACGCCCATACCCGGATCGCCCGCCCGCACATTGGAACAGCTACACGCCCGAACAACCCCCGCGGAAACCCGTCGCTGACAGTTATTGAAATACGGGCCCC
>NZ_JBSGTG010000170.1:0-1743 GCF_053607285.1 Streptomyces sp. NPDC055140 | reverse complement strand
CCCAGGCCCGCTTCGCATGCCGGTCCTGCGGATTCGTTGATCACGCAGACCGCAACGGCTCCCGCAACATCCGCCACCGTGCGGAAGAGTTGTGGAGATGCGGGGTGCAGTCAACCGCCCCAGACCCACCCCAGAAAACCGGGCGTGGGACAGGACGCAAACGCAGCACCACAGCCAGTGGCGCCCGTTGCGCAAGCCCGGGACTTTCAGTCCCGGGTCGTTGACGTCCAACGTGATGGACGACTGGCTGGCTGCCATCGGGACCGAGACTTTCAAGAACGCCTCCGTCAGCCTGGGGGTGATCGGCTTCGAAGTCTCTGGTTGCACCGACGCATCCACGCTGGCAGGGCAGTTACCACAGAGACGAGACATCGGATACCTGCTTCCACAAGGCGACCTCCTGCACTGTGGCGCGGCCAACACCTGAGCCTTAGCGCTCCCGGTGGGCAACGGGAAGGCCCTATGAAGATGCGGACTGTTCGCGTTGCTAAGCCGCCCGGCCCGGTCACCGTGAGCGGACTACCGCCGGTTCGAGCAGTGACAAGGTCCGCTGCTGCGCGTCGAGAGCTACGCGGATGCCAACCGGCATGGGAAGATTCGGTCCGGCGTGTCCGACCTCGACGTTTCCCAGGACGGGGATGTCGCGCTCGCCGAGGACGTCGAGAACTATCTCGCGCAGGGTCGGCGACGCGTCGGGCGAGTCGAGTCCGTCGATCGCGGTCGGGATGCCCACAACCATGCCGGAGATGCGATCGAGGATGCCGGCGTGCCGCAGCACCTGGAGATAGCTCCACACATGCGCGGCTTGGCCACCCAACTCCTCCCAGAACAGCACCGCGCCGTCGAACCGTTCGAGCGGCAGCGCGTAAGGCGTCGCCTGCGCCAGCGCGATCCGATTGATCACCCCACCGATCAACTGACCTTCAGCGCCACCGGCACGCCAGCACTCCCACGAGGGGGTGGTCGGCAGCGCACCGATCGGCTGGGTACTGGTCAGCAGCGTCGAGTAGAGCTTTTCGAGTTCCGCTTGGCGCGCGGCGGGCGCGGCCTGCCAGTGCCCGCCGAGTCCAGGAGTGGCCAAGTCGGCATGGAAGCCGACCAGTCCTGTGCGCGCGTGAAGCACAAGGTGCAGCAGTGAGATGTCGCTATAGCCGAGGATCGGCTTGGGGTCGGCCCTGATGGCCTCGACGTCAATCAGGTCGAGGTAGCCGAACACCGTCTGGCCGCCGTCGTGCGCGATGACGGCACGCACCTCAGGATCACGCAGAAGAGCGTTGAACTCCTTGGCGATCTCCGCCGGGGTCGCCGCGCTCCACCAGCGGTGTCGCCCCGCTTCGAGCAGCGGGGCCCGGCGTACACGGAATCCCATCCGTTCGAGCACGACCACCCCCTGCTCGAGGTCGGGCTCGTACTGGGCATGAAGCGGCCCGGACAGCGATGCGATAACGACGAGATCTCCGGGCTGCAGGGCACGAGGTCGCAGCAGTTGAGGCAACTCAGTAGGGATCACCGAGGCAGTGTTTCGGCCACCTGAGCAACATGCCACCTATTTACCGATCACCCTCAGCGCCCACCACTAAAATAAGCGGCCTTAGACGGCGGTCATTCGGTCAATCGGTCAGCTGCAAACCCGGACTTCAAGACGCCCGGGACTGTCCAATCAACGGCCCTGTCTCACATTCGGTGGTGACGCAGAGTCGTGAAGGTCGTTGATAGTCACGTGAAGGATGTCAACGAGCTTGT
>NZ_JBSGTG010000169.1:0-1762 GCF_053607285.1 Streptomyces sp. NPDC055140 | reverse complement strand
GTACGTCCGCCTACTGCCCGCGGCTCGGTACAGCGCGACGGCGTCCTTCCTGAACTCCGCCGGATACGGAGACTTGCGTCCCACCTGGACATCCCTTCATGGATCCTCAAGATCCATTGTCAGGGTGTCCACTCCAAAGGATCAGTCTCACAGATCTCGGTCATGCAATAACCCTGATTCCAGACCCTCCTCGACTGGCCTCAGTGATGCTCGGTGCTGCGGAGTCTTCTGAGCCCTACGCGTTGACCAGCAGTCAACCCACGGGCTGTCAGGGATGCATAAAGGGCGAGCACCAGATCCCGCTGCTCAGTGCGTGGCGTCACGAAGACAACTGGAACCCATAGCTGAGCAATTGACACAGAAACAGTTCCTCAGGCGCTGAATTGTCCTCATATCGCAGCGAACCGTCACTGGTAAATGTTGCCCCATTGGGAGTCACTCTGGTCTAACCCGCCATACCTGCCGATTAATTTCGTGACTGATTCAATCATATCCCCCGCGTGTTCAACCATGTTCCTTGGGTGAAGGCCGCTCTTGATGTCGCAACTGCTAGACGTTCGTGCCATCGTGAAGGTATGAGCGAAAAAATCGTCATCGAAGTTGGCGGCGAGGAACAACTCTCATCGCAGCAGCGCGAGGACGCAATCCGATCGGTCCAGGGCATGGCGATGCCGGCGATCGAGTCGCGTAATAGAGCCTTGGAAAGCGAGACCCTCACAGATGAGCTGGCCAATGCGTTCAACGGGCCTCTCGTTGCCCTTGTCGAGCAGGATGAGAAGGCTCGGCGCGTGGCCGAGGAGGCGCGGCCGCTGCTCAGTGCGTCCCCGGACTGGCACATTGACTGGCTGGACACTCCGGCTCAAATCGAATCACCGAGGGATGACCGCACCTTCTTCACGCCGCCGTACCACTTCCCCTGGGCGTGGCACCGCGTAGACGGTAGTCCACCGAATTTCGTCCAGCACAACACTAGTGCCGGCACGTTGACCATGAAGGGATCATGCGGACCGTTGGCTCCAGACAGTGGTGATCGATTCGTTGAGGTGCATGCGGGATTCGGAATCGGTATTCGGCCCGAGAGAAACGGCCTGCTGGTCGCAGTCTCGGACCGGCGGTTCATGAAGTGCATCTACGAGCTGGCTGCCTACGGTTTGGGAAGCTGGGCTGTCGTCGAAGGCGGCACCGAGTGTTCCATCATGTCGGAAGGGCAATGGAAAGCAGGCGAGTCTCGCCAGAAATTCCATAAAAGGGTTAGCGTCAACGAGCGCGACTCGTTTGAGTCAAACCTGTTCGGGGACGGAGTCATGCGCCACGAAATCCCGGTCCTGGCTGGTCATGACTACCAGTTCAACGTCGGGGCCTGGCTGTTCGTCGACAACACCTCCGGCGTTGGTCAGTCGGGAGCGATTGCCGCGGTGCGGTGCGAGGTCCCAATCATGCAACTGATCGCCCCCTGAAGCGCCAGGGGCATTGCCTGATCGAGATCTGTCTGGGTCACGTGAGACCGGGCAGGCACGGTCTCGCTCGGTTCTCATGGGTCTCGACAACCACGTGATCGCCAGCACCGTGCCTGCTCTACTCTGCGGGGTTCCCTGCCACACAGCGGACATGACGGCACGTCACCCCGCGAGACCGGCGAACCCGGACCAACCCTCATCACGCAATGCCCCTGATCTCGCGGAGCTGGTCGGCGAGGCCGAAGTGCACATCGAAGGGGGTATGCATGGCTATTCCGGAGTGCCGGTGGGCGAGGTTGTACCTT
>NZ_JBSGTG010000168.1:0-1819 GCF_053607285.1 Streptomyces sp. NPDC055140 | reverse complement strand
GCCGCGTAGTCCGCCGCCGTGGGGTCGCTGCCGACGACAAGGTTGACGCCGACACCGATCAGCGCCAGGCCGACCACGGTAATCACCACACCGCTCACCAGCGGCGGGAAGAAGCGCGCTGCCTTGGCGAACGGCCAGGCGACGAGCAGGCCGAAGAGTCCTGCGGCGAGCATCGAACCATATACGGCCTGGAGCCCGTACTCACCGGCGATCAGGATCATCGGCGTCACGGCGGTGAAGGCAGCGCCGGCCATCACGGGCATGCGGACGCCGAGCACCCGCCCGACGCCCGCGCCCTGGATCATCGTGACGACGCCCGCGACCAGCAGGTCCGCGTTGATGAGCAGAGCGATGGTCGAGGCATCGAGCCCTGCGGCCGCGCCGAAGACGAGCGGCACCGTGACACAGCCCGTGTACATCACCAGAACGTGCTGGAGACCCAGCACCGCGAGCCGCCCGAACGGCGCCAGCTGCTCCGCAGACATCATCACGACAGTCCCCTTACCGTGCGAAGTTGGCGGCGATGCGCTGCTGGATGTACTGCTCCGCCGTGATCGGCGGATACCGGCCCTGCGGCCCCTCGATCACCACGTCACGGTCGGCCTGGGCGAAGAAGGCGATGCTGTAGCGGGCGCCCCGGTCCTCGCCAGGGCCCGGGGACTTGACCCGGTGGAAGTTGGACGGAAGCCGGTCGTCGCTCCACCGCATCAGCATGTCGCCGATGTTGCAGGTGATGGCGTCGGCCGAGGGCACCACGGGAGTCCACTCCTGGGCCTCGGCCTCCATTCCTGGGCATACCTGCAGCCCGCCCTGCCCTTCCTGCTGGAAGAGCAGTGTCAGGCAGTCGAAGTCGGTGTGCGCACCGGCCCGCCACACCTTCGGGTCGGGCTCGGCGTCCTCGGGGATCGCGAAGTAGTGCAGCATCCGCAGGGTGGACTGGTAGTGCATGCTCTGAGGGTCGTGGGCGCGGCTGAAGAAGTCGCCGGCGAAGCCCAGCTTGTCGGCGAAGCAGGACAAGACCCGCATCGCCACCTCGCGGCAGCGCGTCTCGAAGTCGAGGGCGCACAGCTGGAATTCGGGCAGGATGTCGTCAGGCCAGAGCCCCTCCATGTGAGGGCGGGTGACCTGGTACGACTCCTTCTGGTCCGGTGTCCCGACGGACGGCCTGACCTGGGCCATGGACTCCCACCCGGAGTTGAGGCCCTTCTTCAGCCCATGCCGGGCCTTGCGGGCCTCGGGCAGCGCGAAAAATCCCTCAGCGTTCGTGAACGCCTCGCCCACCAGAGCCTGTTCGATGCCATGGTTGACCAGCTGGAAGAACCCGATGTCCGTGGCCGCCGCCCACAGCTCCTCGGCGATCTCGGCCTTGCGGGCCTCGAAGTCGGAGAGGTCGATGCGACGGATCTCCCGCGCCGTGGTCTCGGTTCCGGCCCCGCCCATGCGGGTTTCCTTGTCGAGTTCGGCGAGGCCGTACGTCGATCGAGGCGTCGTGTGCGGCACAGCACGCGTCGTGATGTCAGTCATCGCGGCAAGCACTCCTGAGTACGTCGAAGTGGTGTTCTCCGAGTCCTACGAGGTGCAGTCACCGCCCCTGCACCCCCACCGCGGACACTCAGAGGTCCGCGGGCACGGTCGGCCTCGGACCCATCCGTGGGCCCGGCGCCGTGGACTGGCATACGCCCCGTCGACAGGGGCCATGCGCGATGAAGCCAGCCTGACGGCACCGTATTTCGTCCGGGAACCCGTTCTGTTACTGCGGCAGCACGGCCACGACGAACGGCAACGTCAGTGTGGCGGCGGTACGGGCAGAAATCGGGAC
>NZ_JBSGTG010000167.1:0-1824 GCF_053607285.1 Streptomyces sp. NPDC055140 | reverse complement strand
GCAGGGGGCGGCGCACGGCGGGACCGGGACCGGGGCAGGCGGGACGGCCGGGTGGCGGGGCGGGCTCGTTGGGAGGGTGCGGGCACGCCAATGGCCCGCCCCGGGTCAGGGCGGGCCATTGGCTGAACGGGTTGACGAAGGTCAGCGGGCGGGCCGGACCGGGAGGGGCGGGGCGGTCACGGCTGGGTTCGGTGCCAGGTGAGGAAGTGTTCGGCGTGTGTCTGGTCGAGGCGCACCGTCAGGTTGCCGTGGGTGTCCAGGTCCTGGGTGACGCCGTCGGCGGCTGCGGCGGTGGGGCGGGGCCATCGGGCGGTCAGGGCGAGCAGGGGTGCTGCGGCGGGGCCGGTGGCGGTGAGGGTGAGGACGACGGTCAGCGTGTCGTCATCGACGGTGAGGCTGGCCTGGCCGCAGGGGACGGTGGCGCGCAGTCGGTCGAGGAGATGACGCAGGTCGGGCACGCAGACGCCGAAAGCGTCGGCGTTTGCCTGGGCTTGCGCGGTCCGCTGGTAGAAGGTGTCGATCAGCTTCTGTGCGTGGGCGCGTAGTTCGGGCTCGGTGATCTCCTCCACCGTTTTGACGGTGCGGTTGGTGGTGCCGGGCGGGGCGAGAGGCGCGAGAGGGGCGAACGTGATGTGGCGGTGGACGCCGTCAGCGTCGATGAGGGTGAGGATGGTCAGGTTGTGCACCGTGTGGAGGTGGATCGTCCACTGGTCCGGCAGGGGCTTGGGCGCATGGGTCACGGAGGTCTCCGAAGCGGTGTGAGGGCGGGGCGGGGTGCTGCGCTCGCCGGGGCGGGTGACCGGGCGCGGGACCGTGTGTGGCGCTGGGGTGGTGCGGGGGCGGGGTCAGTCGTCGCAGGGGCCCGCCATGGTGGGGCCGTGACTGTCGCCGGGCTGGCCGGCTGCCTGGGGCCCGACACCGGAGCGGCCGAGGACGTGCCAGCCGCGGACCGGGTAGTAGCCGGTGCAGTCCGGACTGCACGGTTCTTCCACGTGGCCGAGGAAGTTGCCGCCGCACACGCAGGACTCGGACCACTCGGTGACGATGAACTGGCCCGGGCGGGGGCGCTCTGCTGCGGCCAGACTGCGCAGGATCCTGCCGATAGGCCGTATGTGCGCTGGACGGGTGCTTGCGGGCATGGGCTCTCCGAACAGGCCGGGGTGCGGGGTGCCGGGTGGGTTGGCGCGGTGCGTGGTCTGAGGGTGCGGGGGCTGAGGGCTAGCGCAGCAAGACACGAACCGGGGCCTAAGAACGGGGTCAATCGTGGTTGCAGGGGGCAACACGAATACCGTCGCGGCGCACCGTCACGGCGGTCGGGTCACCGAACGCCTGCCGCAGCACGTCGTCGAAACGGCCTTCCTCCAAGGCGTGATGGAGCACCATGACGCGCTCGAAGCGGTCGCGGTCCGGGCCCCGATAGTGCTCACGGTTCGGGCCGTAGGTGTCGCCCAGACTCGGACAGCCATCCATCAGCCACAGATCGCGCTCCGTCGCGGCGGGTGGCTCCTCGATGGGGCGCACCCAGATGTAGCGGACGCCGAAGGAACCCGGGTCGTATGGCGTGTACTGCTGCCACCCGAACTCGATGACGGTTGGATCGTTCAGCACCGCCTCGAACAGCGGGCGCAGCTCCTCGACGGGGAGTTGCCGGGTGCCGTACTCGGCGGCGCCCTCGACCGGTAGTCCGAGGAAGGGCGTGTAGGGGGCACGTGCGTTAGGAAAATGCATGATTCTCCACGGGGTGCGCGGGGCGAGGGGCGGCCCGGGGGGGTGAGTGGTCACTGCTCCCCCGGGCCGGTGTGCTGACCATGACCGGGTGTGGGG
>NZ_JBSGTG010000166.1:0-1824 GCF_053607285.1 Streptomyces sp. NPDC055140 | reverse complement strand
TCAGCCCTTGCGGGTGTTGACTTCCTCGGTGAGCTGGGGGACGACGTCGAAGAGGTCGCCGACGACGCCGTAGTCGACGAGGTCGAAGATCGGGGCCTCGGCGTCCTTGTTGACCGCGACGATGGTCTTCGAGGTCTGCATGCCGGCCCGGTGCTGGATCGCGCCGGAGATACCGTTCGCGATGTACAGCTGCGGGGACACGGACTTGCCGGTCTGGCCGACCTGGTTGGAGTGCGGGTACCAGCCCGCGTCCACCGCGGCACGCGAGGCGCCGACCGCCGCGCCCAGGGAGTCGGCGAGGGCCTCGATGATCGCGAAGTTCTCCGCGCCGTTGACGCCACGGCCGCCGGAGACCACGATCGCGGCCTCGGTCAGGTCCGGACGCCCGGTCGAGGCACGCGGCGTGCGCGCGGTGACCTTGGTGCCCCTGGCCTGGTCGGAGAACGTCACCGTCAGGGCCTCGACGGTGCCGGCCGCCGGGGCGGACTCGACCGGGGCACTGTTGGGCTTGACGGTGATGACCGGGGTGCCCTTGGAGACACGGGTCGTGGTGGTGAACGAGGCGGCGAACGCCGACTGGGTGGCGATGGGGCCCTGCTCGCCGGCCTGGAGGTCGGTGGCATCGGTGATGACACCCGACCCGATCCGCACCGCCAGACGCGCCGCGATCTCCTTGCCCTCCGCCGAGGACGGCACCAGCACCGCGGCCGGGGACACGCTGTTGCAGGCGGCCTGCAGCGCATCCACCTTCGGCACGACCAGGTAATCGGCGTACTCGGACGCGTCATGCGTCAGGACACGGGTCGCGCCGTGCTCGGCGAGGGTGGCGGCGGTGTCGGCGGCACCCGCACCCAGCGCCAGGGCGACGGGCTCACCGATCCGGCGGGCCAGCGTCAGCAGCTCAAGGGTGGGCTTGCGGACGGCACCGTCCACGTGATCGACGTAGACCAGAACTTCAGCCATGGGACTTCTTCTCTCCTGCGTGCGAAAGATGAGGACAGGGGGGCGATGCGGACAGGCGGGGCTAGATGAACTTCTGGCCCGCGAGGAACTCGGCGAGCTGCTTGCCGCCCTCGCCCTCGTCCTTGACGATCGTGCCCGCGCTGCGCGCCGGACGCTGAGCCGCCGCGTCCACGACCGTCCACGCACCCGCCAGACCCACCTCGTCGGCCTCCAGGCCCAGATCCGACAGGTCCCAGGACTCGACCGGCTTCTTCTTCGCCGCCATGATCCCCTTGAACGAGGGGTAACGCGCCTCGCCCGACTGGTCGGTCACCGACACCACCGCCGGCAGCGAAGCCTGAACCTGCTCCGAGGCCGTGTCACCGTCACGACGACCCGTCACCACACCACCCTCGACCGACACCTCCGACAACAGCGTCACCTGCGGCACACCCAGCCGCTCCGCCAGCAGCGCCGGCACCACACCCGCCGTGCCGTCCGTCGAGGCCATACCGGAGACGACCAGATCGAAACCGGCCTTCTCGATCGCCTTCGCCAACACCAGCGACGTGCCCACGATGTCCGTGCCGTGCAGATCGTCGTCCTCGACATGCACCGCCTTGTCCGCACCCATCGACAACGCCTTGCGCAACGCGTCCTTCGCGTCCTGCGGACCCACCGTCAACACGGTGATCTCCGCATCGTCCGCACCGTCCGCGATCTGCAACGCCTGCTCGACCGCGTACTCGTCCAGCTCCGACAACAGCCCGTCCACATCATCACGGTCCACCGTCAGGTCATCAGCGAAATGCCGGTCCCCCGTCGCATCCGGCACATACTTCACGGTGACAACGATCCTCAAGCTCACGCCGGCTCTCCTAC
>NZ_JBSGTG010000165.1:0-1829 GCF_053607285.1 Streptomyces sp. NPDC055140 | reverse complement strand
GCGTACAGCCCTGCACGTACGCTCGCCAACGCCGTCACGGCCCACCTGTCGAACGGCGATGTCACCAAGGTTCTTGAATACTCCGGGCAGATCGAGGCTCTGGTCAAGCAGTCACCCTCGCAGTGGACCCGCACTCTTGTGTCCCTAGATGTGGCCACCGCGCTGCTGCAACAAGGCCGACCCGAGCTGGAACAGGCGCTATCTCTGGGCACCCAGGCCCTCCACATGCTGCAAACCAGCGGCAGCGCGCCCATCCAATCGGTGTGGCTGCGCGCTAGCGAACTCCTCCAGCACGCGGGGAAGTGGCAGATGGAGCCCGTCGTGCGCGACTATGCCACTGAACTAGCGGCTCTGAACTACCCGCCAGCCGTCTAGGCGGAACCCGAAGCGGGGGCGTGACCGGCTGCGCGAGCCTCTTAGGAGATCTCTGGTGATGACCCCGCTGATCGACGACAGCAGGGCGTTCCCCGCGACACCGCCTAGCGATCTGGACGATCCTCAGAAGATCACCTCGAACGACTGGGACGCCTTCAAGTCCGTTCACCGGATGACCAGTCACTGGGACCGGCCCGGATGGGCCCCGGGAGACAAGGCCTACTACTGGATGCTGGCCTTCCCTGAGGAGCAGGAGCTGATCTCCCAGGCACGCTCGTACCAGCAGGACCTGGCCGGCCTAGGCATGGATGAGGTGCCGCACGACGGCCTGCACATCACGATGAACAGGATTGGCAGCTGCGCGGACGTCGAACCCAGCACGGTGGACAGCCTCGCTCAGCAGGCGGACGGCACGCTCGGCGGTGCCTTCGATATCCGTGCCGAACCCATGGCCGGGTCCAGGGGAGCCATCCGGTTCAGCGTCACGCCCTGGACGCCTCTGGTGGAGCTGCACACCACCCTGTACCGAGCTGGACAGCGCGCCGGTGTCGAAGGCGGAAGGCCAAGTAGCCTCTTCCGCCCGCACCTCGGAATTCTCTACAACAACCGGGAACGGCCTGCCGCCCCCGTGATCGACGCCGTCGCCGTCCTGAGGCACCGCCCCGTCACCGCCCTCCCGGTCGTCCACGTCGAACTGGTCGAACTGCGCCAGGAAGACCGCACTTACCGGTGGCAGGTCCTGCACAAGCTCACTCTCCCCAGCCGCTCGCCTGCTCGCTGACCCAGCCGTCGAGATGGGAAATGGGAGCACCGGGTGGTACCGGTGCCCCCATCGGTGGCTCAACTGCCCTGCGCCACCCGCACGCTCCGGACTTTCAGCGCAATCTCCGCCGCCTCCGTGTCCGGGCTGGACCGGGCGGTGACCGCCGCCCCGACCGGCAGCCATACCCGGCCGTCCCGCTGGAAGACGCTGCGCAGGAGCTGCGACCACTGGAGACTGCCATCAGGCGCCGCACATCCGACAAGGCCGTAGTACGGCCCGCGCGGGAACTCCTCGAGCCGCGCGATCTCGGATAGCCCTTCGGTGGGCGAAGCCCCCGTGGGCAGCACTCCCAGCAGAACGCCGGCTAGGTCGCTTCCGGACTTGGGCTCCAACGTTAGCCGGGTCATTCCGTGGACTAGTTCCTCGAGTCTCAGGAACTCCGGGGGCCCTGCTGCCACTCGGGCGAAGGTGCCGTAGGCAGTCAGCAAGGAGTCGATGGATGACCGGTGCTCTTCAACGAGGCGCCGGTCCCAGTCCGGCGTTCGGTGGCTGCTGGCGTCGTGTGCGGACGTGCCGGACAGCTTGTGGCAGGTGAACCGCTCCAGTGAGCCGTCGACGAGGAGTTCCGGACTGGTTCCCGCGAACTCCAGCCCACCATGGTGACAGTAGAACGAGCGGGACACACCATGGG
>NZ_JBSGTG010000164.1:0-1832 GCF_053607285.1 Streptomyces sp. NPDC055140 | reverse complement strand
CCATGGGCTGGTCGTTGGTGGTGAAGGTGTGGCAGTCCACCTTGATCGCGTTCTTGCCCGGGCGCCAGGTGCGACCGGGCCGGTCTCGGTTGCCGAGCCAGCCGTACGCGGCCAGCAAGGCCGCGCTCAATCACGTGCCCCGACTGCTCGCGGCCACGCTCGGGCCCGAGGTGCGGGTCAACGCGGTGGCGCCGGGGCTGGTGGACTCGCCGATGACAAAGGACTGGGCGCAGGCGCACGAGCTGTGGCGGGAGCGCGCGCCCATGCGCCGTCCGGCCCAGCCCGCCGATGTGCCCCTCCACTTTCGCCGGGACGGCCTCCAGCCCCAGGGCTACGGCCAGCTGCTGGCAGCGCATGCCCTCCCGGCCCGCTTCAGACTCCAGCACCGACAAGATCCGTTGGTAATCCTGCGCGAGGGTCTGCGTCGCCATGCCCGTCTCCCGCTGGGACACGGTCGAACCCGTTACCGGGATTCCTGCGGGCTCTGTGACCACGGAAGGCGGCCGGCCAGCACCTCGGCCACGGTCACCCGGGCGTCCACCAGGCGCTGAAGCTCGCGTTCAGCGTCGCCGAGCGCCGCATGCACCCGCTCGGCCTCCTCCCGCAACCCTGCGATCTCTTCCCGGACCCCCTTTCTCCCGGGCCTCCAGCAGACCGAGTACCGACGGCACCAGCGACCTCCACGAGCCAGACAAGCGGACGAACCACGCCCATCTCTCCCACCACAAACCGGAGTCCATGCCCACTCACCCCGAACCAAACGATCACGTTCGGAAAGGGGATTACGTCTCAGTCCAACCTCTTTGAATAGAGGGAGAATCGCCTGACGCCCAGTGCCCCCTCGGCGAATCCGAGGTAGAGCCGCCGGTCGCTGCGGCGTACGGCAAGTCCTTCCGGCTCACGCGGGACGAGGTGCGGCGCCGTACGGTCCGGGAAGTCCTGGTACGGCGTCCTGGTACGCCAGTTGACCCTGGCGAGGCGGGTGTTGCCGTCGGACGTCACGGGATTGCCGGGACCGTAGCCGCTGCCCATGAGTTGGTAGACAGTATCGCCGTCCAGCGCCATGCCCTGGAACGGCAGGCCGAGGTGGGCGTCGGGTTGGGCGAGGTCGGCGAGCGGGCGGAAGTCCCAGGCAGCGAAGCGGGCGAGGTCGTACACCGCGAAGCGCGGGGCACCTTCGACCTTGTAGCGCAGCAGGAGTCTGCGACTGCCCTGATCGAGGGCGACGCAGTTGCTGGTGGAGCCCGGCACGGGGCGGTAGGCGGCGAGGCCGACGCCGGCGCGGGTGAGGATGTGTCCGTCGGCGAACAGGAACCGGCAGATGCCGCGGCCGTAACCGGAAGCCGGATGGGCGTCCCACTCCGCCCACAGCCTGCTGCCCCGCGGGTGCTCCTCGACGCCCATCGCCCCACCGTGGCCGAAGCCCTTGAGGAGCATGTAGCCGGTCAGGGCACCGCGCAGGCTGAGCCGGTTGAGGCAGAGGTCTCCGCGGCGTGCCCGTTCGGCATGGGTATGCGGGCGGCGCTCGCCCGGCAGCCTGATGCCGCCCTGCATGACCTGCAACGCATACAGGCAACCGTGCGCCTCGTCGAAGGCGAAGGACTGCAGCACGGTGCAGTGGCGAAGCCGCAGACCGGTGAGCCATGAGGTTCCCGGTGTGGCGAGATCGGGTGTGTCCTGCCGGGTTCCCGTCGTCTCGGCCTGCGCCGCCGCGGCCGGGGGCTTGCCGCCCAGGGCCGCGAGGGCTGCGAGCCCGAGCGCGTCCCTGCGGGTGGGCAGTTGGGGGGTGAACCTGGCCATGGCGGCCACCTCTCGGTTTGTTCGCGTACGAC
>NZ_JBSGTG010000163.1:0-1858 GCF_053607285.1 Streptomyces sp. NPDC055140 | reverse complement strand
CCAGCTCCTGTTCATCCAAGTCGGCGCACACCGCGTCCCGGAGATCTCCCGTTCGGGAGATTCGGTGACCCTCGTTACCGCACGTGGCAAGTTCACCTACGGCCCCGGTGAGCTGGTCCAGCTGCCCATTCTGAGGTCGGGAGATGCGGCTGTTCCGGACCCCGCGCGTGAGGTCGATGACCTGACATGGGACGAGGCGGACGCCGCGCTCACTCACGCGATCGGGTACCGGGACGCGCGGGGTCGTGCGATGCGGGAGCAGCGGGAATCTGGCCGACCCAAGGCTGACCACGCTGCAGCTCATCAGGCGGCGATGGACGCACTGGCCGCCAGGTGGCGCAAGGAAGGCACCGAGGAGCCCACGACCGGGCCGGACGCCACCGATGCCGGCGACCAGCCGCAGACCTCCGACGGCCCGGTGGGGACTACTTCCGAGGAGACCACTCAGGCGGGCGACACCGGGGCGGACACCGTCACCTTGAGCCCGGACGAGATGTCCGACCAGCTCGACGCCGTGCGCCCCGGAGGGTCCAAGGCGCCGTCCACGATGGATGATGCCGAGATCCGCGACGAGATCGTGGAGCTGATGGGCCGCGAGATGGCCAACGGAGGGGAGCTGTCCGGAGTCGACCGGACCCTCCTGCAGGTCCTGGAGGCGGAAGAAGCCCGCCGTGCGGGCCGGGCCCCGAAGCCGGAGCCCAGGCCGAAGCGGACCACCGAGGAGCCCGGCGGACTCTTCAACGTCGACAAGCCGACCACGCAGCAGCCGGATACTGCGCCTGACCTCGACAAGCCCGAGGACAGGCCCGACGACCTCTTCGGCACGCCGGACATGTTCGCCGACAACGAGGGGCGCGACACCGAAGGCCTCGGCCCAGCGCGCATGCGTAATGCCGCCGAGCTGGATACCCCGGCCA
Organism: Streptomyces sp. NPDC055140; assembly: GCF_053607285.1. Lineage (NCBI taxonomy): Bacteria > Bacillati > Actinomycetota > Actinomycetes > Kitasatosporales > Streptomycetaceae > Streptomyces > Streptomyces sp. NPDC055140. The sequence goes on along the minus strand of NZ_JBSGTG010000163.1, from coordinate 941 downwards.
TCGTGCTGGCCGACGACTGGGCCCTGCCCCTGCCCGACCTGGGCACACCGCACAGCACGGAATCGGCGGCAGCCGCCTGGGCGATCCGCGGAGTCCTCTCCGACTACCAGCTCATCGCGCTGATCGCCGCGGTGGACGACGACGATGCCTTCGCCCGCTGGAAGAGCCGGCACATGCGCCACCACGGCGAGGGAACCGGGCAGATCAACAAGGACCTCGCTCCCGCAGACGGCGTCAGCCACAAACACAGCGCCAAGCAGTTCCAGGCGCGCATTGCCGGGCAGACGGTGACCCTCACCTGGGACCGGGTGCGTGCCTGGCTGAGCGACGCCATCACTCCCGAGGCGCTCAGCCTGCTGCAGGCCGCCGACGAGGCAGGCGACCGGCTACGCGCCGGCCGTCGCGGCGACGCCCTCTTCGCGGCTGCCGGAGAGTTGGACCGGGCCCGTGAGTTGCGCGCCCAGGTTAAGCGGCTGACCACTCAAGTCCTCGATCACGTCGTGCAGTTCATGGCCACGACCGCGGTGCCCGCCGCAGGCCGAGGTAGGCACTCCGCCCTCGTGGAGGACACCCCCGGGTTCTTCGAGGTGACCCCGGCACCGGTCTTCGAGCTGCCCGGCGCGGACACGGTCCTCACCGATCTGAACCGCCTGATCGCCTACCTTCCTGATCCGCTCACTGACCGCGATCCGGAGTCCGTGCCGCTGTCCCAGCTGAGGGCGGGCATGGTGCTGGACCAGGGCGACGACCCGGTGGTGATCACGGAGATCATCCGTCATCCGGGGCGCTGTGACATCGTCGGTGAGTTCCGCGGCCCCATCCGGCCCGCCCGTATCAAGCACAGCGTGCACATCGCGGACGACGATCCCGATCCGCGCGTGCGCCTCGCGCCGTCGCTCCCCTCGCTGTACGCGTTGACCGGCCAAGAGCCCGAGCTGGAT
>NZ_JBSGTG010000162.1:0-1922 GCF_053607285.1 Streptomyces sp. NPDC055140 | reverse complement strand
GGGCCTGTGAAGCACCCCATAGGAGCCAGATCACATACTAGCGGTGGTAGTAGCTGGTGGGGCCGTCCCGGGGTGCACAGAAGGGGCCTCATGCGGTCATTTCGGACATTCCTCCGTAGTGGGGTAGTACGTCACATCCTTGCGCACCCTCTCGGCCATCGCTAACTATGGCTGTCGTCCCGGAGAACGGGTCGGAGCACGAGCGAAGCCGCTCGCTCGGACCCCCGGGTCAAGGCGCGGATCATTACTCCGCTCCAGGCGCCACCACACCGGCCGGCGCCGCACCACGTCCCCGAACACGAAGAGGTACTCCCGTATGACCTTCTCCACCCCGATCGCCGCTGCCGCCCCCACCACCCGCTTCAAGCGCGCCACCGTCACGGTCCTGGCCGCCGCCGGTCTCGCGGGCGCAGCGCTGACCTTCGCCCCGTCTCCCGCGCAGGCCGCCGAGCCGACCGCGGCGCCGAAGGCCGCCCACTCGGTGTCGACCAAGAAGGCCACCGACGGAAGCAACGTCGACGGGTGGATCAACGAGGCCCTGTCGATCATGAAGGCCAAGGGGATCCCCGGTTCCTACGAGGGTCTGCACCGCAACATCATGCGTGAGTCCTCCGGCAACCCGAACGCCGTGAACGGCTACGACGTCAACGCGGTCAACGGCACCCCGTCCAAGGGCCTGCTGCAGGTCATCCAGCCGACCTTCGACGCCTACCACGTCGCCGGCACCTCCAAGAGCCTGACGGACCCGGTCGCCAACATCACCGCGGCCGCCAACTACGCCGCCGACCGCTACGGCTCGATCGACAACGTCAACTCCGCGTACTGAGCCGTCGTGACCGCAGGCCGTGACTGATCCACGGCACATCTCAACCCTCGATATGGAGGGCAGCGCCCATGCCGCACACCAGCGGAGACGAAGGGCACGTGCCCTCATCCGACGCCCTTGACCACCCCGGCTACGGGTGCGCGAACCTGCACCGCTCACGCGGCAGGTCACGCAGGAAGCGGCTGCGCGTCATCACGTACACCGCGCTCGGCGCCGTCCTGGTCGGCGCAGGTGGTGTGGCCTACGCATGGTCGCACCTGAACGGGAACCTCAAGGGCACGGACATCAACGCCGCACTGGGCAAGAACCGCCCGGACGCGGGCCACGACGGGGCGATGAACATCCTCCTCCTCGGCTCCGACTCGCGCGCCGGCACACACGGCAAGTACGGCCGTGGCGTCACCGGCGCCCGCTCGGACACGGCGATGGTGCTGCACGTCGACAAGAGCCACAAAATGGCCTCCGTCGTCAGCATCCCCCGCGACACGATGGTCGACCGGCCGCAGTGCGCGAAACCATCGGGCGCAACGGCGCCCGGCGAGCATCAGTCGATGTTCAACGCGGCGTACCAGGTGGGCGGACCCGCCTGCACCGTCAAGACGGTGGAGAAGATGTCGGGCGTGCGCATGGACCACTATCTCGAGGTCGACTTCAAGGGCTTCCAGACGTTCGTCGACGAGCTCGGCGGTGTCGACATCACCACCCACCGGGCCATCAAGGACACCAGCAGCCACCTGTCCCTGAGCGCCGGCAGGCACACCCTCAAGGGTGAACAGGCCCTCGCGCTCGTGCGGACCAGACACGGCGTCGGCGACGGCAGCGACCTGGGCCGCATCCAGCTCCAGCAGACATTCATCAAGGCACTGATCCACCGCGCCGAATCGATCGACGTGGTCGGCAACCCCGCCCGGGCCTACAAGCTCGCCGACACCGCGACCAAGACCGTGAGCGCAGACTCCGCTCTCGCGTCCGCGGACAAACTGCTCGGCCTGGCCAAGGACCTGAAGGGCATCAGCCCCGACCACATGAACATGATCACGCTGCCCGTCCGCTACGACGCCCAGGACACCGGCCGCGTCCTGCCCATGACCAAAGC
>NZ_JBSGTG010000161.1:0-1942 GCF_053607285.1 Streptomyces sp. NPDC055140 | reverse complement strand
CAGCGACGACAACCACGACGACGAGGTGCGCATCGGCGTGGTCCTCAGCAGCACGCGACCGGGCCGGTTCGGCGAGCGGGCGTGCCGGTTCGTCATGGACGCGGCCAAGCAGACGTCCGGAGCCGCGTTGGGCTGCTCGACCCGGCTGAGTACACGATGCCGTTCTTCGACGAGGCGATGGCACCGCTCAACAACCGCGACCGCACCCCCGACGCGGGCATGGCCCGGTGGCTCGCGGACGTGGCCGCCTGCGACGGCTTACTGTTCCTGACGCCCGAGTACAACTACAGCGTGCCGGCCGGGTGCCCGCCGTGCTCAAGAACGCCCTGGACTTCCTCTCCACCGAGGCCCTCGGCCGGCCCGCCTCCATCCTGTCGTATTCCGACACCAGCCACGGGGGGAACATCGCGGGCAACGAGCTCCGGCTGTCCCTGTGCAAGCTCGGGATGCTCCCGCTGCCCAGGAATCTCCCGTTCGCCCACGCCGAGCGCGTGCTCGATGCCGACGGCGGGCTCGCCGAGCAGTCCGACTGGGCGGCGAAGGCCGCCGCCTTCGTGTCCTGGTCGCTGAACGAACTCGTCCGCTACTCCGCAGCGCTCAGGCCGCTGCGCGCGGCCTGACCCGGCCCCAAACCTCAGTCATGTCAAAAGCTCCGAGTGACCTCGTCGCCCGGAGCTTCGTCGTGTTCCGGTTGGGTCAGCCCGGCGTTGGTGGCAGCGACAACTGACGGGCCGTGGCTTTGGCGCGCACGACCAGGACGGCCCCGGTGACGCCCCCGTACGTTGTGCCGACCAGACGCGAACGGAGAGTGGAGCCCAGGATGACCGAACTGATCCCGCCGGAAATCACACGGTCGGCGCCCGGGGCGGGCAGACGCACGCTCGGCGTGCTGCCCCTGGTCGGAATCTTCTTCTTCACAGTGTCCGGAGGCCCCTTCGGGCTCGAAGCCTCACTCTCCAGCGCCGGTCCGGGCATGACCCTGCTGATGATCGTCCTGGTGCCGGTGGTCTTCGGCGTGCCGAACGCGCTGGTGGCAGCGGAGTTGAGTGCCGCGATGCCGGTCGACGGCGGCTACTACTACTGGACGAAGATCGCGCTCGGCAGAGGTGCGGCATTCGTGTTCGGGGCCTGGAATTCGATCGGGTCGGTGCTGAACCTCGCCCTGTACCCGATCCTGCTGGTCGACTACCTGGCCACCTGGGTCCCGGACATCGCCCGCGGGAAGGGGCTGGTGATCGTGGACCTGTTCCACGGCGGTTTCGTCGTGGACCTGCACTGGATCGTCACCGTCGCCCTCATCGTCCCGATGGCGTACCTGAACTACCGCGGCTCCAAGGCGGTGAGCGAGTACTCGGTCGGGATGATGCTTCTGATCCTCGCACCGTTCGCGGTGCTGACGGTCCTGGGTATCTGGCATGCGGTCGGCAACGGGATCAACGTGCTCTCGCCCTTCATGGTGCCGGGGCAGAGCGCCCACTCGTCGGTGGCCGGCGCGCTCAGCGTGATCGTGTGGCTGTACCTCGGCTTCGACGGCCCGAGCACCGTGCTGGGCGAGGTCGCCGACGCGCACCGGACCTACACCCGGGCCCTGGTCATCTCGGTTCCGCTGATCATCACCGCCTACCTGCTGCCCACCATCGCCGCCATCGGCAGCGGGCTGCACCGAGGCTCGCCCGCCGACTGGGCCCAGGGCGACTTCATCGTGGTCGGCGACGCCCTGGGCGGAATCTGGCTGAAGGTGCTGATCTCCCTGGGATCGGCGCTCTCCCTGGTGGGGCTGTTCATGGCGATCCTGCTGACGAGCACCCGGGTCCCGCGGGCGCTCGCCGCGGACGCGTACCTGCCGCGCTGGATGGCCCGGGACAGCAGACGGTTCAACACGCCGGTGGGTGCGCTGCTGGCGAGCACCACCGTCGTCGTCGTGCTCTCCGCCGTCGACTTC
>NZ_JBSGTG010000160.1:0-1957 GCF_053607285.1 Streptomyces sp. NPDC055140 | reverse complement strand
TACGACGAGACCATCGCCTTTCCCACCCAACCCCAGACCGTCCTCGCAACCGCCGCTTGACTCCTTAACCGCATCGGATGTCTGATCGTCGACCGGCAGGGCACCCCGCTCGCCGTCTCCTTGACCAGCGGAAACCGTCACGATGTCACCCAGCTCATGCCGCTGCTGGACGCCGTACCCCGCATCCGTGGCCTACGTGGCCGACCCCGCCACCGGCCCCGGCGGCTCTTCGCCGACCGCGGCTACGACTACGACAAGTACCGGCGTCTCGTCCGAGCCCGTGGGATCACACCCAAGATCGCCCGCCGCGGAGTCCCGCACGGTTCCGGCCTGGGCAAGACCCGCTGGGTCGTCGAGCGCACCTTCGCATGGCTCCACCAGTTCAAGCGGCTTCGGATTCGCTACGAGATACGTGCCGACCTCCACCTGGGCCTGCTTCAGTTCGCCTGCAGCATCATCTGCTTGAGACGACTCCGAACCTCATTCTGAAACCACCAGTAAGAAGAACGGTGTAACTCCTGATCATGGAGGATGCACTGATGACCAGTAACAACACGTCTGAGGACGCGAGTTCAGAGGTGGTTGTCCCGCAGCCAGCGAGGGCGGTGGATGACCAGCTGATCGAGGAGTTGGTAGGTCGCGCCCAGGCCGAGGGGCTGCAGCTGACCGGCCAGGGAGGTCTGCTGCAGCAGCTCACGAAACGGCTTCTGGAGTCGGCTCTGGAGGGCGAGGTCACCGATCACCTTGGCTATGACCGGCATGATCCGGCGGGCAAGAACGGCGGCAACTCCCGCAACGGAACCCGCTCCAAGACCGTGCTGACCGAGGTCGGCCCGGTGGAGATTGCCGTGCCTCGTGACCGGGACGGATCGTTCGAGCCGAAGATCGTGAAGAAGAGGCAACGGCGTCTGACCGGCGTCGACGAGATGGTCATCTCACTCGCCGCGAAGGGTCTCACGACAGGAGAAGTCCAGGCCCACCTGGCGGAGGTCTATGGCACAGACGTCTCCCGCCAGACGATCTCGACCATCACCGACAAGGTCCTCGAGGGCATGGCCGAATGGCAGAACCGGCCCCTCGACCCGGTCTATCCCGTCATCTTCATCGATGCCATCCACGTGAAAATCCGCGACGGCGCGGTCGCCAACCGTCCGATCTATGTGGCCCTGGCCGTCACCACGGAAGGCCGCCGGGAAATCCTCGGCCTGTGGGCCGGTGACGGCGGCGAAGGCGCCAAGCACTGGCTGAACATCCTCACCGAGATCAAGAACCGCGGCGTGGGCGACGTCCTCATGCTCGTCTGCGACGGCCTCAGGGGCCTGCCTGACGCAGTCGAGACTGTCTGGCCGGCCACGATCGTCCAGACCTGCGTCGTGCACCTCCTGCGGAACTCCTTCCGCTATGCCGCCCGTCAGGACTGGGACAAGATCGCCAAAGCTCTCAAGCCCGTCTACACGGCCGCGACCGAAGACGCCGCGCTGGAGCGGTTCGCCGAATTCGCCGACACCTGGGGCAAGAAATACCCGGCGATCGTCAGGCTCTGGGAGAACGCCTGGGAGGAGTTCACCCCGTTCCTTCGGTTCGACACCGAGATCCGCAGGATCGTCTGCACCACCAACGCCATCGAGTCCGTCAACGCTCGGATCCGCCGGGCAGTCAAAGCCCGCGGCCACTTCCCCAACGAGCAGGCCGCTTTGAAATGCGTCTACATGGCCATCATGTCCCTCGACCCCACCGGCAAGGGACAAGCCCGCTGGACCAGCCGCTGGAAGACCGCTCTCAACGCCTTCGACATCACCTTCGACGGCCGCCTCAGCGCAGCACGCCACTAACCTCAACAGCCCCAATTACACCGTTGATTGGGCCCTGTCTCATATTCGGTGGTGACGGATCGTGTCGCTATCCGAGGAGGATGCGGTGGCGGAGCAGGGTGAAGCCTGCTCGTCCGTGCATCTGG
>NZ_JBSGTG010000159.1:0-1977 GCF_053607285.1 Streptomyces sp. NPDC055140 | reverse complement strand
TCACTGACCTCGGCATCCCGGCCACCGCGATCCGGGCCCTGGTCGACAACGCTGACCCCGGCCCGTGCCACGACGTGCGCGGCGGCGCCATCTGCCAGCTCGATCTCGGCCACCCGCACTACCGCCACATGTCGGTCCGGCCCCCTGTCCCGGGCACGAAGACGCAGTCCGAGTGGGCCAGCGCCTGGTCTGAACACGACATCAAGAAGCACTGGGCCCGCGACCACCCCTTCACTCTGCCCGACGCCGCGACGCCCGCCATGCGCGCACACGCCGAACTCGTCGACGAGCCGCGGGTGTTCATCTGCCAGCCGGTCACCGACACCCTGCTGTACGTACACATCCGGCTCGGCAGGAACGACGCGGGCCTGCACACCTGGCTGCGCCGCATCGGCTTGAAGCGCGAGCAGGCGACTCGCACCGAACACGGCGACTACCTCGCGCGCGGCCAGTTGAACGGTGCCCGCGTCGCGCTGATCGCTCACGCCCACTCCTACCGCTGACCACCGGCCCCTCCCTGCCTGCGGCGCCCGCCCCGGCACGCGGTCCTTGAATGCCTGCCGTCTGTGCGGGGGTCGGGGGCCGCAGCCCGGCCGGTGCCGCTGCGGGGTTGTGTGTCTTGCCGGCCGCCGCGTCACGGTACGGGCACCGGCCCCGGGGGAGCGGTGACAAGCACCGCCCCCTCCGGTCACCACCGCGTCCCGCCGAGGTGACCGTCGTCCTTTGACCGGTCCGGTCCCACACGCCGGGGCACGCGTACGCGTACGCGTTCGCGCCGTGCCCCGGCATCCTCCCCGCACCTTCGCGACGTTGGAGAGCCACGCCATGCCTGCAACCATCACCCCTGAGCCCACCGCCCGTGAGCGGATCACCGCCGCGCTCGCCGCGTATGGCATTACCGCTCACGCCGACAAGGACGCCGGAAACTCCTGGCTCGTGATCCCCGTGGATCTCACCAGTGACACCTTCCCCGGAGCGGGCACGCCCCACCTCGTCGTGTACGTCTACGACGCCCATGACGACTGGACGTTCGTCGACGCGCCGATTGAGCACGCATGGGGCGCCTGGCGGGTGGCCTTCCACTCCCGTCACGGTGTCGAGCACGTGCTGTACCGGGGCGCGCTTGCTGACCCCGCGGCCGAAACCGCCAAGTGCGCCGCGTTCATCGCCAAGCACCTGGCCGTGCCGTCCCTGGGCGCCGAGGGCCGGGCCGCGCGCCCCGCCTGACAGCCCCCCGCCGGGGGCGTGACCGTACGTACCGCGCCCCCGGCACCCTTCCCCCGGCTCCCCATCCCTCCACCACTTTCATTGAGGAGAACTCCGTCGTGTCCAAGGCCATCGACCTCGCCACGGGAACGATTCATCTTCAGGGCGTCGGGCGTGTGCCCGCCGTCGCAGCGCAGCAGCTGAAGGCCGGCGACCAGCTCATGTACAACTTCGGCGGCGTCTACCAGATCAGCAAGATTGAGGACGCGTCGCCGAAGTTCGTCCGGATCTTCGAGGTGAGCACCGAGACCGGCGAGGAGTACCACCGCCGCGTGATGAAGGACAGCCTCATGGCCCGCGTGCCCGACAAGCAGCGCCGCCGCCTGGGCCATGACGCACCGGCGACCGTCTACCGCGCCCAGGTCTACGCCCCCAAGGGCCGAACCTGGGTCACCGTGAGCCACGGCGCCACCGGCGAGGACGCCGCGATCGGCAACCTCGCGTCGGGTTACCCGTCCTACTTCGGCTCGGTCATGCTGGACCGTCACGGGATCGGCGGCAGCTTCGAGAGCCGCGCCGCCAGCGTGAAGGCCATGACGGAGGGCGTCACGCTCACGGCTGGGGACGGGCACCGTTTCCGCATCCTGCCGCCGCAGCCGCAGCAGTCGGGGCCCGGGTTGTGAAAGACCGGCGTTCCTTCCGTGGTACCAGCGGTCGGTGTTTGCGAGGTCACCCCCGGCCAGGCCACGAAGCGTTTCCTGAACGGCTGAG
>NZ_JBSGTG010000158.1:0-1989 GCF_053607285.1 Streptomyces sp. NPDC055140 | reverse complement strand
GTGCAGGCGTGCGCAGAGGTACCCGCTCGACGGCTCTGCCTACGGCATGGGGCCGCTCAGGTGGCAGTCACCTGGGCGGCCCCATGAGCGGCGAACACTCAGCCGTTCGACCCCGCCGGGGTCGTCGTGGTGGTGAAGCCCTCGGTCTTGTTGGCCGTGATGGCGAATTCGTTGGTGAACGTCGTACCGAGCTTCACCGACGAGGTCGCGTGGCCGACCTGTTCCTCCGTCGCAAGAACCGTCTTCGGGCCGCCGGCCGGCATGATGCCGTCCGGGAGGAACTGACCCTTGTCCTGGGTCAGGGCCTTGATGTAGTCGGCCTTGGTCACCAGCTGGTTCTGCACGTACGACTGCGGCAGCTTGTTCGCGATGTCGGTCGCGCTGTGCGTGTTGATCCAGTGCATGGTGGCCACGAGCGCGTTGACGACCTTTTGCACCGCGTCCTTGTGCGAGTTCACCCAGTCGGTACGGGCGATGACACTCGCGGCCGGCCAGGCGCCGCCCATCGCCGCCTTGGCGCCCTCCGTGGTAGCCAGGTCGATCGCCGAGGCGCCCACACCCTTCTTCTCGATCGCGGCGACCGTCGGCTGAGTCGTCATGACGCAGGCGGCCTTGCCGTTCTGGAGCGCGGCGACCGCGGTGGAGCCCGCGCCGACCGCGATCCGGTTGAAGTCCTTGGTCTTGACGTTCTTCTGCGCGGCCAGGAACTGGGTGAGCGTGTCGGTGCCCGAACCGAGGTCGGTGACACCGAGAGTCTTGCCCTTGAAGTCGGCGGCCGACTTGACGCCGCTCTTCGTCGTACACATCTCCCGCTCGCCCGGCGCGCCGGACAGCTGGACGACGTCCTCGACCGCCTTCCCCTTCACCTGGAAGTCGATCGTGTGCTGGTACCAGGCGCCGGACATGTCCACCTGCCCCGAGGCCATGGCGTCCTCAGCGCCGACACCGCCGTCCTGCTCGGAGCTCAGCTCGACGTTGACGCCGTACTTCTTGTAGAAGCCGAGCTGCTGGGCGAGCTGGTACGGCAGGTAGATCTGCTTGTCGAGGCCGCCGGCCATGAGCTTGACGGTGGGCGTGCCGCCCGAGCCGCTGGTCTTGGCGGTGCTGCTGGAGTTGCTGGAACAGGCGCTGACGGCTCCCAGGGCGAGAACGGTGAGGAGAGACGCGGCGACAGCGGCGGGTCGTCTGGACATGGCTGACCACATTCCTTTGCTGGGGTTGAGCGGAGGGAGGGAAGAGCAGAGGGGACGGAGAGGGGCGGCGTCAGAGGGAGCTAGCCTCGGACGGCGCCGGCGGGCGCCAGGACAGCAGCTGGTGTTCGAGCTTGCCGATCAGCCACTCGGCGCCGAGCACGATGATCGAGATGACGAGCATTGTCGCGAACACGCCGTTGGGGTCGAAGTTGTTCTGCGCGGTCTTGATCACCAGGCCGAGACCGCTCTGCGCGCCGAGCACCTCGCCGACCAGCGCGCCGACGATGGCGAAGCCGAAGGCGCTGTGCAGGCTGGCGATGATCCAGGTGAGCGCGGAGGGCACGATCACGTGCCGGATGATCTGCATTTGCGAGGCGCCGAGCACCTTGGCGTTGGCGAGGATGTTGCGGTCGACCTCACGGACGCCCTGGAAGGCGTTGAAGAAGACGATGAAGAACACCAGCACCGCGGCGAGCAGGATCTTGGGCAGTACGCCGATGCCGAACGCGACGATGAAGATCGAGCCGAGGACGATACGCGGGATCGCGTTGACCATCTTGATGTAGGGACCGAGCACGTCCGCGAGGAAGCGGCTCTGGCCCAGCGCGACGCCGAAGACCACTCCGGTGGCGGCCCCGAGGGCGAAGCCGACGAGCGCCTCCTGGATCGTGGTCCAGACGTTCGCGTAGAAGGATCCGAACTCGGTGCCGTTCTGCAAGAGGTCGACCAGCCGCTTGGCGATGCCGGACGGCTGCCCGAAGAAGAACGGGTCGACGATCCCCCAGGTGGTGAACGC
>NZ_JBSGTG010000157.1:0-2009 GCF_053607285.1 Streptomyces sp. NPDC055140 | reverse complement strand
GTTCCAGATCGCGCACGTGTGGAGAGTTTGTAGGGTTTTGGGTGATGGTGAACAGTTTGTCCAAGGTGTCGCCGGAGCCGCCCAGTACGTCGATGTCCACCGGACCGCCGACCGGTCGGCGACGTCCGGGATCGCGGCCTCCAGCCGGTAGTCCGCCAGCACCTGGGGGTGGATGCCGCGGATCAACTCAGCCTTCGGGGATCCTGCCGCCATGGTGCCGCAAGTCCCCGAAGACCGCCGCGGCGGCGAACCGCAGAGCTATGACGGCCAGATGCCCAGCATCAGGTACGAGAGCCACCCGTTTACATGGATGGTCGAGTCAGCTACGCCGAAGATGCCGCTGTCCGCGTCGACCGAGGCGGAGAACCCCACCTGAATGAAGTACCAGTGGCCGCCCGTTGCCGGGAAGTGCGTGTCTGCGTCGATCCACTCGCCTTCCGTATGGTCACCATGTGCCTCGAACCAGCCCACGCCGTCATTCCAGCCCGGTGCGATGGGGGCTGCCGGCAGCGCTGTCTTGGCGGTGTCGTCCCAGATCTGAAGCGCGGTCCCGAACCGGCTGTGTGCGACATAGCCCATCGCCTGCTGGTGCCAGTCTCTGTTGAACCAGATCGACGTGCTGAGTCGCAGGGCGGGGTTGTCCTGGGGGACGAAGAACCAGGAACCCATGCTGAGGGAACACGCGTCGGAAGATCCGATGGCTTGCACGTTCAGGCTGAAAGTCGCATGCTCGGCACTGGCCGCGGCGCCCGAACCGTTCGTAAAAGCCCCGTCATACGGCGGCGACTTGAAGACGAAGTCGACATCGTTCATCCGCCAGTCCTGCGGCGCAGCAGCATATGCGGGGGGCGAGGACGAGGTCCCGGTCTTGGTCTCCAGCCGCCTCTTCTGGTCGGCTCCGAGTGGCTTCGCGGCCTCCCGCAGGTCGGGAACGTCCAGGAGTCGGTCCACGACGGGACGCGCCAGGCCGGCGTCGTGCTCGAACTGCTTCTGCCGGCGTACGGCGTCGGCCTGGAGCCGTTCGACGAACCCTTTGCCGATATCATCGGCGGTCCGGGGCTCAGGCCTGGATGACGCGAGTGAGGCCTCAAGTGACCTGACCTCATCGATGCCTTGAGCATAGCGGGGGTGGATCAGCGTTGACATCCTGGTGCACCTCGCTTCGAAGCGATGGACAGACCCGTCGACGGTGGAGCGAGGTGAACCTCGCTACGAAGAATGGACGAAGTCGTGGCCAGATTGAACCGGCCTGGACGTTGGTCCGGCCGTCGCCCACCTAGGCCGTCGGGCTGTGCGACGTTGTGTCGTTCATCGGCACCTTCCTTTTCAGGCTCTCACGCACAGCCGCGGCTTGCATGCGGTTGAGCCCCGACCCCGGGACACCGATCGTCCGGGAGGGGCGATCTTCGGCAAGTCCCAGTGCCCTGGACCCCCTCCCCGCCGATCCACAGGCTTTGACAATTGCTCTAAAAAGGGGCCAGGGTCGGGAAGATCGCTTCTTGGGGGGCCACCTATGGAAAGTCACTGCATGCGCCGGCCTCCGACCCGGATGCTTTCGTCTGCCGCCGCGTCGGCGCACCCCAGCAACAGGTGAAGCAGGGCACGGGACTGCTCTCCCTCGGCCTCGATCCGCAGCGTCGACAGTACGCGTGAACCTGAAAGGCCCCGTCCTCCTTCCTTCTATTCCAGTGGTCGTTGCAACACCCCAGCTCAGGGGATGCGATGGACCAGATCCGGAAGGACCGGAAGCCGCAGGGCCGGAAGCGGCTGACCGCTGAGCGGGCGGCATACTTCCAGCTCATGCGGGAGGGCTACAACAACACAGAGGCCTGCCGGATCGTGGGGATCAACCGACGGACCGGCAAAGTCTGGCGTAACGGGCGGAACGCGAATAAGGGCCGACTGCAGCGGACACAGTCCTCCACGCTGATCACCACTCCTCCCGGCCTGACTCAACGAGCCAGACCTCTGGAGGGGGTCAACTTTCAAGCGTCGATACCGGTCCACTT
>NZ_JBSGTG010000156.1:0-2055 GCF_053607285.1 Streptomyces sp. NPDC055140 | reverse complement strand
GAACAGCGCCTTCGCGAACCGCTGGTGCGCGGCCTGGCGGCTGGTGCCGAGGGCCTGCCCGATGTCCTCCCAGCTCCCGCCGTTGTCGCGGGCAGCGGTGACCGCCCGCTGAAGCGCTGCGCTGCCGAGCTTCTCGACCTCAGCGGCGGCGGCCGTAGCTGCGATCGGGCGCGAGGACGTCAGGTCGGCCAGCAACCGTCGAACGGTGGCGATTGCGTCGGAGAGGTCATCGGGGACGGTCGTCCCCAAGAGCGGGGCGATGTGTTCCCGGGACCAAGCGCCGTACGGGTACGGGGCGTCGTCGCCATGCTCGAAGCCGTTCGTCTCGTCCTGGTCCTCCCAGTCGATCGGGAACATCTCGGAGGAGCGCCAGCCACATTCGCACCCTGCCCGTACGGCAATAGCCCGGGGCCGCCCCGCTTGGCCGTTGTAGAGCCACCAGGCGCTGTTGCCGTTGATGGGGGCGGGCTCGGTGCCGTCGCCCATCACCGCCACGGGGTACCCCTCGTGGCCGCTGCCGAACTGATCCGTCTGCCAACCCATGTAAAGACCCCTTGACGTCGAATGCCTGGCGTACAGAATCCTTGACACGCTCTCCGGGTGTCAAGAGTCGTTTACGACGTGTCGCATGCGTCAACACATCTTGAAGAATGGCGTGTGCCGTCTGTCGGTACGTCATCCCGGTGACGTACAGCCCGGGTCGGTGACGTACGCGGCGGTGGCGGCCGGGGTCGAGGCAGGGTCGCTGGGCAGCATCGGTTCATGACGTCATCCGCCCCCACGTGGGAGTACGGAGCCCCGTACATCCCGATCACCTCGCGTCGGCCAGCACCTGGTCGACCGGCTCCGGCTGAGCGCAGCGGCGCGCCCGGTTCCCCGTCATGTCTCCCGGCGCCCACATCAGCCGAGGGCCAGGACAGGGGAAGTCCGGCACCTCACCAGACCGAATCCCCGGTCTGACGTGCGGTGGTGAGTGGTGAGTCCCCGGACGACCGCAACCCCCTGAGCAACAGCCTGTGCCGCACCCCGCGCAACCCCCTGTGCGTGGCTCTCTGCCGCCCCGCGCGGCGTTCGTCGTAGCGCGGCACAAGACCGACAGATTCAGGAATGCCTCGGTGTGCGATCTGTGCCGGTTTGTCTGGCCGTTGGGTCGTGATGCATAGGTGTGGGGGCTCCGGCCGGGGATCGGCTGGTACGACTGTGGGTCGGTCGCCAATTGGCGACTGGTCACGGTCGGAGGGGAAGAGATGGCACGCGGGACGCCGGGGTCGAAGCGCGGTCACACGGTGTCGGTGCGGCTGTCCGACGAGGAGCGGGAGCGCTGGGAGTCGGCCCGTGGTGAGTCCGGCCGCCGGGAGATGGGCGCGTGGGTGCGGGCCGTGGTCGAGGACGTCCTCGCGGACCGGACCGAGGGCGACGTCCCCGGCGCGGAGAAAGGGCCGGCCCCGCTGCCCCCGATCAACCAGGACGCGTACGACGAGTTGTGCCGGATCGGCGCGAACCTCAACCAGCTTGTGCGCTACACCCACCAGGACGGACAGCTCCACGCTGCCGTCGAGGCGGCCCTGTTCGAGGTCGGCAACGCCGCCCTGGCGGTGAGGGGCATCGAGCCGATGCGGCCCACGGACCCCGAGTGATCGCCAACATCACCAAGGGGCGCAAGGCCGTTGGGGCGCTGATCTACGACTTCGGGCCCGGCCGCCGCGACGAGCACATCAACCCCCGGATCGTCGCCGGGAACGTCACCGGCACCCCGCTCCAGGTTGCCCGCGCGATCGACCACACCGCCCGCCGGCGGCCGGGCATCACCGCGCCGATCTGGCGCACGTCGCTGTCGCTGCCCGACGAGGACGGCATCCTCCCCGACGCCCAGTGGGCCGACATCGCCACGGCGTTCATCGCCGACATGGGGTTCGACGGGGCCCCGTGGGTGGCTGTCCGCCACGGCGACGACCACATCCACCTCACCGTGTCCCGCGTCGACTGGGCCGGGCAGCTCCTCACCGACCGGTGGGACTACCGGCGTGCGCGCGAGGCCGCCGACCGCCTGGAGGA
>NZ_JBSGTG010000155.1:0-2071 GCF_053607285.1 Streptomyces sp. NPDC055140 | reverse complement strand
CTGGCCGCCGCACTGGCGGTGGTCCAGGCCCGCGCCGCGGCGGTGGCCACCACCCCGCCCGGCGCGGCAGACACCCGCGACGCATGGGCCGACCCGGCAAGGGTGGCGCAGGCGCGCCGCCCGACCCCGGGCCCCACGAGCTGGGCGCGCACGTACTGGCCTGCCTAGTCCCTACGTGGGGGTGCGCCTGAGTACGCGTACTCAGGCGCACCGATTACCGGGGCAGCAGTATCGAATCCATGCTGTGGTCAGACCCCGAGAACGAGCCCCCCGAGGAGCTGCGCGAAACCCAGGCGATGCTCCGCCGAGCGGGCTTCGTGCTCGCGGTGGCGATGGTGATAGCGATGCTGGTTCTGGGAATCGTCTGAACCGATCCCATCCCCCGCACCGCACCCTCCGCGCCGAGCCCTCCACACCGCGCCCTCCACCCGTCACCCGACGAGGCACCCTCGGCGGCCCACATGTGGAACCCTGACCGCATGAGTGATCCCCACGTGAGCAGCCCCGTGAGCACCCCGCGCCGCCGCCTCGTCCTCGCCTCCCAGTCCCCGGCCAGGCTGGCGCTGCTGCGCCAGGCGGGCCTCACCCCCGAGGTCCTGGTCAGCGGGGTCGACGAGGACGCCGTGTCCGCACCCACCCCGGCCGAACTGGCCCTGGCACTGGCGGAGGCGAAGGCGTCCGTGGTCGCGGCGAAGCCGGAGGTGCACGGCGCGCTGGTGATCGGCTGCGACTCGGTCCTGGACATCGACGGCCAGGCGCTCGGCAAGCCGGCGGACGCCGAGGAGGCCACGGCGCGCTGGAAGTCGATGCGGGGCCGCGCGGGGACCCTGCAGACGGGCCACTGCGTGTACGACACGGCGGTGAACCGCTACGCGTCGGCGACGGCCTCGACGGTGGTCCGGTTCGGCGAGCCGAGCGACGCGGAGATCGCCGCGTACGTGGCGTCGGGCGAGCCGCTCCACGTGGCGGGCGCGTTCACGCTGGACGGCCGCTCGGCTCCGTTCATCGACGGCATCGACGGCGACCACGGGAACGTGATCGGCCTGTCGATGCCGCTGCTGCGCCGCCTGCTGGCCCAACTGGGCGTAAACATCACGGACTTGTGGGCGGACTGAACGCAGCTCGCCCAACCCGGGCCGATCAGACGGGCTGAGGCGCCCCGCCCCCCTCGGCCGGTCCCGCGGGGGCGTCACCCGCACCCGCTCCGCCCGCCTGCTCCTTCCGGTCGTAGGCGACCAGCGTGAGCACGATGAGCCCGAGCACGACCATCATGAAGACGAACGCGAGCCAGCCGACCAGGCCGACGCTGAACGCACCGAGCAGCCCGTGCACGACGGCCGCGCTGATCAGCAGAATGCGGCCGAACCCGGCCGGCCCGCGGTCGCGCACGGCTACGCGTACGAGGACGATCGCGCACAGCGCGAGATAGAGCCCGAAGAGCGCGCCGGCTATCCAGGCGGAGACGGACATGGCGCGGGGGTCGAGCCCGGCCAGGGACATGTCCTGGCGGTCGACGACCAGCCCCAGGAACCAGTTGAGCAGGGCGATACCTATCGCCTCCGCGAAGAGCACGATCGCGGCCACCCACGCCACCGGTCTGCGTGCCACCGGAACCCCACCCACTTTCGACTGCTGTTACCCCTAGTACGTTCGAGACAACGCGAACGCTACTAACGGGTAAACCTCGGGACAAGGGGTCTGCCCAAGGCAAAGAATCGTTGGGCCATTCGTAGGGACTCCACAAAGAATCCC
Organism: Streptomyces sp. NPDC055140; assembly: GCF_053607285.1. Lineage (NCBI taxonomy): Bacteria > Bacillati > Actinomycetota > Actinomycetes > Kitasatosporales > Streptomycetaceae > Streptomyces > Streptomyces sp. NPDC055140. The sequence goes on along the minus strand of NZ_JBSGTG010000155.1, from coordinate 319 downwards.
GGAGTGCCGCAGCACCGTCTCACAGAGACCTGGCCCACGTTGGCGGGCTAGGGTTCGAAGAGGGAAGGCTGCGTACCCGGGCGCAACAAGGGGATTCACCACTTGAGCGCGCCTCGAATAGCACTCCGTGTGGGCAAGCTCACTCATGGGGACGGGTCGTAAGCCCGTGTCGGCAGTCCCTAAACTCGGCTTGTTTCAAGGAGGGAGCCATCGTGCGCAAGGTGCTCATCGCCAACCGTGGCGAAATCGCTGTCCGCGTGGCCCGGGCGTGCCGGGATGCCGGTATCGCGAGCGTTGCCGTTTACGCGGAACCGGACCG
>NZ_JBSGTG010000154.1:0-2102 GCF_053607285.1 Streptomyces sp. NPDC055140 | reverse complement strand
GTGGGATCTGGATCGGCAACCGCAAGGACCTCCGCGGCATCGCACGGCTTGACCCCGCCCCCGACGGCATCCTGTTCAGCACGCAGGGGACCGACGACCGCCCCGCGATGAGCAAAGTGATGCGGTGGGAAGAACTCCCCGCGTGGCTGGACCTCGGCCTGAGCGAGCAGTCGCGCCGCGAACTCCTGGAGGCCGAGGAAGCCCTGGCCGCCGCACCCAGAAGCCAGGCAGCCCGAGAGCGACTCGGCCAAGTCCAGCTGACCGTCTGGGACGCGCTGCAGGCCGCCGGGGCGCCCACCGCCGAAGCCCTCGCCGCCTCCTTCAACCGCTACCACACCACCGAGCCGGCACCGGAACCCGAAACGGCCGCGCTGTTCGACCTGGAACCCACCACCCCCGCCCACGGCCCCTACACCAGCAGCGAGGACTTCACCCGCGCCACCGCGGACCTCATCACCGCCACGTGGGAGCTCACCGCCCACCCGCAGTGGCCCGCCGCCGACCCGCGCACCCGGCAGCTGCGCGAGGCGAGCGCGGCCGTGCGGGCAGCTAGCACCACCACCCCGACCGAAGCCGTCCGCGCGATACTCCTGCTCGCCCGGGCCGCCCAGGACAAGGACCTTCTCCAGGCCTCTGTACCACTAGACGTGAAGTACCTCTTCGAATCGTTCGCCGCCCGCGCCCGACAACACGCTGACCGGTTGGCCGCCACCGCATGGGGCGACGCATGGCGGCACGTGTTCCCCAACGCGGCCGAACCCTGGAGCGAAGATCCGTTCCTGCTGCCCCGCCTCGGCTACGCCGACCCGCGCCCGAGCAGCCCCCCGGCGCAGGCCCTGGAACCGCTGAACGACTCCGAGGCAGGCGGAAACCAGACCTACGAGCAGATCAGCCACCCCGATGCCCCGAACGGACCGGCGTACGCGGTCCCCGACACCGACGGGTTCATGGTGCTGGCGGCGCCGGGCCTCTACCACGGCCCCGCCTACACCCTGCGCACCCCTGACAACACGATCGTCGCCACGCTCGTGAAGGAGGGGGAGAGGTGGCACACCGTGATGGGGGAGCAGCTGCCCCGCCAGAGTGACCCGGCGATCACCGTGCTGCCTCCACGGCCACCGCAGCCGTACGGGCAGGACAACTTCCACCACGCGGTCCTCAACGCCCTGCGCGTTTGGGCCGAAGACCAGGCCCGGCCACTGCCCGGCCACGCCACCTACCCCGATGCCATCCGCATGTCGTGGGCCTTCGCCGAACTCGAGCCGTACACCGCCGCGCTGCGCACCGCTGCCCTTCGCACCTGGCCCCTCAGCCACACGCAGCGGCCCGCCCTCGACCGCGTCCTTGACGCACTTCACGCAGTGCAGGCAGAGACGCGAGCCGAGCTGGACGACGAACAGATCCGGGCGAAGGCCCACGCCATCGAGCAACTCGCCCCTGCCGTGCACGCGCTGCGCATCCAGCTCGAAGACGAGCGGCTGCAAGGCAGCGACTTGTACGGGCTGGTGCGGGTGCTGTCCGGACACGCCCACGAGATGCCGGGACGCCTGCGCACCTTCGTAGACCGCCGCACCATCCCCACACCCGAGCCAGCACCTGCTGCAGCGGCGACGCCCGAGACGGCGGCCCCGGCACCGGAGGCCTCAATGACCACCACCCCCGCACCCGGCGAGGAATCCGAGGAAGCACCGGTGACGGAAGGCGGCGTGTGGGATCCCTTCTACCCCGTCCCCGAGACGATCGCTCAACTGTGGAAGACCGCCCAGGCTCAGGGCTGGGCCATGACCCGGAGCACCAACGACACCGGCTACGGCAGCCAACTCCTCAACGTCGAACTCGAAGCCCACACCGTGGTCGGCTACTGGAGGTTCAGCCTCGAGTGGCACCCGCGCAAGGGGAGGTTCGCCGCCGACAAGCAGCGGTCCTTCGCCGATTGGCCCGACGGCCGCACCGGACCGCGCGGCGGCACGACGCATCCCACGGTCCAGGACGCACTCAACGCAATGCAGCGCTACGTGGCGATCCCCGCCCCCGTCGAGGAGGAGGCCGGCGTAGCCGCGGAGCAGGCCGTGGCAGCCGAGCCGACGCCTGCCGCTCCGGTT
>NZ_JBSGTG010000153.1:0-2104 GCF_053607285.1 Streptomyces sp. NPDC055140 | reverse complement strand
CATTTACTATTATCATATAGAGGAAAGCTTCCAAGCGGGCTCGAACCGCTGACCTCTTCCTTACCATGGAAGTGCTCTACCTGCTGAGCTATGGAAGCATGGCTCCGCAGGTAGGACTCGAACCTACGACCGATCGGTTAACAGCCGATAGCTCTACCACTGAGCTACTGCGGAACGATATAAGCTTGGCGACGTCCTACTCTCACAGGGACAAGGTCCCAACTACCATCGGCGCTAGAGAGCTTAACTTCCGTGTTCGGTATGGGAACGGGTGTGACCTCTCTGCCATCATCACCAAACTATGAAGGCATATTCCTTCAAAACTAGATAACATTTGCTACATATTATATGGTTAAGTCCTCGATCTATTAGTATCCGTCAGCTCCACATGTCGCCACGCTTCCACCTCTGACCTATCAACCTGATCATCTTTCAGGGATCTTACTTCCTTGCGGAATGGGAAATCTCATCTCGAGGGGGGCTTCATGCTTAGATGCTTTCAGCACTTATCCCGTCCGCACGTAGCTACCCAGCTATGCCTTTGGCAAGACAACTGGTACACCAGCGGTGCGTCCATCCCGGTCCTCTCGTACTAAGGACAGCTCCTCTCAAATTTCCTGCGCCCGCGACGGATAGGGACCGAACTGTCTCACGACGTTCTGAACCCAGCTCGCGTACCGCTTTAATGGGCGAACAGCCCAACCCTTGGGACCGACTACAGCCCCAGGATGCGATGAGCCGACATCGAGGTGCCAAACCTCCCCGTCGATGTGGACTCTTGGGGGAGATAAGCCTGTTATCCCCGGGGTAGCTTTTATCCGTTGAGCGATGGCCCTTCCATGCGGAACCACCGGATCACTAAGCCCGACTTTCGTCCCTGCTCGACTTGTAGGTCTCGCAGTCAAGCTCCCTTGTGCCTTTACACTCTGCGAATGATTTCCAACCATTCTGAGGGAACCTTTGGGCGCCTCCGTTACATTTTAGGAGGCGACCGCCCCAGTCAAACTGCCCACCTGACACTGTCTCCCTGCCCGATAAGGGCGGCGGGTTAGAAGGTCAATACAGCCAGGGTAGTATCCCACCGATGCCTCCACCGAAGCTAGCGCTCCGGTTTCCAAGGCTCCTACCTATCCTGTACAAGCTGTACCAACATTCAATATCAGGCTGCAGTAAAGCTCCACGGGGTCTTTCCGTCCTGTCGCGGGTAACCTGCATCTTCACAGGTACTATAATTTCACCGAGTCTCTCGTTGAGACAGTGCCCAGATCGTTGCGCCTTTCGTGCGGGTCGGAACTTACCCGACAAGGAATTTCGCTACCTTAGGACCGTTATAGTTACGGCCGCCGTTTACTGGGGCTTCAATTCGCACCTTCGCTTACGCTAAGCGCTCCTCTTAACCTTCCAGCACCGGGCAGGCGTCAGCCCCTATACTTCGCCTTACGGCTTCGCAGAGACCTGTGTTTTTGCTAAACAGTCGCCTGGGCCTATTCACTGCGGCTTCTCGGGCTTTCACCCTAACAAGCACCCCTTCTCCCGAAGTTACGGGGTCATTTTGCCGAGTTCCTTAACGAGAGTTCTCTCGATCACCTTAGGATTCTCTCCTCGCCTACCTGTGTCGGTTTGCGGTACGGGCACCTTACATCTCGCTAGAGGCTTTTCTTGGCAGTGTGGAATCAGGAACTTCGCTACTATATTTCGCTCGCCATCACAGCTCAGCCTTATGGGAAACGGATTTGCCTATTTCCCAGCCTAACTGCTTGGACGCGGATATCCAATACCGCGCTTACCCTATCCTCCTGCGTCCCCCCATTGCTCAAATGGTGAGGAGGTGGTACAGGAATATCAACCTGTTGTCCATCGCCTACGCCTTTCGGCCTCGGCTTAGGTCCCGACTAACCCTGAGCGGACGAGCCTTCCTCAGGAAACCTTAGGCATTCGGTGGAGGGGATTCTCACCCCTCTTTCGCTACTCATACCGGCATTCTCACTTCTAAGCGCTCCACCAGTCCTTCCGGTCTGGCTTCACAGCCCTTAGAACGCTCTCCTACCACTGTTCGAAGAACAGTCCGCATCTTCTGATTAACCTTGCGCGCGATAGAAAGTAA
>NZ_JBSGTG010000152.1:0-2124 GCF_053607285.1 Streptomyces sp. NPDC055140 | reverse complement strand
CCCTGACCACGGGCATTCCCAGCTTCTTCGCCTCTCGCGAGGAACTGGAACAGGCCGACCCCGGTCTCCCAGGGCAGTGCACGAAGGCGGCCTTCGCCTTCCTGCCGTTGATTGCCTCGGGCCGCCCCGTCGGCTGCTGCATGATTTCCTACGACCAGCCCCACCCCTTCCCACCCGACGAACGCGCCGCCCTGACCTCGGTCGCCGGGTTGATCGCCCAAGCCCTGGACCGCGCGCGCCTGTACGACGCCAAGCATCAGATCGCCTCCGGCCTGCAGGCCGCACTGCTCCCACACGCGCTGCCCCGGATCCCCGGCTTGGAGGTGGCTGCCCGCTACCTCCCCGCCACCCTCGGCCTGGACATCGGCGGCGATTTCTACGACCTCATCCGCCTCGACGACCACACGGCCGCCGCTGTCATCGGTGACGTCCAGGGGCACGACGTCACCGCCGCCGCCCTGATGGGACAAGTCCGCACCGCCGTGCACGCACACGCTGCCGTCGGCGCATCGCCCAGTGAGGTCCTCGCCCGCACGAACCGCCTGCTCACCGACCTCGACCCCGGCCTTTTCACCAGCTGCCTCTACGCCCAACTCGACCTGGCACACCACCGGGCACGGCTGGCCACCGCCGGACATCCCCCCGCACTGGTCCGGCGACCCGACGGACGCGCCGAAGTGCTCCACGTGCCTCCCGGGCTCCTCCTCGGCATCGACCCGCAGGCCGACTACCCGGCCACCGAAATCTCCCTTCCCGCCGGCGCCGTACTGGCCCTGTACACCGATGGACTCATCGAATCGCCCGGCATCGACCTCGATGACGCCGCCGCCGACCTCGCCGACCACATCGCGCGCGCCCCACAGCACCCCCTTGAGACCCTCGCCGACACAGTTGTCCACCGGGCCCGGTTTACCGACCCCCGCACCGACGACATCGCCCTGCTCCTGCTCAACCCACAACCGACCGGTGAATGATCCGAGCCGCCCCACCACGCCGCCTTCCGCCGATACACGGCACCAGCGCGCCCGGCAGGTTGATGTTTCGCGGTGAGGCTGATCCTTTGCTTGCCGGTCGGCGGCCGGCCGGGCCGCTCCCCCAGTCGATGTCCAGGGACAACTGCAGGCCGAGGGTCAAGCGGCCAACCCCTCGGCCGTTACGAGTTCGACCTACTCGACTGGGTGCGGGAAGGATCTACGGCACCGCAGGATGACTGGAGGCCGGGTGGAGGCCGGCACACCGCGCGCTTGTCGGCGCCCGCGTCCCGCCCGCTGAGCGCGACCTCCACGACTGACTTGAGGAACTCACTCGAAGCGGCACCGGTTGTGAGGCTCCAGCCCCGACGCGCTCCGGCCGTAGCTGGTCTATAGTTACCCTATGGCAACGACAACGATTCAGGTGCCGCGCGAAGTCCGTGATCATCTGGCCGAGCTCGCCCAGGAGCGGGGCCTGAGCCTGGGGCAGCTGGTCGAGGCGCTCGCAGCCGAGCAGCCGACCGCGGCGCAGCGCGCCGAGAGGCTGGCCGCGGACCGCGAGGTCGTACGGCGCCAGATCGGGATCGACCTGAGTGACGAGGAGTTCGACCAGGCCCCCGATGTCCTCGGCAACATCTACAAGATTGCCGCCGAGAAGGCCCGAACCACCCGGGACACCGCCGCGTGATCATCCTCGACACCGGCGCCGTCAAGGCCCTCGCAACCGGGCACAAGGCGCTGAACCTGCTCGCCGGCAACATGGCCGCCACTCCAGGCGACCAGCTCCGCATCCCAGCCCTGAGCCTGATGCAGGCCGAAGCCGACGAGGAACACCTGCACCGCCGAGTACTGGCGTTCTCCTCCGTCGTCGTCGACCCGCTCGACACCACGGCCGCCGCCACCGTCGGAACGATGATCCGCGACGGCTACGGCGGCCCTGACACCTGCCACGCCCTGTACTGTGCCCTGCCCCGCGCGGAGTTCACCGGCATGTCGATCCTGCTCACCGAGGACGAGCACCGATATCCGCCCGGCGTCGTCACCGTCGACATCAACTCGCCTGGCATGCTCGGCTTCCACTGACCGTAGAGCCCAGTGGTGTCGTCGTGGCGTCTCATAATCGAGCGGAGGAGCGACCCGCGCTGGCGTATCT
>NZ_JBSGTG010000151.1:0-2204 GCF_053607285.1 Streptomyces sp. NPDC055140 | reverse complement strand
CGGTCCTGCGGATTCGTTGATCACGCGGACCGTAACGGCTCCCGCAACATCCGTCACCGTGCGGAAGAGTTGTGGCGACGCGGGGTGCAGTCAACTGCCCCAGACCCACCCCAGAAAACCGGGCGTGGGACAGGACGCAAGCGCAGCGCCACAGCCAGTGGTGCCCGTTGTGCAAGCCCGGGACTTTGAGTCCCGGGTGGTTGACGTGCGCGAAGCCGTGCTCGACGGGCGCGCGGCCGGCGGCGATGATCCGGTTGGCGGTCTTCTGGCCGGTGGTGAGCTTGATGGCGCGGGTGGCCTTGTAGCCGGTGACGACGACTTGGTCGTTGCAGTCCTTGTCGAGGCCGAGGAAGCCCAGGTCGGCCAGGGCGCCGAGGCCGGCGGCGCGAGCGACAGGTACTCCCCGAAGCCCTGCTCGCTGATCCGCTGCACGACCCGCCCGGCCACCACCAGCTCATCACGCTCGATGAGCCTGACTTCCGGGATTCACTGCCCTCGCACCCCGCTGCGCCGGTTCCTGGACCGTGAACTGTCAGCCGGCGCCACCCGTTGCGCAAGAACTTCCGCGCCGACAGCGCAGTGACCAGATCGTGCTGCCGGGACCTGGTGTCGGCACGGAGGCAGGCAACGTCGGCGCTGCGATCGACTACCGGCTACGCCTGGCGTTCACCGCTGCCGAGCTCCTCGACCATGTCGCCCTCGTCGGCCGGCGCCTGACAAGTTCCGCCTCGGTCACCACCTCATCAAGCTGGGCGTCGGTCCTCAAGGCCTTCCAGGGCGCGGCGCGCCAGGTTGGCCAGGTCGTCATGGGGCTGCATGGCAAGGTGAGTGAGATGTGGTGTCACTCTGTCATAGTCGTAGAAACGGGACCATGCGTCAAAAATGGCGATCAGGTGCTTGTTGTCCCCCGGGTTGTCAAGAAGGGGAAGCAGAATGGGGAGAAGGGGCACACGAGCAGCAGAGGAGGCGTCACCCAGCGCCTCCGCAGCCGCAAAGGCCTCCTTGTGGGCTTCCGTGTCGGCCTGGCTGTGCATCTTCAGGGCGTGAGCTACGAGGTCAACGGCTTCGTCAACCTCCCCCCTCAGGTTGAGTCGCTGAACGACCTCATTGAGCGGCTGCACCATCCATGCGGTCTCTCCGATCTGCTCGTCTACGGGCAGTGAGGAGACCATCACAGTTGCCATCTCTATGCTCCAGGGAAGTCCCGCATCGAGACCGGCGAGCACAGCGGAGGCCCGGACGGGCAGTGGCTCTTGCGTCGCGAGAGCGCCGGGAATCAACTCCGTGGCGCGTGTGGGGTCCAGGAGCGTGATGCCGAACAGCAGGTCTCCCCGGATGCGCGCGGCGGTCTCCACCTGCCAGCGGGCGAGGAGGGCGGGCAGGGCCTTCTCGGGCGCGCGGCTCTGTGCGACTGCCCACACCGCCAGCTGCCGTGTACGAGGAGTTGGGTGAGTGAGCAGGGGCAGCAGGACGGCAAGTTGAGCCGCGAGTGCGTCCTTGACGCCTCTGGGCGGGACACCCTCGTCCTCGTCGTCGCTCTCGCTCGCGGCCATGGAACCAAGCAGGTCCAGCAGGATCTCAGTCTGGATGCGCGCTGCTGCCAGCCGCGCAATAAAGGGAACAGCTGGGGGCGCAGAGGGGAACACCGTCTGAGAGTTGTAGATGTGCGAGGCCAGTTCGTACACGGCCTCCCGCGACGCACGCTCGTCTGGTGACGTCACATCCCTCAGGATGGTTGGGATTTCGGGTGCGTCGTACGAGGCCCATGGCTGAGAATCCAGACCATCAAAAACGGAATTCATATCCATGGGGACACATTTTAGGTACCGCGCCGGCGAACCGCCGAGTTACTACCACGTGAAGAACGTGGCCACGCTCGATTGCCTTGACTTCCGGGCCGACTACGGGCCCTACGTGACAAGGTGCAACGAAGGCGCGTACCAGACCTGGCTGATGAACGACACCATCGGCCAGCTCTCCGAAATGCGGCAAAACGTGGGTGACAGGCTGTGTTTGGTCGTCCGCAACGGTCAGGCGACGATGAAGCCGTGTTCGTCCAGCGACCCGGCAGCCCTGTGGAATGCGTACTTCACCACCGCGGGCTTCGAGCTGATCAACAACGTGACCAAAGACCTGTCTTGGCGAGGGGTCGGGCAGCATTGCCCACGTCACGCTCGTCAAGTGCACCGGCGGCAATTCCCAGC
>NZ_JBSGTG010000150.1:0-2295 GCF_053607285.1 Streptomyces sp. NPDC055140 | reverse complement strand
TACTGCAAGAAGTACCGGCCTCCTGCGTTTGGAGGATGTTCCGGAACGGTGCTGAGCTGACGGCCAGCAGGCCGACGATGGAGACCTACGGCGAGAGCATAGGTGAGCTGACCCAGGAAGCCTTCGGGTTGGAGACCACCTCGAGCGGTTTCCACGCGACGATCGCCGCGGCGGTGGAGGAAGGGGGCTCCTACGAGGAGATCGCTGCCCGATTTACCGGGCTGGGCTCGGAGGCGCGATCTCTCCTGCGGGCGATGATTTACACACGGACCCGGGGGCGCGACTAATGCTCCGACCGGAACGACCGCCATTCTTCGTCAGCCAGGTCGTCGAGGCCTGCTCTCAATGGCTGACGAACTTCGGATATGCCGAGAGAGTCGACGCATACCTGTTCGAACTCACGGCCCTGGAAACCCGCTACCGACGAGCAGGCCGGCAGGGGATCCTCCTGTCGTTCCTTCTGATGCAGCTAGTCCCACAGGGCAACCACCGGGACCGCGCGATGTTCGAGGAGATCTACGGCAAGGCCCTCGTGGGCCGCGCACCCGGCCGCAAGCTGTATGACGCGATCAAGGCTCTCGCGGCCGACACCCGGTGTCCCCTGTGCGGCATACAGGCGGTCGCTCAGGTCGACCATCACGCACCGAAGGACAAGTTCCCGCTGTTCGCCTTGACCCCCCTTAACCTCGTTGCGGTCTGCGGACCCTGCAACCAGAGCAAAGCCAACATATTCGATGAAGAGGCCACAAGAGAGGCGATTCACCCCTACTTCGAGGGTTTCGGACCCGAGCGATGGCTCTCCGCCGACATCGACCACGCAGCCGGCGGCGTCGCCGTATTCCGGGCGACACCGCCTGGAACCTGGCCCCCCACCAAGGCCGCACGACTGCAACGCCACTTCACCAAGTACCACCTGGCCAAGCGATATACGGCCGAGGCAGCACACACCCTGGCCACGCGAAAGCGAAAGGATCTGAAGACACTCGAAGACTCCGGCTGCGCGGAGCTGCGCGCCCAGCTCCTGGACGATGCCGATTGGTACGCCGACTACGACCCCAACAGCTGGCAGGCCGCATTGATGCTCGCCCTCGCGGACAGCCCCTGGTACATCAACGGGGGGATGCGGGACATCTGACTCAGCAGCAACTGCAAGCTGACATTCCGCATCTTGATGCGGTCGGGAGATCCGTTCAGCCGATGGTGAAGCGCTGGTTCTGGGCGCCTCGGTCGCAGCGGGCAGTGCGGTAGTAGCCGTTGTCCTGCTGGTAGAGGCAGCGGCCCGTTCCGACGCTTTGGAGCATGATGGCGCTGCGGGCGGCGGGCTGGACGGTGCGCCACTTCTGGTATGAGCCGCCGTTACAGCGCAGAGGGTAGACGTCGCCCCGGTCATTGCTGTCGAGGCAGCGGCCCCAGACGTTGTTCTTAAGAGTGGTGCTGGTGTTGAGGCGGCCGTTCCACTGCCACAGGAGGCTGCCGCGTCCGGTGGTGCAGCGGTCGCCCTTGAGGCCGGTTTCGGAGGTCTCGCGCAGGCAGTCACCGTAGCGGTAGTTCGCGAAGCGGCTGGTGGCGGTGGCAGCCGAGGCGGGTGTGGGGGTGAGGAGGGGGAGGGCGAGGCCGGCTGCGGCGATGAGGGCGGCGAAGGCTTTCCGGGTCGGGCGGCGCACTGGGGGTCTCCTTACAGTGGTTTTCCGAGGTACCTCGACAGGATCCCCGAACACCACCGCCTACGCCTGAAAAATGGGGAAAACCACCGGATCGGGCCGCTTATGCCGGCCGATCCGGTCCGGGGACGGCGCTGGGCCGGTCGCCGCGGCACGCTCGAGGCCATCGCGTGGAAGTACCGCACCAACTCGCCCTGGCGGGACCTCTCCGAGGACCTCGGCTCGTTCCGGACGGCCCACAAGCGGCTGATCAGGTGGGCCGTCGACGGCACGTGGGAGAAGATCTTCGCCGCTGTCCTCGCCGCAGTGGATGCCGTCGACGACATCGGCTGGACCATAGTGATCACTAGTCAGACAGACACATCCGATCAACTGACCAACCCATCAAGGAGACGCGCACTAGTCGCGATAACCGACACCCGTGAACAATTAACACATAAAGTGGTCATTTCTTCTGGGGCCCTGCACTGGCGCCGGGCGGCCCAGCTTCGGTGATCTTCTTGCGATAGGCAGGATCAGTGCCCCAGAGGGTGCGCGACTTGGTTTGGTGGTAGCCGTTGGTGCACTCGCCGAGCCACATACGGCCGATCCGTTCGATTCCGCGTGACCAGGCGTCATGCCACAGGTAGGGGCC
>NZ_JBSGTG010000149.1:0-2321 GCF_053607285.1 Streptomyces sp. NPDC055140 | reverse complement strand
TCCGAACGGTGTCCTGGAGCCGTTCAAGGCATATCTCAACGTCCGCTTCGCGGCCGGACACACCAACGCCACCAGCCTCTTCAACGAGATCAAAGAGCGCGGCTATCGGGGCAGCACCCAAGTGGTCCGCCGACACATCGCGGCCCTGCGAAGCGGCACCGCGGAACCCGTCCGCGTAGCCATCCCAGCCCCCGCAAAATCACGGGCTGGATCATGCGGGACCGCGACCGCCTCACCGCGGGTGAGGTCGAGCAACTTGAACAAGTCCGCCTCGCCTGCCCGGACATCGCCCGAGCCTGCGACCTGGCCCGCGTCTTCCGCGACCCGGTCCGCAAACGCCGAGGTCACCTGCTGCTGGAGTGGATCCGCCAGGCCGAAGGTGACCCACGGCCCCATGCGGTCCTTCGCCGGATTTCTCCGCTAGGACCTCGACGCCGTCACCGTCGATCTCACCTTCGAATGGAGTTCAGGAATGGTGGAAGGGCACGTCAACCGCGTGAAAACCCTCAAGCGGGCTATGTACGGGCGGGCTTCCTTCCGTCTCCTTCGCGCCCGAATCCTCATCCGACCTTGATTCAGGGGACGATACTGTCTCGCCAGCTGCCCACCGACGGGTACGGTCACCCCCTGTGTGCTACTACGCCGAGAAGCGCTACAAACTGCACTACGCCTGCGTGACGTGCCGCATCGCGTTCAAGCAGCACCCGGGCCTTGACGAGCACCGATGCCCCCGTTGCTCCAAGCCAATGGCCTGCGCCGGCCACGACTTCGCGGCGCCCCGACGCCGGGATGCCAAGTCATGGACCGTCGTCGCCGCGGTCCTGAATGCCGGATTGCGTTACGAGGGCCGGGCGCCCTGTGGCTGCGGCAAGGAACCCAAGTTCCGCCCCTGCACCCGAGCCCAATTGCGGGCACGTCGCATCGAAGCCGCACGAACTGGCACTCCATTGGCTGACATGCTCGGACGCTCAGACCCACAAACACCGGCATGACTTGCCCCGGCGGGCCGACCTGACCACAAGATCATTCACGGAACTCCGGACAGAGCCCTGAAGCTCCCCACCCGGTGTTCAGGGGTTCCCAGGCCTGCTCACCCAGCCAGGTCCAGGGTCAGTTGTAACGCGGGTCAGGCCACCGCCCGGAGCGGCACCTGAACATCCTCACAGTCGTATCGCCAGGCCAGGCCCACTGGGCGTCAGTCAACGACACACCAGGCCAGCGATCGGATGATCTGATGGAAACGGCCTAACCGCCGGCAAGGTCGATCGCGGATACCGTGCCGTCGCCGCGGTTGGCGACGTAGACGCGGTTGCTGTGGGGTTCGAAGGCCAGTCCCTGTGGGTGGGAGCCGACGGAGATCCTGGAGGTCACGCTGGCGGAGCTGGGATCGATCACCCTGACCAAGCCATCGGGGTGGGTGACGTAGACGCCGCCATGGGAATCAACCGCCACACCGGTCGGGCTCGTGCCGACGTCGATCTCTGAGACGTCGCCGGACGCCATGTCGATCAGCGACACCGTTGTGAAGCCGGAGTTGGCGACATAGACGCGGCGCTTCTGGGGATCTATCGCAATACCTGTGGGGTGCTGTCCGACGGGGATACTCCCGATGATGCCGTGGGTCGTGGGATCGATCACCGACACCTTGTTGTGGTCGGGTCGCGTGACGAAGACGCGGTGACTTACGGGGTCAACCGCCACACCGAGAGGACCCTCGACTTCGCTGAAGTCAAGGGACAGGGCGGGGGGATCGCTGCTGCTTCCAATGATCGACACCCTGTCAAGACCGCGGTTGGTCACGTAGGCCCGACTCATGAGGTGATCGACCGCCACCCTCAGCATGTCGGGTTGCGGAGGGCCTGGCGGGCCTCCGACGACGATGGTGGCGACGAGGGCGTGGAATCTGTCGAGCGCTGTCACGGTGTAATTGCCGCCGTTGGCGACGTAGACGCCGAATTGAGGATCGGTTGCCACGCTCTCCGGGTGGAATCCGACGTTGAGGGTGGCGCTCACCGTGTTCGTGACAGAATTGATCACCGATACGGTGCTGGCACCACTGTTCGTGACGAAGACATGGTCATGAACGTCCACCGCCACACCGACCGGCTTCGCCCCCACGGGGATCGTGGCCACGACACACGGTTTTCCAGTGTTGGATGTTTTCATCGATACACGACTTTCGTTGACCACTGTCATGCCTTGCAGTTGCCGCCTCGACGGGATCGGCACGCGCGACGGCTCAGCCGCCGGTGGAGCCCACGCCGCCTGCGGTATGAAGTACCGGAAGTCAGCACGGCTGGTCACTTGCATGTCGTTGGTAC
>NZ_JBSGTG010000148.1:0-2495 GCF_053607285.1 Streptomyces sp. NPDC055140 | reverse complement strand
GCGCCCGTTGCCGCGGCGATGCTGCGCATCGCCACCACAGGATGCGATTCCTCCCGGGGGTGAACCCCCGGGGTTCCTCGCAAGAGCACGCTGAACACGCTTGTACCCGCCTCGACCTCGGGAGGTGTATTTCAAGGGCGGCGGCTGGCGTGTGCACCTGTGTGTGGAATTCACCGGCATCGGCTATGTCTGACCCGGTGTACTTGCTACCGCCGTTGCATCCACTGTCGCAGGGTATCCAGCAGTCCGCCGCTGCACTTTGGTTCGGTGCAACGGCGGCTGTGTCGGCAGGGGCGTACTACAGCTCCCGCTCGATCTGGTTCTCGCTGATCTTGTCTTCGCTCAGGGTCGCCTCGTTCTGGACGGCGTAGCGAGCCTGCGCCCCGCTGCCCTCGGCGCTTCGGATCTCGCCCCGCTGAAGCTCGTCCTGCTGGTCCCGGTACTCCACGTGCTGTCCCTTGCGGTAGGGCATGGGGATCTCCAAGTCTCGTGTGGGTCGGCGGGGGCTGTCCCTGCTCTTCGGCAGGCCGCCCCGCCCTCTTGGCGCCCGCGAATGTCACCGGGCGCACTGACAGCCCACCCCCAACTGCGCCCTACGGCAACCACTGCGGGCCGAATGGAGGACGCCTCGCCCACCACCCAGGGCCGGACGAGCTGGTCCCGCTCACCTGCAACGAGATGCAGCGTCTGTTCTTCGCCAATCGTCGTGCCCGCGTCATGAAGATCATGTTCTACAGCTGTTCGGAGCATGTTTCGTCCGGGTAGAGCCACGACGCCGGATGCGGGCTTCGTCACGTTCGGTTGCCTCCGCATGCCCCCACGAGCGGAGCAGGCGGGGCCGGTGATTTCCGGGCGCAGGACCCGATGCTGCCTGGGGCGTGCCGGGCGGGTCCGGCAGCCGCACGCTGGCTTCGGCGGGAGCCGACCGGATGCTTGAGGAGCTTCGCCTCCTTGAGGCGAAGCGCCAGGAGGTCAGCTTTCCACTGCGCGACCGAGGCACGGTAGTCGAGCCTGCCCCCGCGGGTCGCCGCGCCGACCTCGACCAGCGCAAGGGGGCTGTGCTGGGTCGGGGAGCTCGGGTGCGAAGTGGCCTTCCAGTCCTACGATTTCGGTGTCAGCGACGCGGCCCAGGGGCAGGCCCCTGTCCGACGCCTACGTGGTGTTCAACCTGCGCGGTCTGCTGCTCGAGCCCGCTCGCAGTTTCGGTGACCGGCGAGGCCCCGCGTCTTCACCACTCGCGGCCAGGAGAAGCGTCAGTCGTTGGATTTGGCCCGCGCCGCGATGAAGACGCTGGACCGATGCTCGGGCGGTGGGCGCGCCGCGCTGGTCACCGCGGTTCACTCGGAGGCGTGGGAGTCCGCCTCCTCGCGGTCCGCGACGCGGTCGGGGTACCGGTGGTCGACGGAGTGGGCGCGGGGGTCCGTCTCGTCGAATCACTGGTGGGGCTGGGCTCGGGACGAGTCGGGCCGGCGGGTATGCGAGGCCCGGGACGAAGGGCGGTCATGGGGTCGGACCGTGACGGGCCGTCCGGAGCCTGCGTGACCCCACGCTCCAGCAGAACCACGCCGCCATCACGGAACGCGGCGCACAGTTGGTCGCGCTCTCCCCGCAGATCCCTGACGAGTCACTGTCACTCACCGAAAAACACGCCCTGGCCTTCGACGTCCTGAGCGACATCGGATCCGCCGTCGCCAAGTCCTACGGCCTGGCCTTCGACCTGCCCGACGACCCAGCCGCGCTGTACGACAAACTCGGCTTCGACCTGCAGCGCGTCAACGCCGGCCACCCGCCCACGCTGCCCCTGCCCGCCACCTTCGTCATCGACCAAGACAACACCATCCAATGGGCGTTCGCAGACGGCGACTACCCCACACGCGCCGAACCGAGCGAGATCCTCGCTGCTCTCGACCGCTTGGCTCGATAGCGGCTCGGGTGACGGGAGGCGTCGGGGCGGACAGCCCCCAGCCTGCGTTGACCGTGGCCCCAACCCGCCGGCAGTTTAAAGTCCAGCAGCAATGCGTACGGCGAGTTCATCACCGAGGACATGCCGGAATCCGCGAACCCGTCGGATTCAGGTCGCCGGCGACAGCATGATCGAGGCGGCGATCTGCGATGGGGACATCGTCACCATCCGCCGCCATGACTCCGCAGACCACGGCGACATCGTGGTCGCGCTCCTGGACGGCGAGGCCACCGTGAAGCGTCTGAGTCGTGAGAACGGTCAGGTCTGGCTGATGCCGCACAATGCGGTGTACGAACCGATCCCTGGCGACGAAGCGGTCATTGCCTCTCAAAAGACCGCGACCCCGGAGTTGACGGCGAGCTCCAAGCCGGCCTGCACGGCATGGCCCGGCCCACCGTCTCTTCAGCGTGCTCTTGCGAGGAACCCCGGGGGTTCACGACTCCGTTGGGAAATGCGTAAACCAGCTTCGCTGGCTTGCTGAGTTCGGCATGATCGTTGTGTTCGTCGGAGCGAGGGGTGTGGCTGGGTGTCG
>NZ_JBSGTG010000147.1:992-2569 GCF_053607285.1 Streptomyces sp. NPDC055140 | reverse complement strand
GGCTGCCGAGTCCACGGCCTTTCCGGCTTCGTGGAGGCCGGGAACGTTCTTGTCCGCCCAGACGATGCCGTCGATGGCCTTCTTGCACAGGTACTTGCCGCCAGGCAGGTTGCAGGGATTCGGGGCCGCCTGGGCCGTCGGCGCGGAAGGACCGAGGATCAGTGCTGAGGCGGCGAGCGCGACGGCCACCAAGGCGGGCGCCAGGCGCCGGGTGAGTTCAGCCTGCGTAGCGCGGAGCATCGAATTCCTCATTCGCCAGGCGCATGTCGGTGGTAGACGACGGCGCGGAGTCGGCCGCGATCAGCGGGTTGGGTCCGTCCGCCTGGCTGATGGTGGCGACTTTCCAGTCACCGTCCTGCCACTGGAGGATCACTGTGTAGGTAGACCAGGTGCCTGACACGGGCATCGGCGACTTGTCGGTGGGGACCCCGACGACCTCGCTCATCCAGAGGCGGACGGTAGCTGTCTCACTCGAGTAGGAACTCACGCTGGTGCCGAGCGAGGCAGCGCGCATGACCATGCTGGGCGCCGTCTGTGCTGTGACCCCCAGCGAAGTCATCAGCCCTTTGGTCATCTGGTCGTCCTGCTGCCGCTGGCTGGACAGGGCGGCGGACGTCATGACCGTCTTCAACACCTGGTGGCGCAGGGCCGAGTCGGTGAAGTATCCGGGGCTGGAGCGGGCCACCTGGTAGTTGACTGCCGCGGCTGCCGCACCGTCCTTGGTGCGCGGATAGCCGACGGGCACGCCACCCTTCACAGAACTTGCCTTGGCCCCGGGGCCAGTGCCGCCGGCCTGAGAGGTGGGTGTGGAGTCGGCGGGTGCCTGTGGTGTCCCCTGGTCGCTTCCGCCCCTACCGCCACCGAACAGGGTCAGCGCCATACCGAGCACGAGGACGAGGCCGAAGATGATCGCGCCGATCTTCACTCTGCGCCACGGGGATGCCGTTCCGGTCCCGGGAGTCGCCGACGCCTTGGGCGTCAGGCTCCGCGTGCCGGTCTGCTTCTGGTTCCCGGCCATTAGATTCCAAACCCGTAGATGATGCCGAAGAGCGTTGACATGGAGGCGACTGCGAACAGGCCGAGAAGAGAGCTGCTGACCTGCGTCTGCCCCTTCTTCGTCTCCATCGTGTTGTGCTGCTGATTTCCGACGCGGATGTGAACAGCGCCGACGATGGCACTTCCGAGCAGGAAGAGAACGGCGCCAGCCATGATCACGCCAACGATGATCTTCGCCTTGACCCCGATGGGGCCAAATACCGCCCAGTCGGGCTTAATTCCGTTAGTGATGGTGCCGATTCCGCCATCTGCAGCGAGCTGCACCACTTGCTGTGTTACCTGCACGAATCCCTCCCAGGCCGCGAAAGCCTGTCCCAGTCCATGTGAAGGACTTGGACAATCGGTCGTCGACAGCGAGAAAACCGACCACCGCGCCGAATATTTCCTAACGGAATGCAGGGAGGTAGCTAAACCACCTCCTCCCGCAGATGTGTTGACGCATCTACGATTCAATGTCTTAGTATTCAACGCGAGTTGTCGATTCTCCGCTGCTCTCACTCGGCGCAGACGCTAGCCACGCA
>NZ_JBSGTG010000147.1:0-982 GCF_053607285.1 Streptomyces sp. NPDC055140 | reverse complement strand
CACGCAATGCGGGGCTACGTAGTGGCGCATTCGCAGCCCTGGGAAGCCCGCCTAAACGGGCTCACCCCATGGCACGGGAATTGCGGTCTCCGTCCCTCGTGGCGGGATGCGCATCGACGACTGGGGACCGAGACATGAGCACAGCCATACGCATCGCCGGGGGTGGGATCGCGGCGATGTGCGCTGGAACGCTCTGCCTCCCGCTGATGCTGGGCGCTGGCGGGTCGGACGACGGGCCAGAGTGGGAGGACTCCTGCACGCCCGGCAACTCCGCCATGCAAGTGGCCAGCAAGGAACAGGAAATCCCGGCCGCAGAGGCCGGGGGCCAGGTCACGGTGCCCCTGAACCCTCAGGGCAAGCAGCAGAGCGTCAACTGGACGCAGGAGCAGAAGCGCAACGCGAGCGTCATCACCAACGTCGCGCGCAGCCGCGGCCTCCCGCCCCGCGCAGCGGTCATCGGCGTCGCCACCGCGATCCAGGAGTCGATGCTCAAGAACATCCAGCACGGAGACCGCGACTCCCAGGGCCTCTTCCAGCAGCGCCCCTCACAGGGCTGGGGCACCGTCGCGCAGGTCACCGACCCGATCCACGCGAGCAACGCCTTCTTCAAGCGCCTCGCCAACGTCGGCAAATGGCAGACCAAGCCGCTCACCCAGGCCGCCCAGAACGTCCAGCGCTCCGGCTTCCCCGACGCGTACGCGAAGTGGGAGAAGACCGCCGGTGAGCTCGTGGTCAAAAGCTGGGGCAAGAAGGCCGTACTCTCCACCACCTCCGGGTGCGACGCCGTCGAGAACGCCGCCAACTCCACCGACGCCAAAGGCAAGGGCGGGTGGGCCCTGCCCGTGGAGAACTCCCGCGTCACCACCCCCTACAAGGCCGGCGGCGGCATGTGGTCCTCCGGCAGCCACACCGGCATCGACTTCCCCGTCGCCACCGGCACCCGCGTCCAGGCCGTCGGCACCGGCACCGTCGTCGAAGCCGG
>NZ_JBSGTG010000146.1:0-2577 GCF_053607285.1 Streptomyces sp. NPDC055140 | reverse complement strand
TTCGGTCAGACGGTCGATCGCTTCCTGCGCCTGGTGCAGTGGGGTGGACTCGGAAACCATGGGGTGGTCCTCTCAACGCGTGGCGGCTCAGCGGCGCACGGTGGCTCGGGGTGGCAGCACCTTCACCCGGCGCGGGGCAAGCGCGGCAACAGGGTGAGGTGCGCGTATACGTGCGGCCCCGCCTGCCAGGGCAGGACGGGACCGCGAACCGGCGAAGCGACGGGCGGGGGCATGTCGTCCCCTGGGCTCTCGGGGCTGGCATCCCGGCTTGCTGGGCTTACTGGATGTCGGCGGCGGGGTTCCGGGTCGGTGGTCCTGACCGAGGCGGGCCAGGGACCGGGTGCGGGCGCCGGTGGCGGGAGTTCGGGCCGGGCACCGGCGCTCACGCGGGGAAGGCGACGGCCTGGGTGCGACAGGTGGCTACAGGGGGCGGCCGTTGCAGTCCTCGTGGGGCTCGGTGTCCTCTGCGGTGGCTTCGAAGTCGGGTTCCCCGTGCCCGTGGTAGATGACTGCGTCGCTGCCGACGTAGGCGTCCAGGTCGGCAGGGTCCAGGTCGGGGAAGTTGCGCTGGAGGGTGAGGGCGGCGTGCATCTCCTCGGCGAGCAGGCGCAGGAGTCCGGGGTGGACCTCGATGGTGGTGGTGGCGTTGACGGTGACGGGCACGAAGGTGGTGTCGCTGTCGGCAGCTGCGATGGCGTGTCGGTGGGTGCGGGTCCAGTCGGCGAGGGCCCGGGCGAACTCGGTGGCCGGGACTGTGTGCGGGGAAGCGGAGGGGGCGGGCTTGGCATCGCCGGCGGCCGGGGCCTTCTTGCAGGGGTGGCTTTCGGCGATGTTGAGGATCTTGTTGACGCCGTTGGGGTCGTCGGTGATCTGGACGCGCAGACCGCACCGGGCGCAGGAGAACGTCGCGGATTCCTGCGAGGGGAACAGTCGGGCGTAGGCGGCACGGAACAGGGTGATGGGCATAACGACGGGGTCCTTGCCTGGGCGGGGTGTGGGCGGCGGCCCGAGGGGCAGGAGGGGGTCACCGCTCCCCCGGGCCGGTGCTTCGTACCGTGGCCGGGCGCGGGGCAAGGGCCGCAACCCTGAGCGGCGGCGCGGCGGGGAGGCAGGGAGCTGGAGAGAGCGAACGTGGAACGGCCCCGGGACCGCGGGGGCGGGCCGGGGCCGGTGAAGCGGGTGCGTGGGGGGTCAGTTGCGTGGCTGGGGGGTGCAGTGGCATGAGGGGCAGTCGTGCGGGCGGGTGGCACCGGTCCAGGCTGACGGCTCCTGAAGGTGCGGGTGGTCGGCGAGCGTGCGCTGAAGGTGCTGCTCGACGTCGGACCACGTCCAGGCGGGATCACCGCCACTAGGGGCGTTCACGGCGTGCCGGATGAAGGCGGCCTTGTCGTCCGGGGTGGTGAACCAGACGTCGGCGAAGCCGTGCCGGTTGAAGTGCGCGCTGTGGCCGAACAGGTGCGTTGAGCAGGTGCGGTACAGGTCGCCGTTGAAGGCATCCAGGTGCAGGCCGTTCTCGATGAAGGCCAGGACTCGGTTCCCGGCGTTGGCCTTCTCCTGTGCCGTCAGCCACTGGGTGGCTGTGCAGTCGGCGGGCTTCAGTCGGGTCAGGGTGTGCGGGGGGAGGGCGTGCGGTCGGATGGCATCGGAAGTCACGGAACGTCCCGTCGTCAAGGCTCGGTTAGGGGGCGTGCAGACGCCCTTGGGTGCGGCCCCGAGGGAGCAGGCGGGATGGTCACTGCTGGGCGCGGGGCCGGTGCCCGTACCGTGGCTCGGCGGCCGGCAAGAGACGCAAACCTGAGCGGCACCGGCCGCGCTGCGGCCCCGGCGCGCGGAGTGGCGCCGGGGGCCGGGCATGCCGACGGCCCGCCCCGAGGTGCGGGACGGGCCGGGAGGTGCCGGTGGGGGCGGCATGTGCCGCGTCCGTGTGGTGGGGGCGTTACGAGACGCGGGCCATGCGGTCTTCGGCGTTCTCGTGCGGGACCGGGCGGAATCCGTGCCGGGCGTACCAGGCGGCCAGTGCCTCGGTCGGCAGGCCGACAACGCTCTGCGGCCACTCCCGCAGGTCCACCGTGATGGCGCAGCAGGAGAGCGCGATGTCCGATCCGGGGTTCTCGTGGATGACGGCGTTCAACAGGCGAGAGCCCAAGCCGCGGCCGCGGTAGTCGGGGTGGACCGCGATGTCCGTGATCCACAGCTCGAAACTGCGGTCGATGATGTCCACGAACCCGATCAACAGGTCGCCGTCGTGCAGCAGAAGCCAGGTCTCGTTGGCTTCGTCGTCGGTCTTGCGGGTGAGGGCGAACGCGTCCGTGGCGGCGGATTCGGCGGGGGTGGGTGCGGTGTCTATGGGGTTCTCCTCGGTGCGGTGCGTGTGTGGCAAAGGGCCGGGGCACGGCCGCAGGGGTCCGGTCGGTGGGGCCGGGCCGGGTGGTGGGCCGCTCCCCGGTGGCACGGACGATGGTGAGCGGGCGGGTAAGGCGGGCAACCCGCCGGGGACGGGGCGCGCGGGCGACGGGCCGGGCCGCACGTATCGGCATGCGGCGAATACAGCGCGCCGCATGCCGGAGGCGTCGGGAC
>NZ_JBSGTG010000145.1:2321-2604 GCF_053607285.1 Streptomyces sp. NPDC055140 | reverse complement strand
CTACAAGAAGCATCCGCGCAACGTGCTCGGCACCCTAGTTCCAGGCCGGGCCCGGGGCGGTAAGAACCGCCCCCAAGTCCGCACTCGCGGCGGGGACACCGCCGCCGATCTGAGCAAGGTGTTGGAGCGAGAGATCGCGGCCGCCGTCGAGGCTGGCCTGGCCATGACCGAGAACCCGGCCCGGCGTGAGGAGGAGGCCCAGGGGCCCGGCGCGCAGGAGCTGTTTGGGGAGCATGCCGAGCGGTTCGACGGGCGCATCATCGAGCTGCCGGACGGCAGCTTC
>NZ_JBSGTG010000145.1:0-2311 GCF_053607285.1 Streptomyces sp. NPDC055140 | reverse complement strand
CTGGTCCGCGCGCCTGGAAGACAGCGAGCCGCACGCCTGCCCCAAGACCCAGCGCGATGAACTCAAGGCGTTGCTGCTGATACGCGACGCCGTCTCGGATCTGCTGGACGCGGAAACCTCCCCGGATGCCGACTACGCCTGGCTCACCTTCCTACGCTCAACCCTGAACGCGCACTACGACGCGTACGTCGCGAAGTTCGGACCGGTCAGCCGCTTCACCCGGCAGGAGCGCACCCGCAAGCTCGCCTGGGACGACGTGCCCGAGGAGCTGTCCGAAGGACTGCAGGACGCGGCCCTGGAGGTTTCTGGGCGCCTCGGGGCCAAGCAGCAGGCCGCCATCGAAAACCTCGGCGATGGCGTCCTCACAGAAGCCGACCTGCAGGTCCTGCTCGGCTGGAACGCAACCAAGGCCCCGGCCGCACTGCGCGAGAGCCTGGCCGAACTGCAGTCGGTGCGCGATGAGCTGCGCGACGCCGGGAAGCTCAAGGTCTGGGCGCGGGTCCCCCCGCCGCAGGGCGGTTTCGCCGATGACCCGCACGCCCCGCTCGTCTACGCCCTTGAGGACTATGACGAGGAGACGGGCACCGCCCGCAAGTCCGAGATCTTCACCCAGCGCGTCTCCGCCCCCCGCACCCTGCCCGAGCGGGCGGAAACCGCTGAAGAAGCCGCCGCGATCAGCCTCGACCTGCACGGCGAGATACGTCTCGACGTCGTCGCCCGCCTGCTCGAACTGGACGGCGAGCAGGCCGCGCGTGCGGCGCTGGTCGGGGTGGTGTTTCAGGAGCCCCACACCGACCGGCTGGTGCTGGCCGCCGAGTACCTGTCGGGCAACGTCCGCCTCAAGCTCGCCCAGGCTCAGGACGCCGCCGCCGTCGATGCGCAGTTCGCCGCGAACGTCGACGCGTTGCAGAAGGTCAAAGACACCGAACTCAAGGACATCCCGTCCCACGAGATCCGCGTCAAGCTCGGCGCCCCGTGGGTGGACGCCTCCTACGTGCAGGAGTTCCTGCGCCAGCTGCTGCGCGATGAGTCGATCAAGGTGGAGCGGGCCGCCGGATCGACGTGGACGCTCGACTGCCGCGTCGAGACGAACGTCATGACGACAGCGGTGTGGGGCACCGAGGAGATGAACGCGGTCCAGATCGCCCGCGCTCTGCTCAACCAGCGGCCCATCCGCATCAAGCCGTACTTCCCCGAGAAGGCCACTGCCGCGGAGAAGGCGGCGATCCGCGCCGAAGCGATGACCGCCACGACGATCGCCAACCGGTATGCGGAGCGCATCAATGAGGAGTTCCGCAACTGGCTGTGGAAGGACGAGGAGCGGGCCGACACCCTCGCCACCCTCTACAACACCCGTTTCAACAGCTTCGTCCTGCGCAACTACGACGACGCCCCCAAGCTGTCCTTCCCGGGGCTGTCCACCGCCTTCGACCCGCGCCCGCACCAGCAGGCGGCGGTCTCCCGGATCCTCAACGAGCCCTCCGCGCTGCTCGCCCACGAGGTCGGCGCCGGCAAGACCCTTGAGATGTCCATGGGCGCCATGGAGCTGCGCCGCCTCGGGCTCGCCCGCAAGCCCGCGATCGTCGTTCCCAACCACATGGCCGAGCAGTGGACCAGGGAGTTCTTGCAGGCCTACCCCGGTGCGAAGGTCCTGACCGCTTCCACCAAAGACCTCTCCAGCAGGCGCAAGCGCAAGCGGTTCGCCGCCAAGGCCGCCACCGGCGACTGGGACGCGATCATCATGACGTACGGCGTCATGAAGGCGATCCCTCTCTCCGCGGCCGAGCACGAGAACTACATCGCCAACCAGCTCGCCGAGTTCGAGCGCGACTTGGAGCGTCGCCGCGCCGCGATCATCGCGAAGGGCGAAGACCCCGAGAAAGACGACACCGTCAAGGAGGTCGAAGGCAAGAAGCTGGTCCGTGAGCAGGCCCTGCGCGCCCGGATGCGCTCCATCCGCGAGGGCGGCCTGTCCTGGGAGCAGTTGGGCATCGACTACCTGTTCGTCGACGAGATCCACAACTTCAAAAATCTGTACAACCCGTCGAACAACGCGGGTCTGGCGATTGCCGGGTCGATCCGCGCGACTGACCTGCACATGAAGCTCGAGTACATGCGGGCCAAGTACGGCGCCCGTGTGATCACCGGAGCTTCCGCGACGCCCGTGGTCAACTCGATCGCCGAGGCGTACGTGTGGATGAAGCTGCTGCGCCCCGACATCCTCGCCGCCGAAGGTGTGGAGAACTTCGACGACTGGGTCGCCAACCACGCCGAGATCGACACCAAGATCGAGATCGCGCCCGAGGGCGGC
>NZ_JBSGTG010000144.1:0-2605 GCF_053607285.1 Streptomyces sp. NPDC055140 | reverse complement strand
AAGTTAACCGTGCAGGTGAAACTCCTGCCGACGCCCGTGCAGGCGGCGGCACTTGAGGAAACCCTGCACGCCTGCAATCAGGCCGCGACCTGGGTGTCGTCCGTGGCGTTCGAGAAGGACATCAAGCGCAACTTCGCCCTGCGTGAGCACACCTAAACGGCGGTCAAGGACCGGTGGAAGCTGGGAGCGCAGGCGGCCCAGCACGTCATCAAGAAGACCTGCGACGCCTACCGCACCCTCAAGGCGAACCTGAAGGCAGGGAACCTCGGCAAGCCCTCCTCCAAGCGCTACCGGCGGGCCACCGAAAAGCCGATCGCCTTCCGCCCGACGGGCGCGCAGCCGTATGACGACCGGATGCTGTCCTGGCAGTACACGGAGCGTACGGTGTCGATCTGGACCCTGTCGGGCCGGATGAAAGAGGTGGCGTTCACCGCCGCCCCGAGCATGTGGCGCGCTTGGCCCTGTGCCGCAGGGGCGAGTCCGATCTGTTGTTCCGCGACGGCATGTGGTTCCTGATCGCGACCTGTGAGGTCCCCGAGGCCGAACTCAACACCAGTGTCACCCAGTTTCTGGGGATCGATCTGGGGATCGTGAACATCGCGACCACCTCGGACGGTCAGATCATGGCCGGACGACGGCTCAATCGCGGGCGTCTGCGCGAACGCGTCCTGCGTCAGAAACTCCAGAAGAAGAACACCCCCTCCGCCAAACGCCGGTTGAAGAAGCGGCGTCGTAAGGAGGCGCGGCGGGGACGGGACATCAACCACAAGATCGCGAAGCATGTGGTGGCCGAGGCAGAACGCACCGGACGCGGAATCGACCTGGAAGACCTCACGGGCATCCGCGCACGGGTACGGCTTCGCAAGCCCCAACGGGCCACCCACTCCTCCTGGGCTTTTGCCCAGCTCGGAGATTTCATCGCGTACAAGGCCTGCAAGGCAGGGGTGCCGGTGGTGCACGTCGATGCGGCGTACACCTCCCGCACCTGCGCCGAATGCGGGCACATCGACAAAGCGAACCGGGCCTCCCAGGCCCGCTTTGCATGCCGGTCCTGCGGATTCGTTGATCACGCGGACCGTAACGGCTCCCGCAACATCCGTCACCGTGCGGAAGAGTTGTGGCGACGCGGGGTGCAGTCAACCGCCCCAGACCCACCCCCGAACAGCGGGCGTGGGACAGGACGCAAACCCAGCACCACAGCCAGTGGCGCCCGTTGTGCAAGCCCGGGACTTTCCGTCCCGGGTCGTTGACAGTAGTGCCGTCAGTTGTTCACGGGTTTGGGAGGCACCCAGATCCACGGTCGGGTGATGTTCACGAGTTTCGACAGCGCCGGGGTACTTGCCAGGGCAGCATCGAGATGCTCCTGGTGAAAGGGCCTGGTCATGCCGCAGGTGTCGAAGGTCGAGCTGTACGCGGCGATCGTCGACCGCCTCACGTTCAACGGCACGATCATCGAGACCGGCACCGACTCCTATCGACTCGCATCCACACGGTCGAAGGCAGGCCAGCCCGCCAAGGCCGGCTGACACCCGCCGGTTCGCACTCGACGGCCCACCGTCGGTGACACTCCGTGCGGGTGGCGTTCCCGAAGGATTACTGAGGTTGGGAATGATCTTGTGTTGAAACCAACTGCCGTCTGGGTGTCATGCATATGACCTGGCACGATGAACGCCCATGAGCGATCAAGAAGCGGCGATATCCCAGGCCAGCCGTCTGGTTGGAGAACTGTTCCCGCAGGCACTTGGGGCTGTTCTCGGTGGATCAGTTGCCCAGGGCCGTGCCACGCCGGCCAGTGACCTCGACATAGGTGTCCTTCTCCCGAACTCCGCCGGAAGCGGCCGGGAGGTGATCCGTTACGAAGGGCGACTGGTCGAGTTGTTCCTCAATGATGCAGGGGACGTCCCAAGGTTCTTCGAGTGGGATCGAGCCCGCCGACGGGCGACGGTGGTCTTCGTCTATGCCCAGGGGATGACGCTAACCGACCCATACGGGCATGTGGCCCGCACTCGCCAGCTGGCAGAAGATGTCGTCGCGATGGGCCCTCCTCCTCTCACTGCGGAGCAGTGGTGCCATGGCCGCTATGTGCTGACGTGCTATCTGGACGACCTGATTGATACTCCGTCGGCCAGCCGTCACGAACAGCTTGTCGTTGCTGACCACGTCCTGCGGGAAGCGGCTGAGCTCGTCACTGCTCACCATGGTGCATGGACGGGGATCGGCAAATGGCTACCCCGTCGACTCCTAGCCGCGGACCCAGAGCTGGGCCAGGCATTGTTGGACGGGCATCAGACTGTTGCAGAACAGGCCGATCCAGCCCTGCTGGCAGCTGCCGCGAAGAAGCTACTGGATCTGATCGGAGGGCCACTGCGAGAGGGGTACTCCCATCGCTGGCAGGCATAGCCGGGTCCGCGCGAGCAGCGCGGAACCCCCGCAGTGCCCTGGGACGCGCCGGGCAGGGACGAGCCCGCAGGCGGTGGCGTGACGGCGAGCGGAGTTCCGTGGCGGTCGACGATCAGACATCCGATGCGGTTAAGGAGTCAAGCGGCGGTTGCGAGGACGGTCTGGGGTTGGGTGGGAAAGGCGATGGTCTCGTCGTAGGGGATGC
>NZ_JBSGTG010000143.1:0-2658 GCF_053607285.1 Streptomyces sp. NPDC055140 | reverse complement strand
GATGGACAGCTACGACCCGGTCGCCAACATCACCGCCGCCTGCAACTACGCAGCCGACAAGTACGGCTCGATCGACAACGTGAACGGCGCGTACTAGACCGCCGCATCCCACCTCGTCCGAGTCTCCCGGCGGACGGAGCAAGGCGAGGCGAGGCCACCGTTGCAGGGGCCGGGCGATGACCTGAACCTGCGGGCGAGGGTGGCCCGGCTCCGCGACCGTTCCCATCCACGCGTGGACTGTGCCCTCGGGTTTGGCACCAACGAGGAGCCCAGCTGAACGTCCGGCGCCAAGCACGTGATCAAGTGCTTGGCGCCAAGGGCCCTTCCCACAGGGGCTGTTGCTCTGCGCCCCCGTCCCATCCCCCGGGAGAATCAGGGAATGGTGTCGGACGAAATGAGCGTGCCGGCCTTTCGCCTTGTAGGACGCCAGGGAACCGTTGGGCTGTACGACGAAGGCGGCCAGCAGGTGCTGAGCGTTGCCCCCAGCTTGCTGCCCTGGCCCTGGGGCACTTGCTGATCAATGGCTGCGGAACATCCGCTTCAGCGAGGACCGGTCAGGGAGCACGACCAAGTGGTACGCGGGCGGTGCCGCTCACACGTCTGGCTTCCCGTCGCGCAGCACCCTGTCCTCTCCTCGCTCGGAGCGCTCAGTAACCAAGTACCTCGAGAAGATCGACGACCTTGACGACGTCGACGAGGACGAGCTGGCCGCAGCCTTGACCATGAGACCCGAAAGCCACTTCGCCATGTAGATCCCCCAGGAGCGGGGACGGCTTAGGCTACTGCCGTCGGTCAGCAGCAACTCGCTTGTTGACCAGGGGGTCAGGGGATCCGGGATCAGGTCATCCCGGGATCAGGGGGTGGCGAGTGGCGATGTGCGACGCGCATGAGGTGTTCGAGCCGCTGCAGGCGGACGACCCGTCCGTGGTGGCCGGTTACCGGCTGGCAGCGCGGCTCGGCGCAGGTGGCATGGGGCGGGTCTATCTGTCACACACGCAGGGCGGCCGGCCGGTGGCGATCAAGGTCGTCCGGCCCGAACTGGCCGACGACCCCGCCTTCCGGCGGCGTTTCCGCCGGGAGATGGAGGCCGCCCGGCGGGTCAGGGGCGCGTACACCGCGGAGCTGATCGACGGCGACGGTGACGGAGCACCGCCCTGGCTGGCCACACTGTACGTACCCGGACCCTCGCTGGCGGAAGCTGTCGGCCGGGGCGGGGCGCTGCCGGTGCCCGCGGTGCTGTGGCTGATGGCCGGAGTCGCCGAGGCGCTCCAGGCCATCCACGGCGCGGGGATCGTGCACCGCGACCTGAAGCCGTCGAACGTCCTGCTCGCGTCCGACGGACCGCGCGTGATCGACTTCGGCATCTCGCTGGCCGCGGGCGTCAGTTCGTACACCGCAACGGGATCCACCGTCGGCACGCCCCAGTTCATGGCTCCCGAGCAGGCGTCCGGGAGCGACGTCACGGCGGCGACCGACGTGTTCGCGCTCGGTCAGACCGCGGCGTTCGCGGCGCTCGGTGAGCCGCTCTACGGGGACGGTCCCGCGGTCAGCGTGCTGTACCGGATCGTGCACTCCGAGCCCGATCTGTCGCTGCTGCCCACGCGGCTCCGTCCGCTCATCGCCCGCTGCCTGGCCGCCGATCCGGCTGAACGGGCCACCCTCGCGGAGGTCGTGGAGTGGTGCCGGCAGCAGCTGGGCGAGGACGCCGACGCGGGCGCGGGGCCGACCGTCTGGCGAGAGGTCATGGGGCCCGAGGTGACGGTGCCGCCACCAGTACCCGATCCCACACCGGTACACACGCTGCCGCTGGCCGCCGCGGAGCCGTGGCAGGCGCACGGCCCATGGGCGGCACCGACGGACTCGGGCAAGGCGCCGTCACGAAGACGCGGGGCCGGACTGGCGGTGGGCGCCGCCGTGACGGCAGCCGTGCTGGTCCTCTCGGTTCTGGCGTGGACGGTCATGGACGCGACGGGCGTGTTCCGCGACCGGGGCGATACGGGCTCGGATCGTACGGGCACGTCGGCGGGGGCCGATCAGGGGACCTCGGCGGAGGCACCGGCGACGTCATCGGCATCGCCTCAGGCAGCGGGGAAGACGTCGGGGGCAGATGGCAACGGAGCTGACGAGGAATCGGACAAGGCGGGGGACACGTCGGGCGACACCCCCACCACGGCCGGGCGGGTGCGGGGCGAGCCCCACTCGGGGCAGTGGCTGGACGCGAAGAACTCCCTGAGCTTCAAGGATCCGTACCAGCGCAAGGATCGTAAGGGCGACATCCGTTTCACCTGCGCGAAGGACGCCAGTTGCGCGCTGGAGAGTGACACCAGCGTGTTCACCATGATTTTCGGCGAACCGGGCGCGGACCTCGACGAGTGCCGCAGCCTCACCAAGACTGAAACAAACCACCGCCTCGGCCTCGCCGCGGCGGCGTCCGGCACCGAGATCTGCGTCCGGCACCGCAACGGGGACATCGCGCTGCTCGTGATCCAGACGAAGTCGACCGCTATGCCGGACATCGCCTTTGTGTCCACGGACATGACGGTGTGGCGGCGGGCGGGCTAGGTGTATTGAGCATGAGCGTTGTTGACACGCGCGGGCCTTGAAGAAGGCGAAGGCCTCCGTGTGTGGTGGAGGTGTCGAATCTGCACCGCACGGAGG
>NZ_JBSGTG010000142.1:0-2686 GCF_053607285.1 Streptomyces sp. NPDC055140 | reverse complement strand
GCTCTGCCGTGTGCTCCATCTCGCGCATCAGATGGCTGGAGACCAGTACCGTGCGGCCCTCGGCGGCCAGCCGCCGGAACAGGCCACGCACCCACAGCACACCCTCCGGGTCCAGCCCGTTGACCGGCTCGTCGAGCATCACCGTCTGCGGATCGCCCAGCAGCGCCGCCGCGATGCCCAGCCGCTGGCCCATCCCGAGGGAGAAGGCTCCGGCCCGCTTCTTCGCCACGCTGCCAAGGCCGGCGAGGTCGATGACCTCGTCGACCCGGCGGCCCGGAATGCCGTGGGTCAGCGCGAGGGCCCTGAGGTGGTTGTAGGCGGAGCGGCCCGGGTGGATCGACTTCGCCTCCAGGAGGGCGCCGACCTCCTGGAGAGGTGCCTGGTGGCGGGCATAGTGGTGGTCGTTCACGGTGACGGAGCCGCTCGTCGGAGCGTCGAGGCCGACGATCATGCGCATGGTCGTGGACTTGCCCGCGCCGTTGGGTCCCAGAAAGCCTGTCACCGTGCCCGGCTTCACGACGAAGTCCAGCCCGTCGACGGCCGTCTTCTCGCCGTACCGCTTGGTCAACTGCCGTGCGTCGATCATTCGCGCTCTTCCTCTCGGCCTGCGGCGTCCGTCGCCTGCGACACCTCACCGGCAACGCTAAGCACCGAATCACCCCGATCCTGTGGTACCAGGAGGCTGAAACCGAGGGGCACGTGGTACCGCGGTACTACGCGTCTACCTGCGGTGTCTTCCGTGTTCGCCGGCTCCGTGGTGGTCGCAGCAGGCGTCCGGCCGCCGCGGTGAGTGGCTCGTCCGCGCTGCGCCCTGCGTCCCTGCGTCGACGGCACACTGGGCCCGCTCCGCGCTCTCGACCAGGCTCTCGCTGTCCGAGGCGGCGTTGGCCAGGCCGGCGCAGCACAGGGTTAGCAGGACGGCGCCCGCCACGAACGGCAGGGTGCGGCGCGGGGGAGGCGGGGCCAGCAGGGCCCGCACCCGCTGGGGCACCGCCCCGCCGGTCGCGGCCAGGGCAGCGGGGCGGGATGCGCCGGCGGAGGCGAGAGCCGCCCGTCCAACGGCGCGGGCGACGACCGTACGGCTGCCGACGTGGGCCGCGGCCTCCTCGTCGGCCCACCGCTCCAGTACGAACCCGCCTGCCTCGGCCAGCGGTTGCAACAGCGGATTGACGGCAGCCGTGAGTCGCCAGACAGCCTGGAAGAGGTGGTGGCGGCGACGGAGATGGGCCCGCTCGTGCGCCAGGAGGGCCTCGCGTTCTCCGTCGCTGAGGCAGCGCAGCATTCCGCGGGAGACCACGATCCGTCCGGGGACGCCGGGCAGCGCGAACGCCTGCGGAGTCTCGTCGTCGAGCACGGCCAGCTCGGAGTCTCCGGGCATCCGGCCGCATTCCCGCCGGGCCCACAGGACATGGCGGATCTGTCGTACGGCCGCGACTGGCAGCGACACGACTCCCGCCGCCAGAGCCAGGGCACTGACGGCCGCGACAGCCAAGGAGACCGGGTCCTCGGCACGCAGGGCAGCCACTGACCAGTGGCCCTCCTCCGCGACCTCGGGGATCTGCGCGAACCCGGTGAACGCCAGCAGGGCCAGTGAACCGAGCCAGCCGGCCGCCGTCACGAGCGCCGCACACGCCAGGGACCAGGCCGCGTGCCTCGGTGCCGGTCGCCGTGCCGCCCGGGGCGCGAGCACCGCGAGGACCACGGTCACCACGAGGGGAATGTAGACGCTGATCGTCACCGGCCTACCGCCCGTCGGCGCCGCGCCCGGCGTCCTGCTCGCCCAGCAGGCGGTGCAGCAACTGCTCGTCCTCCTGGGACAGTTCGGACACGAAGCGGGTGAGCACCGCCTCCCGGTCCGAGCCGCGCTCCAGAAGGCTGTGCATCCGCACGGCGGTCTCGGACGCCTCGTCCCGGACGGGCGCGTAGGCGTATCCGCGGCCCGCGGGGTGCCGTACGAGCATGCCCTTGTCGTGCAGGCGCGACAGGATCGTCAGCACCGTCGTGTAGGCGAGGTCCCCAGGCAGCCGCTCCAGGACCTGCCGTGCGGTCAGCGGCTGGTCAGCGGCCCACAGGGCGGCGAGCACGCCACTCTCCAGCTCCCCGCGTGCCCTTCTGCCGGTCGCCCCGCCGCTTTCCTCGCTCTTCCGGTCGTGCACCGTCCACCGCCTTCCCGCTCGGCACCCCAGCCTACCGGGAGCTACTACGGCTTGTAGGAAGCGGGGTGGGACCCCCGTCAGCGGAACTACTACATCTCGTACGAGCCGACCTACTACATGTTGTAGAGTTCGACCGCCCCACTCCACCTGCGGAGGAACGAGCCCCATGCCCTACCTCGGAAGTTCGGTGCATCTGCGTGCCCTGGCGGCCGCCACCCTGCGCCCCGAACCGGCGTCGGCCACGGCACAGGCCGAGCGCATTGCGATCGTCTCGGCGAGCATCGGCGCTGGCCACGACGGTGCCGCCGCCGAACTGGCCCGTCGGCTCACCGCCCACGGCCTCACCGTCGACCGGTTCGATCTGCTGGACCTGTTGCCCGCCCGGATGGGGCCGCTCGTCCGGGACGGCTACCACCGGATGCTGGTCCGGGCCCCCTGGGCTTACCAGCGGGTCTACCGGAGCACCGAACGCGCGGGTGGTGGCGGACCGTTGGCGAGGGCGCTGCTGCGCAGCGCCGAGGACCGCATGC
>NZ_JBSGTG010000141.1:0-2688 GCF_053607285.1 Streptomyces sp. NPDC055140 | reverse complement strand
GTTCCCACACCTCGAAGACGACGGTGGTCGGTGAGCCGTCGGCCGGTCCGGTGAGGACGGCGAGCTTGACGCTGTCGCCCGCGGTGATGTGGTGAGCGGTGATCTTGCTGAGCGGCGTGTGGAGCGGGGGGATGGCCATGGCGGGTGTCCTCGACGTCAGGCGGTCAGGCCGGTGGCGGTCGGACGGGTGATGGTCCGACGGATAGTGATGGAGAGAAGGCCGTCAGGCGGAAGGCAGGAAGCGGGCGCATTCGCGCAGTGCGGCCGCGTTGTTGGCGATCGCGGTGTCGGCGAGCTTGCGGCCGAGTTCGGGCGTGGCTCCGGTGGGGTCGCCGATGACGCCGTTGCCCGTACCGAAGTCGTCGCTCGTCCAGCCGAAGGAAACGGACTTGCCGAAGCCGATGTGCTCGTAGGCGGTCAGGTGTTCCGGGACACTCCGCTCGGCCAGCGACATGTCCACGGTCTCCGGGTGGAGGTGGAGCATCGCCGCGGTCTCGTTAAGCCCGCCGTGCACCCCCAGACCCAGCTCGCCGGACGGGGACGCGCCGCCCTGGTCCGCGGGTAGGGCGGCGTGCAACAGGAAGGTGAACAGACCGTATTTGGTGCGGAGTTCGCGCAGAGCGACTCCCAGCAGCGCACTGTTGCCGCCGTGCGCGTTGAGGAACGCGAGCCGCCGGACGGGCCCTTTGGCGAGGGACCGTCCGAGGTCGTCCAGCACCGCGAAGAGCGTCGCGGCGCTGAGCCACAGCGTCCCGGGCGACCAGGCGTGTTCGTCGGACTTGGTGTACGCGAGGCCCGGCAGCAGGGTGATGTCGCAGCTGTCTGAGGCGGCCAGGGCCGCTCCCCCCGCTATCGCCTCCGCCATGAAGTAGTCCGTGGCAACGGGAAGATGGGGCCCGTGCTGCTCGATCGCGCCGACGGGAAGGACGGCCACGGTGTCGGCGGACAGGTCGGTGACCGACGGTCCGCTGAGGTCGGTGAAACGCATGAAGGTCATGGTCAGCGCGCTCCCAGGAGGTGGCCGGGGTTGAGCAGCCCCAGCGGGTCGGCCGTGCGGGCGGTGGCACGGACGAGGTCAAGGCGCCGGTCGACGTACCAGTTGTGGACGTCATGGACGCCGACGCCCAGTGCCTCCAGGGCGGCGATCCCCTCGTATACGGTGGCTTCGTCCTGGTAGTGCGCCATCAGCATGCCGACGGTCCCCGAGCGCATCCCCTCCAGGTGCAGCACCGTGCCGGGGAAGACGGCCTTGACCGCCGCCGGGTCGCCGAGCAGTACGTCGCCGCCGATCTCCAGGTGGAAGTAGCCATCCTGGGTCTTCATCAGGTGGTACGTGGGGTGGTTGAAGGACAGCGAGGAGATGAGGGCGGGACCGCGCGGCGCGGGACGTACCTCCGTCACCCAGCCGCCGTGCTTCTCGATGATCGCCCGAGCGTCGTCCCCGGCCTGCTCCTCGATGATCGCGCGGACGCTCAGCGCGGCCGGGTCGAGGGCCGGGTCGGCCTCGAAGGTCTCGACGAGGCCGGGCTCGTCGAGGGAGACCAGGCGTGGGGCGGGCTCCAGGCGTACGAGGCCGCTGAGCGCGGCCGTGGCGGAGGTCCACGTGTCGAAGGAGGCGAAAAGGCCGGTCCAGACGCGGGCCGGCTGAAGTGCGACGGTCGCGGTCGTGGTGATGCCGGTGGTGCCGTAGGCGTGGATGTACGGGAGTGCTTCCTCGCCGCGTACGGTGAAGGGACCGGCCTCCGCTGTGCACGGGACGACAGTCAACTCCCTTACAAAACCGTCCCCGTTGGTGCCGTTGGCCAGCGATCCCGTGCCGCCGTTCCCACCGGAGAGGAAGCCGCCGAGCGATGTCCCGAAGGTGGAGGGGAACATCCACAGCTCCTGGCCCAGCGTGCGCGCATGCGCCTCCAGGTCGGACAACTTTGCACCCGCCTCGGCCCTGATCCACCCGTCGCCCGCGCCCAGGACGCGTCCGCATCCGGTGAGGTCGAGGACGGCGCCGCCATGGAGCGGGATCGCCTGACCGTAGTTGCCGGTGCCCTTGCCGCGCGGGGTGAGCGGGATGCGCAGACGGTGGGCGAGGGCGACGAGGGGCTGGACCTGCTCGTACGACGACGGGCGCAGCACCACCTCGGCGCGACCGGCGGGGAGCTTGGCGGCGAGGATCGGCGACATGTGAGCCCAGTCGCGGGACGCCTTGTCGAGGGCGGAGTCCTCGCGTACGACGGCATCCTCGCCCAGCAGTGCGGCAGCCTCCGTACAAAATTCGTCGATGCCGGGGGTGCGGTGCGTGGCACCTGGGCCGGCGCCCACCATCGCGTCGTACGCGACTAGTTCGGTCATCCGGCGCAGTTCGGCGGCGGACAGGGTCGTGCCCTTGGGGTCGACGGCCATCACTTCATTCCGATCTTGGTGTCGATGAATGCGTTGGTCGCCAGGTCGTCGGCGCTCAGCCCGGCCGGGATCTTGACGCCGCCCTTGGTGAGGATCGGCCCGAAGGTCTTCAGGGAGTCGGCGACCCGCTTCTTGTCGAAGCTCGCGATCGATCCGTCGGCCTCGTTGCCGAGGATGCCGAGTTTGACCATCTCCTTGGCGGCGTACTGGCCGGTGCCCTTGGAGTAGACCCAGCACGTGCCGTACTGCTAGACCATCTCGTCGATGAGCGTGACCGCGGTGTCCGGCGCC
>NZ_JBSGTG010000140.1:0-2731 GCF_053607285.1 Streptomyces sp. NPDC055140 | reverse complement strand
GTCGACAGTGCTTCGTCTGGCCCTGGGGCCCCCTTTAACGCCGGGATGTGGGAGCCGTCGACCGCAACCCGGGAGAAGTCCAGGGCGTTCGCGCCCCGCAGCTTCGCGAGGAGGACCTCGTGCAGCCGCGGCCACACACCGGCCTCCGTCCACTCGGCCAGGCGCCGCCAGCACGTCATGCCCGACCCGAAGCCGAGCTCCTGCGGCAGGTGTTCCCAGGCAATCCCGGTGTGCAGCACGAACAGGATGCCCTGGAACACCAGCCGGTCCGGATGCCGCTTGCGGCCGGGATGCCGTGCTCGCCGTTCCACCTTCGGCAGCAACGGCTCGACCACCGCCCACAAGTCGTCGTCGACTTCCCACGGCTTCGGCCGAGCCACCCCGCACCCCCGGATCATCAGTCCCGGACCGATCCAACCACCTCAAAGATCATTTCGTTAGGAGTTCTTAGGCCCGAGGCCGCGCAACCGTATGACGACCGGTGTTTGAGCTGGCAGTACGACGCGCAGACGGTGAGCATCTGGACAACCTCCGGGCGCATCAAGAACGTCCGCTTCGCCTGCTCGTCTGACGCACTCAAGACGCTCCGGGACCACCGGCAGGGCGAATCGGACCTGATCGAACGCGACGGCGTGTTCTACCTGATCGCGACCTGCGACGTTCCCGAGGCCGAGCAGTACAAGCCCGGCCACTTCATCGGCGTAGACCTTGGAATCGCCAACATCGCCACCACATCCACCGGCCACAAAACTGCCGGGCGCGGCCTGAACCGCCACCGCAAGCGGCAACTCGACCTGCGCAGGAAACTCCAGGCCAAGGGCACCAAGTCCGCCAAGCGGCTGTTGAAGAAGCGCAACCGGCGCGAACAGCGCCACGCGAAGAACCAGAACCACATCATCGCCAAGACGATCGTGACCGAGGCTGAACGCACCTCGGCCGGAATCTCCCTGGAAGAACTCAAGGGAATCCGGCAGAGGGTACGGCTCCGCAAGCCCCAACGGGTCGCACTCCATTCCTGGGCCTTTGCCCAGCTCGCAGACTTCATCGTCTACAAGGCCCGCAGGGCCGGCGTCCCCGTGGTCTTCGTCGATCCCGCCTACACCTCGCAGCAGTGCTGCGAGTGCGGCCACATCGACAAGAAGAACCGGGCAAGCCAGGCCCGCTTCACCTGCCGGAACTGCGGGGTCGTTGCCCACGCAGACCGGAACGCTTCCCACAACATCGCCCGCAAGGGCGAGGCTGTGTGGACTGCGGGGCGTGAGTCACGCGTCCCTGCCACCCCATAAGGGTGTCTGGACGGAGGAGCCCACCCAGCAGCCAGTCGGGCGCTACCTCCAAGCCCGGTCCTTCAGGGCCGAGTCAAGTTGACGGTGCATGGAGCGCAACTCAACTTCAAACTCCTTGCAGTCGAGGTCGCCGTGGTCGGCGAGGAACACGAAGCTTGGTTGAACGGTGAAGCCGGGGCCGCGTCCCGGACCTCCATGGCTCAGCCCAGCGCGTCCATCAGAGCGGTGACATAGGCATCCAGCCGCTCCTCCACGGCTCGTGTCGTCAGCTCTGTCCTCCCTGCCTCCCGCCATGGCTGCGACACCAACCGCACTTCTTCTGAGAACGCCAGCCCGTCCCG
Organism: Streptomyces sp. NPDC055140; assembly: GCF_053607285.1. Classification (NCBI taxonomy): domain Bacteria; kingdom Bacillati; phylum Actinomycetota; class Actinomycetes; order Kitasatosporales; family Streptomycetaceae; genus Streptomyces; species Streptomyces sp. NPDC055140. The sequence continues at coordinate 1,104 of NZ_JBSGTG010000140.1, read as the reverse complement.
CACCCGCCAGTACAGCCGCTCGCTCGGGGCCGCGGCCAGTTCCCCGCCGGCCTCCTCATACGCCTCAGCGAACCGCAGACCCCACGCCGGACCGTGCAGCAGCGCGAGATTGGTGGAGCAGTGCGCCACATCGAGATCCACCGGGCCCCAGGAGGTAGCCGCCCAGTCGACGACGCCGGTGATCCGGGCACCTGCCGGCTTTGAGGGCGGCACGTCGAACAGCACGTTGCCGGGGTGGAAGTCCCGGTGCAGGAATCGCCCTTGATAGGTCGGCGCGGGCCTGCGGATCACATCGATCGCCGCGGCCCATGCCGCCGCGTCGGCGCCCTTCGGAGTCACGACAGTGTCGGCGGTCGTCAGCGCCACATACTGGCGGGGCCGCTGGGCGGGTCGCAACGCGTGGATCGCCACGAGTTGACGGGCCAGCAGAGGGACGCGCGTCTCCAATCCCTCATCGTCGAGGACCGTCCGGCCCGCCAGATGTGTCATCAGGAGCGATGGATACTCGCAATGTTCGGCGGTCGGATCAACCGCGACCAGCCCCGGAGCCGGCACGCCGGTCCCCGGGAGCAGGGTCAGGGCGTCAGCCTCCCTGTTCAGCCAGTCCTCGGCGTGCTCCACGTTGACGAAGGTCCGCAGCACCAAGTCACGGGTGCCTCCGTCCAGCGAGCCGACGGTCAGCCTGCGCATTTCGGCAGTGATGCCGCCGTGCAGCGCCTCAGTTCTGACGATCCGTTCGCCGACCTCCAGGTGCCGGCTCACCCAAGCCAGTGTCAACGGTCGCACAGCCGCCACCTCATCGTCGTTGGTCACCGTGCCACCTCATCATCCGGACGGCGACACGCGCGAAAGTTTTGATGGAGGTGATGGCCGTGCTGCTCAGCGGGAACCCCGACTGGCACGAGGCAGACCGTAACCAGAAACCAGTAATCAGAAACCAGCACCGAAGCCTGCCCGGCGAACTTCCACGAACACCAATCAGGGTGGCACTGCCGGGAACCACAGGCGACCTAGGCACTGTTTCTCGGATCTCCTGACATGAGTGGGGAGTTGGGGTCAGGCTGGCCGTATGGGTCGTGGGGATCTGACAAACGCGGAATGGGA
>NZ_JBSGTG010000139.1:0-2751 GCF_053607285.1 Streptomyces sp. NPDC055140 | reverse complement strand
TACGTGCAGGGCTGTACGCCTCGAAGGAGATGCAGGAGGTGACACCGCCGGGAAGGTGCTGTTGCTGGTCACTCAGGTCGAGCGCTCGGCCGATCGCGCGCACGGTTCCGGGCCCGTCGCTCTGTCGCGCGAGGGCTCGGGCGCGGCCGTTCACCCAGAGTCTGATCGCCTGTCGACTGTTCGGGGACAGCGCGATTCCGTAAGCGGCCACGGCATCGGAGGCTGCGTAGTCGCCGGCGTAGTAGAGGTTCAGAGCTCTGGTCCCCAGAATCCACATTTTCGCTGCCACGTCACCGACTTGATCAGCGCACGCTTCGGCTTCCACACAGTACGCTTCGGCCATGTCGGCGCGGCCGGAGTTGACCGCCATGTAAGCCAGCAGGCCGGACGATCGGGCTGCCAGGCCGAAGAGCTGCTGCCGCTGTTCGACACTCTGCCGTCCCAGAAGAAGGACTTGCACCATCCTCCGGAGCAGCCGCGCCTCACTGGCAAGCTGCTGGGGGCCGTGGTCCTCGTACCGCTGGACGATGCTCTCGATCGACTCCGACACCAACCTCAGCAGGGCGGGATCGGTGCTGCTGGCAGTCAGCTCCTGAGCCTGCAGGAGGATCTCGCTGGGGTTTCCCCAACCTCCGATGGTAAGAACGGGAGAGGACGCCGCCGCTGGCTTCGGGACATCGATGGGGTCCGGGGGCGGTCCGAAGAGGACCTCAACGGACAGGTTGAAGAGATACTCCAGGACACGGGCGGCGTCCGGGCGCGGCTTGCTATCGCCCGTCATCCAATGGTCGAAGGTCCGCCGGGGCAGTTCGATATCGACCAGGCGGGGGTCGCCGTCCTTCTTCGCCAGCTCCTCACGCGCCCTCTTCCATTGGATGCACAGGGCCTCGTAGGTCCAGCGCCGCCCCTGGACGAGTACACGGAAGTAGGTGTTGCGCACGGTCACCTGTCGATCCCCCTGGTCCTGGTTGGTGAAGCGGAACGCGGCCGGTTCAATCCCTCACGGAGCGACTGGTCGATCCATTGTGGTCCTCCGAAAGTCGGTTGCAGGAAGGCTATGAAGGCGTGGTGGCGGTGCAGCCAGTGCAGGTATGCCTCGTATGCCTCATCGGTGCTGCGTTTCGGGAGGACGCCGCCGGCGTAGCCCGAACCGGCTCGACGGCAGGCCAGGTTGAACTGTGGCTGGACGGAGAGCGGGACGCCGCCGGTTCGTCGGTGAACCGTTCCCGGGACACCGCCCATCCCCGGTCGCCTGCATGCCTGCCCAGGAGGTCGTGCGTGACGTCGACGTCGACTCCGGGGCCCGCGAAGATGTAGGTGGTCACCCTGATGGGGCGGCCACGCTTCACCGCGGCGATAGCGTCCTGCACCGGGTACTGCTCAGGAGACCGTGACCGACCAGCCACTTCGGGACAGGGTGGCCGCGCCGTCGGGAGCGATGGTCACCGCGGCACCCCGGATGGGGAGGTCGCCGTCCACGACGAGCCATGTGCGGATGCGCTCCAACTCATCCCATAGCCGCCTTGGCCCGCCCTGGTGCACCGTTGGGGAGTCACGGCGCTGCGCCGCTGTGGCGCGGGCCCAGGAGCCGTCTTCGTGAAGCATGTACACGGTGCGGGTGCCGTCGGCCGCGGTGTGCTGGCGGTGGTCGATACCGGGTGCGAGGAGCTCAAGGGTGGAGCGCACGTCCCAGGTGTCCGGCACGTACATCAGGGGGAAGCGGCTGGTTGTGATGGTCTCGCCGTCCGCGTGCTGGGCGCTCTGCCATACCGGGGCGTTCTCCGGAAGGGCGTCCTCGTAGTCCTCGCCGTGGCGTGCGCTCATGAACCCGGCCGACTCCGGTGCGACGTACCCGGTTGCGCCGCCGTCAGGTGTCTTGTCCGCGACGATGACCAACCCGGTCTGGGCAAGGGTGGTCACCAGCCGTCCGCCAGGGGCGAGCGCCTCGAGCCACGAGAGGGGCACGGCGGGCACAGAGACTGTGGAGACGATGCGGTCGTAGAGGCCTTCGGGAAGGTTCCCGGTCAGGTCGCAGACCTCCACCCGCGGCTGATGGCCGGTTGCGGCCAGCCGCTCGCGGGCCGCCTTCACCAGATACGGGTCGATGTCCACGCTCGTGACTTGACCCTCGCCGAGGCGGGCACACGCCAGGGCGGTGCCGTAGCCACTGCCTGTGGTTACCAGCAGGCGCGAGGAGTTGGTGATGCACGCGGCCCGGTACATCAGCAGTATCAGCGAGGGCAGCGTTGAGGACGAGGTCGGGTACCGGTCTCGTTCACGGGTGAGGATCTGACCGGGCTGGGCCTGGTCGGCGTGGTGGGGGCCGACGCGAGTGACCAGCGTGGTGTCGCTGTAGGCGTCCCGCAGCCACGCATCGGTGTCGCTGGCGCCGTCGCGCAGCTGCCATACCTGTTTGCCGTCAGGACTGCTGGTCCGAGTCCACCAGCGGGGGACAAACAAATGCCGGGGTGTGCTGGCCAGCGGCTTGCTCCAGCGTGACTCCGGCCGGATCACGGCGTTGGCGGCAAGCAGTCGGGCTGCCGGTTCCCACTTCATCGGGCATCCTGCCTTTCAGCGTGCGGCACTTGGGATGACACCGGCGGCGGGATCGCACGTTCCGCCGCCCTTGCAGGAGTCGTCGTTGGGGCCGCAGTCAGGATTGCACGCGTTGAGACGGCTGGACGGGATGCTTGCAGCGACCTGCAGCCATCGCTCAGAGGTGAACACCGCCCTCAGGGAAGCGTCTTGGAC
>NZ_JBSGTG010000138.1:0-2754 GCF_053607285.1 Streptomyces sp. NPDC055140 | reverse complement strand
CCCCCGTGGTGCTTGAGGCTGCGATCGGTGTCTTCGCCTCGCTGCGCGAGGATCTGCTCCCCCGCTACCGCCAGGCGGCGTGAACCGTGTCGGCAGCCGTGCCGTGGTCACCGGTGCTAGTCACGGTATCGGGCAGCGCTTCGCCCGCGCCTTGTGTACTGGTCGTTGTGGCGACGGCACACCCGCCGTACCACGAAGCCATCGAGCCGCTGGAGATCCCCGCCGACACTACAGCTGCGGCGAAGCCGGCTCGGTAGGACTTCACCGACCGCCGCCGCGTTCTACGGTCCCGTCCGGGGACCGCCCGGTCCGTCCGCACAGGCGGCTTGCCCCATCCACCGAGGTCCGCGACGACGACGAAGCGCGAGACCCCACAGCATAAGGAAAACCATGGCCCTTCCCACCCTCACCAACGACGACCGCGACGCGGCGCGCCAAAAGGCTATCCTCGCCCGTCGGGCACGCAGCGCGGTCCGAGCGAGCCTCAAGGCCGGAACCCTCACGCTCGCCCAGGTGCTGAACCGGCCCGACACCGTCGTCGGCCGCATGCCGGTACGACAGCTGCTGACCGCGCTGCCTGGCATCGGACAGGTACGCGCCACCCGTTCGATGAATGCCTTGGGCATCTCGGAGGGACGTCGCGTGCAGGGCCTGGGTCCCGCTCAGCGCGCCAAGCTCCTGGAGGAGTTCCCGGCCGCCGCGTAGGTCACCTATCTGGTGGCCGCCGCGTGAGAATTTCAGTCGCGAACGGCACTACATGTGGACGCTGACCTGTATTGGCGACCGGGCTTGTGTAGTTGACACCGAATGTCGACGAGAGAGGACACTATGTTCGGGTTTCTGGCTAGCTGGCGCCCTGGATCGTGTCCTTGCGTGCCGCCCGTTGGGCCACGTCTTCCCGTGCAGGTCTCGCGTGCCGACGCGCCCGGAGCCGAGCAGGACACCAGGCGCACGGTCGACGTCGTCGGCGGCGGCACGGTGGTGGCCAAGCCTCAATAGCCTTGCACCTGAGCAATCGGTTCAGTGCAGTTAGCACGCTGATGCCCCGTCATGTAGGCGGGTAGCATGTCGACATGACTCTGGGGGACGCATGGCAGTGGGCAACAGCGCGGGGTAGTGCAGCTCTGTACGGCGTAACCTCGCACCGACGAGGGGCACCTTATTCCGTATCGCTTGAACCCACAGCTCGCATGGCGCGACTGATGAGAGAGTTCTACAAGCAGCCGGACGTCAAATTGCTACGCCGCAGAAGCGAAAGCCCTGAAGCGTGGGCTAAAAGTTATGCGAAGTGGTGGCATCTGAACGACGTAAAGGATCACCTCGGCACATCTCACTATTCGTTCGGAGTAACTACATCCGACGGCGATCTTGAGTGGATGACTCGCCGCTGCCTGGCGCTGGCGGATTCCGTTGTATTCACTCACGGTGGCCACGGGCAATACCACGAGGCCAGACCTAGAGAGACACTGGACTCATTCGACGGCCCTGCGGGAAATCCAACCGAAAGCGTAACCCCTGGCGGCGGTCCGACACTGCCAGAACTGGGCTTGGTCGCACCCAACATCGTTGACTTGGGGACATGGATCCGAGACTCAAGGGCTATCGCCCGGAAAGGTCTCGTTGCTTACCTCCCAGTAACGGCGAGGGTCAGGCCCGACGGCACTTTGGCTTACGAACAGCCTCCCACCATCCTCGATTTACTCACTGATGGGCACGAGATCACTCATGACACCGAAAAAGAGGTGGCAGCCGAAGCAGTCCAAAAGATCTGCCAGTTGAACATTCCGGCCCTGGAGCACGGAAGCTTCAAGCAGTTCAGCGAACTCATCGCGAACGAACCCGCGACGTATGATCCGTTTCGTAATTTGATTCGCACAACGCTACTGAAACTCGGGTCACCAGAAGTGCCCGCATTGTCAAATCGCGATAAAGTGGAATTCGAGGAGACCCTCAAAAAGGGTCTACGGGACACCGCGTCGCAAGTAACTGACGGAAAATGGCTGAAGAGGACTGAACTATCCCTCTATACTGGCGCGGCCTCCCTTTATGCGGTACCTGTCAACCTACTTCCATCTTTTGCTTCACAGGCCCTTAGCACTCTCGCGAGTGGGGGAATCCTAGTTCAAGGACTGACGAAGCGGAGAGATGTCCTCAAGAATAGGCGCGACCTCCGTGCTTCCGGATGGTATTTTCTTTGGCGCTTGGAGAGGCTCGAAGCTCCTAGACCCACCCGTACACTCCGGCGCTAAAGCAGGCGGCGACGCATGATCCCCCGCCCACTGTCGGGGTCGACATTGTCTTCATGGCCGCCCCAGATGTGACCGACGATGCCCGCATCGCCCACAACGCGAACGGTCAAGCTGTCGCGGAATGATCGCCGCAGAGTTTCTAATTAGGATGCTGGCCTGCGTTGCTGATGAGTTCCTTCGGTGATGGCTGGCACTGCTTGTCGGTGCGGGGTGGCACCTTACGCAGCTTTCACGCTTGTCGGAACCGCGGCGTCGGGCTTGGTCAACTGCCTGCGGCGAGCTTGCCGACGGCGGTCTTCATGTGGCGGTCCACCAGGGCTGGTGCGCCCACCAGCATCACCACGAGGTTGCCCTTACGTACCGCCATCGTCTTGAGTACCTGCGCCCCTGACGGCAGTTCCGTCGTCGAGGTGTAGGCGAACATGGCGCGTGTCAGCGGCGGATGTCGATCTGGCCGCTGTTGGCGCTCACCAACAGCAGGCCCGCGATCCGCACGGGCTTGGTG
>NZ_JBSGTG010000137.1:0-2760 GCF_053607285.1 Streptomyces sp. NPDC055140 | reverse complement strand
AATCCCTCAAGGGCAAGCAGGACGACATGAAGGCGCGGGCCGCGTCCAAGAACGCGGCCGGCGGTGGAAGCGGCGGCGCGCAGGGCGCCGCAAGCAAGGCCGCACCGCCTGCGGCCGCGGCGACGGCCGTCAAGCAAGGCATCGACCAGGCGCGCGACCAGGCCATCCAGGGTGCGAAGGACGGCGCCGACACCGCCTCTGGCGACGGCGGCGGTCAGCAGGAGGGCGGGTCGGGAAAGGGCAAGGGCCCCGGCGGGGCGGGCGGCAGCCCGCGCGGTGGGGGCCCCGGCGGCGGTGTCCCGGGCGGAGCACGACGGCCAGCTCCCGCGCCGCCTCCGAGGCCGGGCGGCCAGGCTCCACCGCCCCCTCCCCCCGGGCCCCCGTCGCAGCCGCCCACGAGCTAGAGGCAGCTCTCCCCCCATCCATCACGTATTGAGAAAGGAGTCGCGATGGACCGCGTCTTCAGCTTCCCCCGACCGCGTCCACGCGGTCTGCTCGGGCGGCGCTTCGAAATGGACGAGCAGCTGGTCCTGCTCAGCGGCATCGTCCTGGCCGTCGGCCTGCTGGCCGGACTGCCCGGGATCCCTCTGAAGATCCTCGGCGCTCTCGGGGCTGCCGGAACGTGCACCTACGTCACGATGGTCCCCTACAAGGGGCGCACCTTCCTTCGCTGGTACGAGATCCGCCGCACCCACCGCCGGCTGCTGCACGACGGCAAGCTCCTGTACAAGTCGACGGCTCCGCTCTCCGGGCGCCGCAGGGACGGCACCCCGCTGCCGGTGGAACAGCCGGTGGGCGTGCCGGAGTCGCTGGAATGGATCACGGCCAAGACCGCGTTCGGGGACATCGCCGTCCTGCTCCAGCCCAGCGAAGCCATGTTCGTGACCTGCATCGAGGTCGAGGGCGCAAAGAACTTCGGGGGGCTCGACGCCGCCGACAAGGAAGCGCTGATCTCCGCCTACGAGTATCTGCTGAAGGAGACTGCAGAGAGCGGCGGACGGATCCAGTACGTGCAGTGGCTGGCGAGGTTGCTGCCTACCGATCCCAACGCGCATGCACACGATGCCGCGGCGCGGCGGGATCCGTCCGCGCCGTCCTGGCTGAGCGACTCCTACGACCAGTTGGTCGACATGGTCTCGGTCTACGCCGAGGACCGGCGGTTGTTCCTGGTGCTGGGTATCCCCTATACCCAGGAGCTGTCCGCTGAGGCCCTGACCTACAGGACCCTGCACGACGGCTACGGCGAGGTGTTGGGCAAGGAGGTCGAGCAGTTTATTCGGGGGCTGGGCGGTGCGCAGCTGCGCTGGGTGCGCAATTTGGACGAACCCGCGCTCGCCTCGCTGATTCACCACACCTACGCACCGGATCACTGGATCAACGACACCCGGGGCATGGACCGCTCTAGCTGCTGGCCTGCCGAGATGGACGCGCGGGAGCCGTCCCGCATGGCGGCCCGTAGCTGGGAGGGCGCCGATCCCTGGTACACGAGCACCGCATGGGTCAAGCAATTCCCGGTGTTGCCGGTGGGAGTCAACTTCTTGGCTCCGCTGCTGCTTTACGTCAGCGACGTGATCTTGACGGTCGGGGTGACCATGCGGTTGCTGCCGGCCGACAAGGCCCTCGAGGACGCCATGGCGGACGTCACCAACGAGGCGGGTCAGGCCGACAGCCATCCCGGGAAGATCGTCGACCCGCGCGAGGAGCGTGAGCTGGGGGCGTCCGCCTCCACCATGCACGACCTGGCGAACGGCGCGGCCGGCGTGCGCCTGACCGGATGGGTCACGGTCACCGCGCCCGACCCGGAGCTGCTCGTCCAGCACCGCAACACGGTGCGGGCTGCCGCGGTCAAGTCGCAACTGGCGCTGGAGTGGTGCGACGCCGAGCAGTACCGCGCCTTCACCAACACCTTGCCCATGGTCACCGGACTGCTGAAGGACTGAGGCGTCATGCTCGAACTCGTACGCCGCCAGTCCCAGACCAGGCGGCGCGCCTTGCGCACCACCACCGTCACCGCGTCCGGGCTCTACCCCGCGGTCGGCGCCCCGTCCTCGGATCCCCGGGGCGTGATCATCGGCCGGGAGATCTACTCCGGCAAGGCCTACATCTACGACCCGTTCATTCTCTACGACCCCTCCGCCCGTGAGCGCCTGCCCAGCGGTCACGCCCTCGTGCTCGGCAAGTCCGGGTTCGGCAAATCGTCGCTGGAAAAGTGCTACGTGCTGCGGCAGTTGCGTTTCAGGGACCGCTCGTTTTGCATCCTTGACGCGCAGGGTGAGGACGGTGTCGGCGAGTGGGACAGCATCGCGCGGGCCCTGGGTGTTACCCCCATCCGCCTGGTGTACGGGGGTGAGGACGGTGAAGGGGTGCGGCTCAACCCGCTGGATCCCCGGATCCCCTCGCAGTACCAGTTCAAGATCCTCTGCTCGATGGTTGAGATCATCGGTGGGCCGCTTAGCAGCGAGAGTGAATTCTCCCTGTCGGTCGCCCACGCTTCCGCTCAGGTGAGGGCAGCGGCCGAGGAGCGGGTTGCGGTGCTGTCCGACATTCACGATGCGCTGACCAACCCCGAGCCGGCCATGCTCGGACGGCGCGAGGTCGGTGCCGAGGACATGGTGGAGTGGGGCCAGCCGGCCAGCTTGGCGATGGACCAACTGTGCAGCCCTACACGGGATCTCGCTGGGCTGTTCAACGGTCCCACTACGCCGGGGATCGACCTGGACGCGCGGCTGATCGTCTTCGATCTCACGAGGTTGCCGCGTG
>NZ_JBSGTG010000136.1:0-2928 GCF_053607285.1 Streptomyces sp. NPDC055140 | reverse complement strand
CGCCAGCCCACTCCGCGATGGTCCAGCAGTTCTTGCGCGGCAGGTCGGCCAAGAGACCGAGCACCAACCGCGCCGCCCTGCGCCGGGGTTCGACCCGGGCGAAGCGCCCCGCGATCCGGCCCATCAGGCCCTCGAACGCGTCCCGCCACCAAGCGGGTTCTATGCTGTGACCTGCGGCCACCGTCTCTTCGTCAGTCCACACAACTCACGATGATCACCGGTGGCCGCAGCCATTCCCGCACCAGCCCCCACCACCGAGATCACGACCTACCGGCGTTCGGTGAGCAACTCCGCCAGGCGGGCAGCGAATTCGGTGAGCCAGTCCAATCGTGGTCCGCTGCGGGCGATGCGGAATTCGGTGCTCGCGGCAGCCCGCGTCGGCCGCGTCAGACCGTGACAGCAGGTCGCCATCCGAGGTCGTGACCTATGAAGCGAAGCCGGTCTCCCGGTCTGCGGCAGCGATCTGGTCGTGGAAGCGTTTGTGGACCCAATGACGCTCGCCGAGGAGGATCACCTGCCCCCATCGGCCGGAGACCGGACCAAGTCGGGTATGGCGTGGCATCGTTCCCGCCAGACGCTGTGGACTGGCGCCGCCGGACAACTTGCTGCTGTCCAACACGTAGATGGCGTCCTGGGTGACCGCCAAGCACCGGTACTTGTTCCAGAACATCGTCAGGCCGGTGAGATAAGTGATGACGAAGAACCAGAAGTTCGGCGCGCTCTGGCAGATGAACACCGGCCGGATCTCGCTGCCGGCGGGCAGGAACGGTGCCGAGCGCTGCACCAGGTCCTGCCGCGGCTCGAGGTTGCGCCGGCCGGTCTCATCAGTGGTCATATCGTCTACCTCCCCTGTCGCGCGTATCCGCATTCACGAGGCTGTCACGTCGCCGGGGTGTGTCGCTTGCGTGTGGGCCTGCGCGGCACTGCCGCGTGACAGGATGCCAGGTCACGAAGTACGGCTGGAGTACTAGGAGCGTTCGCCGGCGGCGTCGTCCTGGGCTGTCTCCTCGTGCGTGCCTCTCCGGAGCGTGTCGTCCGCGCGAAGAACGCGGCGCTGCTGATCGGGTCATGCATCGTGGTCCTCGTGGTCGCCGGCTACGCGTGCACCGTCATCACTTACCCCGCCTTCCGTACCGGCGTGATGACATCGACGCGTCTGTGGAACGACTACCTGCTGCTGTACGTCCTGTTCCTCGTCTATGCAGGTGCGCTCGCCGCCTGCGCATGGCACCGCCGTGGCCGACAGGTCGCTACCGCCCTCGCCGCAGGAGCAGCTGTGTACTCCGTCGTCTGTCTCGGCCTGGCGGCATCGCTCGCGGTCCTGGACTCCGACATGGCCGCACGCGCCAGCGCATGGGACCAGCAGGACACGCGGATGCGGTCCCAGGCCGCAGCGGGGGCCCGAGTTCTTCCGTACAGGCGGCTCCCCATCAGAAAGATGACCGAGCCGTTCGGCCGGGATGGTCACAAGACGTGGCCGGCGCTCTGCGTTGCCCGCTACTACAGGGTCCAGGGCATCACCAACGCGACCGGCAAGTCTTGAGCGGGTGAGGAGCGCGTGAACGGGAGGGCCTCACGCCCGAGCGTTCTTGCGGGTGCCCGGAGACGGTGGTGGCGCCCGCGCCCAGGAAAGGTTGAGCACGTGAGCAAAAGCCCCGGAAGGGAAAGTGCGATCTCCGCTTCGGCAGCACTTTCCGCGGCTGTCCTTTGCCTCTTTCTCGTCGCAGTGCCGGCCCTTCTCAGTGTGCCGTCCTTCCAGCCGCTTCGACAAACCGGTCACTCCGGAGATGTTGCCCGGCGCGATGCGTACGGAAAGCCATCGGGCTCCTGTCTGCGGGAAATGATTGGTGTGGCCCACGAGGACGATGACCTCCTCTTCATCAACCCACAGATCCAGGAGCTCATCGCTGCTCGATGCCCCCTCGACGTGGTCTACCTGACCTCAGGGGACGCCGGGCAGTCTTACAGCCGCAGTCCCTACGCGAAGAGCCGCGAAGACGGCGTGATCGCCGCCTATGCGGCCATGGCGGGAGCTGGGCGGCATACCGTCACCGAGACCATCACAGTCAACAACCACAACATCACCTCCTTCTCTTTGCGTGAACGACCCGAAATTCGGCTGTCTTTCTTCCGGCTGCCCGACGGGCTTCCAACAGGGAAAGGAAGCTCTGTCTACCGGCACGAGAGTCTCCTGAGGCTTTTCCGTGGCGAAATCTCCAGCATCACCACGGTCGACTCCCCGGCGCAGTCATTAGGCGCGGCGGGTGCGAGGGCTGGGCAGAGGTCGAGGACGGCGCGTAGGGCCTGGTCGAAGCGGGCCATGGTGGCGGGGTCGACGGTGTCCGGTAGTGGTTGGGGCCCGCCGGCCCGACAGGGGCGTGTCGTGCCCGGACAGGGTTTGACGGTCATCGGAATCGAGCCATTGAAGTTGGAGTGGCAAGAGTTCCTGGTCGTCAGGCCCGGCAAGGAAGCCGACCGCACTGCCCGTTTCTGCCGGTGCGAGCCGAGCAGGGGCGGTGTAGACAGGAGTCATGCCGCAGCGCCGCGAGGGACTTCGACGGCCGGTGCGAGCGGGGCGGGCGTTGCTCGCCATCCCGATCGCGTGGATTGCTGCGGTGTCCGTGATCGACATTCTTGCTCCGCCCAACATTCATCTGGGTCCGCTGCTCGTCGCGGCCCCGGCGATCACGCCGTTGTTCGGCGGGCCCTGGTCGGTGGGACTGGTGGCGGCACTGGCGGTGATCGCGCAGACGGCCATCGGGCTGGTGCGCGATCCTGAGCAGTTGCTCTCGTCCAACGACCAGGCACAGATCATCGCCCTGGTGCTGGTCGGCATGAGCCTGGTGATCTTCTGTGTGGTGCGGGAGCGTCGCGCAAAAGTGATGGCGCAAGTGCGGTACGTGTCCGAGGCCGCCCAGCGTGTGGTCC
>NZ_JBSGTG010000135.1:0-2956 GCF_053607285.1 Streptomyces sp. NPDC055140 | reverse complement strand
CCGTACGACAACGCCACGGAGGAAGCCCTCATCGGCGACTGGAACCAGCTCGCCGCCTGCGGCCCCGAACTCCCGGAGGCGGCTGAGCGGGCCCAGGACGTCCTGGAACTGCTCACCGCCCGCGTCACCGGCGACGAAGACCACGCCTGGATGGTCGCCGCGGCGCAGCACGCCGCACAGGTCTACGCCAGCGTCATCCGCGCTCAGCCGCTCCTGGCCTCCCTCGCCGCAGTGATCCCCAGCCGGGACCAACCCGACGCCGAAGGCGACCAGGCACGCCTGGTCGAGCTCGACCATCAAGGCCACCTCACCGCCGCAGCCACCGCGGCCGCCCGGGTCCGGGCTGTGCAGGAATGGGCCAACCCAGATCCCGTTGCCGCACTGGAAGGGGTCAACCCAGATACCGCTCCCGCACCGGACCGGACGAGAACAGTAGAAGCGGCTGCTCCCGGGACGCGCACTCTGCTCCACCTGAACGAGACGCTTGCCGCGCTCGATCCGGACGGCCCGTCCGCCTTCACCGCACTGGACCCGCAGCGTGTCGCCCAGATCGTCGAGGCGATCGGCCAACTGTCGACCAAGATGAGCACGATCCTGCGCACGGCCAGCAGTTTGCCCGCGACGACAGGGGAGCGGCCCACCCCTCAACGCCCTCAGCACCAGCATCCGCCCAACCCTGGCCAGAGCCCCGGCGGCAGCACGCCCAGAGCCGCGCCCTAAACGGCTGATTGACTCACCAGGTCTGCCCAGCGGTGGAGTGAGGCGATGCGCTTCTGTCCGCCTGGATGGCCCGCGAGCAGGTCCGCCGCCACCAGCGCAAGACGGTTGGCCGCGGCTGCGGACGGGCCGGAGGTTCGTGCCAGCAGGCCTGGGTCGGTCCGCGGGTCCGTGAACTCGGGCCAGCCAGTCCGGGAAGACGGTGAGGGTGGCGATGCCCTCACCGCGAAGGGCGTCGCGGACGGCGGCGAGGTGGTGCTGCTCGTGGTCGAGGTAGTCGTCGATGCGAGCGATCGCCAGCGCGATGGGGATGGTGCTGAGGCCGCGGGGATGGGCCTGCAGAAACCACACCGCCTCGGCAGAGTTGGTGGGCAGGATGGTCTCTCCGGTGGACATGACCTCTTGCATGCGGCCCGCATGCCGCGTATACGGCATGGTCCGGGGAGCGGCGGCTGGGCTCCAGTACGCGCCGCGGAACAAAGCGCTGCCACAGCCAAGATATTGCCCTCAATGCAAGTGGGTTGCACTGAGGGCAATTTATTCGCTAGGGTCGCCGCATGCTCAAAACTCTGGAGACATCACAGAGCACCCTGGAGATCCTGCGAGGATCTGTAGAGGCCCTGCTCACTGTCGCCGGCCAGAAGCAGAACCAACTGGCCGACGGCATCGGCCTACCCACCTACGCCGTCAGCCGCCGCCAGTCCGGCCGCTCGCCTTGGACCTTCGACGAAGCGGACGCCATCGCCCGGCACTTCGGCATCTCGACCCTCATGCTGATCGCGGGAGCGGAGACCGCCTGCGAGGCGTACGCCAGCAGCCGGGGAAGCACGGTGACGGAGCTTGTCGCCGCCCCCAAGAAGACGCCCAGCGCCACCGAGTCCGCGCCGACTTCATCCGAGCCGACTGAGCAGCCCGAGCCGCAGAGCAGCGAGCCCGCCCCCTCCGCGGCCGACGACATCACCGCACTGCCCACCGCGGAGCCCTGTGTGTTGTGCGGACTCCCCGCCACCACCACGCTCGAAGGATTTCCGCAGCACGTCTCAGCCGACGACTGCGAAGCGGCGAGGGCGGCCGCTCAGGCGCAGACGCCGTCGGCGGAAGGGCCGGCGAGCTCCAAGTCCAGCATCCCGGAGACACCCCCGCGGTCGCGCAGTTTCCGAGCCGGGCGACCCGACAGGCCGCGACAGGCACGCAGCGACACCAAGGATGCGGGCGTGGCATTCCTGCGCAAAAACATCGAGAACGCCCTACAGGAGCGCAATGGTGACATCGAGGCGGCGCAAGCTTTCCTGATCCGCAAAGCGATCCCCCACGCGATGGAGCTACTCGACATCACCCGTCGAGGCGCCCGTTACGACGTGGTGGCCTACCCTTCCGCGCCAGACATCCTCAGGAAGCCGTCCGACAGCAAGCCCGATCAGATCTGGGAAGCGCGCCCAAAGTGGAGCCGAGCATGGGAGACGCTGCCGCCCGGCACCCACACCGTCGACGAGCTGGACATGAATGGCGCCTTCCTGAGTGCCCTCAAAACGCACCTCCCGCTCGGTGAGCTTGTCCACAGCGAAGGTCCTATCGACACCATCAAGCTAAGGCGGTCCGGCTTCCACCTCGTCACGCCGGGGGAGTGGAGGCACCCACATCTGCCAAACCCGCTGGGCGCGCGCGATGAGGAGGGCCCGCTGTGGATCGGAGAACCCACCCTGCGTCAGCTGAACCGAGCGGCCTCCGAGAAGTACGGTCAGCTGTGCGCCCCTCCGGAGATTCACGAGTCCTGGACGAGCGGAAGCACCGAACACCTCCTGGAATACGTGCGCGTTGCCCTCACCGAGGTGCGGGCCGAGGCGATCGCCACCGACGACAAACTGGCCGAGGAGTACATCAAGCAGATGTACTCGAAACTGGTGTCGACCATGGGCGACTCGAACTTCAACGGCGACCTGCACCGGCCCGACTGGATGCACATCATCCGCTCAGCCGCGTTCTCCAACCTCTGGGAGAAAGCGTTCAAGGCACACGCCGCCGGGCTGCACGTCGTTAGGGTCAGTGGCACCGACGAGCTCCACGTGATCGGTGACTGGCGCGCGGTCGTCACGGCGACGGGCCGTCACGTCTTCCCCGAAGGACGAGGCGTGACAGAGGTCAAGCTCAAGAACCAGCGGACGATCACGATCGGCTCGGAGGCGTAACGATGCCCGGTAGGAATATCGACTTCGGACAGTACGGTGCGACCGGCGTGCGC
>NZ_JBSGTG010000134.1:0-3000 GCF_053607285.1 Streptomyces sp. NPDC055140 | reverse complement strand
CCCGGCACGCACGTCGCACGGCTGCCGGAACCTTCAAGGCCACTGGAGTGCCCCATGCTGGACCTGCCCACACGCGTCTCAAAGCTGTTCGACACCGTGCCCTTCCCCGAGCACGACGACGGCTTGTTCACGTACGACGGCCTATACACCCTGCCCTGGCAGACCGAACACTGCACTGGAGATCTGACCGTCCGTCTCGACGACACCGACCAGCCGCCCGCGACCGTCAGTACCGACCGCACCACGCTCGGAACAATCCTCTGCGCCGCAGCCGAAACCTGGCCCGACACCGCGCGCACCCCCACCCCGAACATGACCCTTCGACCAGCTGCCGAATGGCTCCCCGCCGTGCTGCCGCTCGCGGACGGCACCATCCCCGAGACCACGGACTACTACGGAGTGCCGTTGGTGCGGCTGCACTTCGCGCCCGCCCCCGGCGCCCGCCTGAAGATCCGCGTTTCCCTGCACGCCTGCGAGCCCTCACACCTCGTACTCGCCAGCCTCCACACCACTGACTACGACACCGTCACCCGATACATGCAGGCGCTGCACGGCCCCTTCTGAGAAGTGACGGGTTCGGCTGACCCACGGCTGTACCCCAGACCCACCCGGCGGCCACGGCCGCATCAGCACCGCCCCCGGCCCCCGCCCTGTTTGGGCATGGTGTCCGGGGGGCTTAGCTATACCCCGGGCACGTGTCCGGGTGGTCGGGGGCTGCTGTCTGTCTGGGCCTCGCGTGGTTGCGCTGCTTGCTGCGCGCTACGCCATCGTTCGGGCATCGGCCCGGGGATTCCATCCCGGCCACACGAATCCACTGGCAGCACGTGAATCGGAGCCCGCATGCCCCACACCGACCAGGCCCCCGACACCACCACGCAGCACGGCCCGCGCACCGTCATTCTCAAGGTCGAAGACTCGGGCCGTTTTGTCTCGGCCTACGCCACCCGCCCGAATCTCGCGCACACGATCACGCCGGGCGCCAGGTTTTACGAGGTGCTGATCTCCGACACGTTCATCGGCAGCGACAAGGTGCCCGGCCGTGAGATCGCGAACTTCGCCATCCTCGGCGAGGTCTACGCCGACGACGACCCCGAGGGCTGGCGGAACGGAGTCGAGGTGATCCGGGATCTGTCCAATCACAGCAAGCCCGGGTGGGCTGTTCTGCGGCGTATCGAGGCCGAGCTGATCCGCGCCGGGCACTACAGTGCGCGCATCGAGGCCCCGTTGACGCAGATCCTCGGTGTCACCTACGACCATCCGGAGGGCGAGCCGGTGACGATCGTTCCCATGCCTGAGGGCTGGCAGCTCGTCACCGAGCACCCGGCCATGGTGAACATGGTGCTGGGTGCCGTTGTCGCATCCCTCGACGCCACGCCGAAGGAGATCGCCGCCGCGTTCATGCGCGCGGCCGACGCTCGCTTCACCTGGTAGACGCCCTCCCCAGGCCCCCGGGGACGCCCGTCCTGCGCGCGGCGTCCCCAGGGGCCTGCCCATGCCCGCCCCGCGTCGCGCGTTCCCGTCGGCACGACCACCCTGCGCCGCATTAGCAAGGCGACGCGTCCTGCCCGAGGCACCGGACCCGCGCCCGGGGCCGTCCCGTTCCCGCGCCCTGCGACCCCTGCGACCCCCGCGACCACCGGGCGACCGGGTCGACTGCGGCCACCGGGTCGACTGCCCGCCTCTACACGCCGGCGGCCCGTTCCCGTACCAGGGGGCGGGCCGTCGGCGTGCCAGGGGGTGTCTGCGCTGCTGCGTGTGCGATACGCGAGGAGAGGGTGTCTGTCCGCGGGTCACGTCAACTGGCCGTGTTCTTGCGCCGCTTAGCCCGTGAGTCTCCACGGTTTCGGCCACACCGGCACAACGCCCGGCCGCACCCCGCACCCGTAGGAGCCCTCCCATGCCCCACACTCACACCCACATGCGCCCCGCCCCGATATCTGCAGGGGGCCGCACCGCTATCGATCACGCTCACGTCGCGGAACGGATGCGCGCACAGCTCGTCGACTTCTGGGGCAAACCCGTCCGTGGTGTGCCCCGGGGCGGGGACCTCATGGCGTCGATGCACCTCACCGCAACGGGCCGTGACCTCGTGGAGGATCCCGACGCCATCGCCCTCTACTTCACGATGTGCGCCAACTTCGCCAACGCCTACCGTGACAGTGACGTGTGGGTGGCACCCTGCAGCATGGGCGACCGCATCGCCCAGCATCCCTTCGTGAACACCGAAAGGATCAGCGTCGTTGACCTGCCGGACTCCGCTCCCGCCCGCGATGGCCTCGTCTACTTCCCCACCCCGATCGACCTCGACGGCCTGCACCCTGTCCACGGCCTGGCCTGGCATTTGACGGGCACCGGCAACGACGTTGCCATCGCCATCGAGACGATCACCGCCACGCACCATGTACCGACCCGGCTGCCGCCGCTCATCGCCGCGTCGACCAAGCTGCCTCTTGGCCCGTACTGCCCCAACAGCGTCACCACCCTGTATGAAGGCGTCCTCTGCGGCTACGGCAACCCGCACCCGTTCGGCGCCCCCGACCGGGCCAACGCGCTCCGGCTTGTTCTGGCGTTCTGGGAACTGCGTGCACCCACCACCCCCGACGACCCCGACAGCCCGGACGCGGCTACCGCTCCCGGCGAGGACATCGTGAAGGTCCCCCAGCACACCGCCGCCGGGACCCAATCTCCCGCGCGGGGCCGCAAGAACAAGCGCACCGGCAAGGCCCCGCGCAGTCGCCGCATCCGCATCATCCGCGAACCCGTCCACACCCCCACCGAACAGGAGCGCCCGGCCACCGGCCCCACGAGGGCTGCCTCCGAGCCGAAGTGGAAGGACGACACGCTGCGCTGGAAGGTCGGTGAGAAGTGGCAGAACCGCTGCCCCAACCCGCACCAGCACCGCGCCATCATCGAAGCAGGCGGCGAGTGCGAACCCGTCCGCGTCCGCGTCAAGTTAAACAGCAACGTGCCCACGGGCCGCTCAGTCGACCCCCGCCGCAC
>NZ_JBSGTG010000133.1:0-3111 GCF_053607285.1 Streptomyces sp. NPDC055140 | reverse complement strand
GCAGCGGAAGTGGTCCCGAGTGGGCCGGTTGGCCTTCTCGGTATGGCCGCAGCGCGGGCAGCGCTGCGAGGTATAGGCCGGATCCACCTCGAGGAAAGCCACCCCGGCCTGTCGGGCTTTGTAGGCGAGGTGTCGGCCGAGCTGGTGGAAGGGCCAGGAGGAGAGCGTGCCGCGCTGGTCGCGTCGAAGCCGTACCCGGTGCCGGATCCCGTCGAGTTCCTCGACGGCGATACCGCGATCGGTGCGTTGGGCGACCGACACGATCTCCTTGCTGATGCGGTGGTTCAGGTGGGTGGCATGCCGCTGCTCCTTCTTCGACCGCTGCGCCAGGCGGCGGGTGGCCGAGCGGGTCTGCTTCTTCTGCAGCTCGGCCCGTTTGCGGGCGCACCAGTTCCGGTAGCGCCGCAGGCCGCGGCCCTGGTAGTTGACGGCGTCGGAGGTGGTGGCGAGGTTGACGATCCCGCGATCGACACCGATCCAGTCAGCCGGCTCGGACACACCGGGTTCGGGCAGGTCGAAATCCAGCAGGTCGGCCGGGGCGTGCCACGTTGCACGGCGTGGACGGAGGAGCCGAGCGACGTACCCTTGCTCAGGGGCAGGTCCACCGCCGATCGAGCGGGCTGCAGACCGTGGCCGGTGTGTAGCCGAGGATTCTGCCCTCGGATCCAGTTATCTGGAGCGATGGTCGCTGGCCGACTGACCTTCGTCGCCGAAATGAACTGGTGGGCACTATGGGACACGAATCGAAGAAGGGATCTGCCTACAAGGGGACATCGTCGAAGGCGATTCTTCATCAATACGATTTCTTGGGTGACTTCTACCGGCTGACGCTGGGCCCCGAGCTCGTCTTTTCCTACGGCATGTGGGAGGAGGGCGACACACTCGACTCGGCTCAGATCCGAAAGCTCGACTACCACGCCGAGGCAGCGCACGCCGT
Organism: Streptomyces sp. NPDC055140; assembly: GCF_053607285.1. Lineage (NCBI taxonomy): Bacteria > Bacillati > Actinomycetota > Actinomycetes > Kitasatosporales > Streptomycetaceae > Streptomyces > Streptomyces sp. NPDC055140. The sequence continues at coordinate 2,174 of NZ_JBSGTG010000133.1, read as the reverse complement.
GGGCGCGGACCGTGTGCTCGACATCGGCTGCGGATACGGCAGTCTCCTGCACCGGCTGGTGAAAAATCATCATGTCAAGCACGCCGTAGGCATCACCATGAGTCCCGGCCAGGCCGCCTGGGCCCGAGACCAGCACTGGCCAGGCTGCGAGGTCCGGGCCGAGAACTGGTTCGATCACGAACCGGACAGACCTTACGACGCCATCATCGCGATCGAGGTAATCGAGCACTGCGCGGGAAACACCATGTGGCGAGCGAAGCGCATCGCCCGATATCGGGAGTTCTTCCAGCACTGCCATTCCTGGCTACGGCCGGCCGGACACCTTTCCGTACAGGTCAACGCCTGGAATGAGCACGGATGGCTCGCCTCCCTGGTCCTGCCTCCCCAGCAACTGGACCCGCATCGGAGTGGCGGCGCCCGCGAACGCCTCGGCCTCAAGGACATCCTCGGCGGCATCAAGAACGTACGCGAGGGCCTTCACGCATCGCGAAAGGTGTACCCCGAGTGCTTCCTTCCGACCTGGGACGAACTGATCGAAGCCAGCCGCGGCTTGTTCAGCATCGTGGAGGCGCGCACCGACCCTGACGACGGCATCGCCACGGTACGCAGCTGGTTGGAAAAGGCAGAGGCCAACCACGTACGCGGAGCGGAACTCATCGGCGAAAGCGCGGTGTCAGACATCATCAGGGAGCAGAAGACCGCGCTCAGGTTCCTGCGCGAGGGCCGCTTCACCGTCGTTCGCATGGTCTTCGAGAAGGTGTGAGGGCACCAGCCAGCGATCCTGCCCAGCGTTACCCGTCCGCATCAGACGAGCACCCGAATCCATACCGAAGGGGCTCACTGGAGAGGAGCTGCACCCACACGGCATCGTGCCCTTGCGGCGGGCAGTTACCGTCCGCGCTCCGGTCAGCGCGCAGCGTGCGAAGCGTCTTCCGTACAACCAACCTGCCCTGGTGCGTGTCTTCTCCACGCCCGGACCAAGATCCGGCTCACCATGCCTGGAGAACCATGCGAATCCGAACGGCCGCCACCGCCGCGGGCGGCACCCTGGCGCTGCTCACTGTCTTCGCCCCCGCCGCGCAGGCGGACAGCCACAAGGGCGACACCACTTTCACGTCGGTGACGTTCAGCAAGACCACCGTGAACGTCGGCGTCAGCGCCGCTCAGTCCCTGACCGTCGTCGCGACCGCCAAGGACGGCTCCGGAATCAGCGGCATCTACGGAGGGAAGCTGGTCAGCCCCGACGGCCGCATCGCCTTCCCCGATTCCGCCTCGTGCACCCGGCCCTCGTCCACGACGATGAAGTGCACTTGGAAGTACACCCTGGACGCGAACGACACCGACGACTACGCCGACCTCAAGAACAGCAACGCCGGCACCTGGCACCTCGACGCCGAGGCCGCGGCCAACGACCACGACTTCTACACGCTCGACACCAGCAAGTCGGTCAAGGTGAAGCGCTACGCCAAGCTGACCGCCACCCAGGCGAGCCCTGAACCCGTGGTCAAGGGGCGCACCCTGACCGTGACCGGCACCCTGACCCGGGCCAACTGGAACACGAACGTCTACGCCGGCTACAGCGCCCAGCGCGTCGCCCTGCAGTTCAAGAAGTCAGGCGCCTCGACGTACTCCACCGTCAAGACCGTGACCACCGACAGCACGGGCAAGCTGAACACGACGGTCACTGCGAATTCCGCAGGGACCTGGCGCTGGAAATTCGCTGGTACGAGCACCACCAGCGCAGTGACCGCCACTGGGGATAGCGTCGCCTTGAAGTAGCCCAACAGCCGGTCGGCACCGGAGCTCGGACGGACACAGGGCAGGCAGCGCGCATGCGAATGCCCGTGACCGCCCGGCTGGCTCTCCTCTCCCAGATGGGCCGCCGACTGTGACTTTGTAGAGGCGCGATGCCGTACCGAGCGGTCCCGACTTCCGGCGGTCGGGACCGCCTGCCGGACGCCCCTGCGCTCAACTCGACGCACCTGTCGTCACGTTGGCAGGAAATCCATGAACGGGGATCACCCGGCCTGTTCCATCGGCTGGGTTCCGGGTGGTCAGGAGAGTTGGTCTCCGCTGGTCTCTCCGGTTGAGCTGCAGGGTCGGGTCGGGGTGGGTCGCGTGTCAATGGCCGGCCGGAACGACGCCACCCCGGGGAATTGGTGGGCGCCCCCCGG
>NZ_JBSGTG010000132.1:0-3148 GCF_053607285.1 Streptomyces sp. NPDC055140 | reverse complement strand
CGCCAATAGGCAAGGTTGCCGCGCACGGCCAGAGTGTGGAGGTGGCCGGGGCCCTGCACCCGCACCAAGTCAGGCAGTAGTTCCTCGAACGCGGCTGCGGCGCCCGCCGCGTCCCCCGCCTCACCCCGCCAATAGGCAAGGTTGCCGCGCACGGCCAGAGTATCGGGGTGGTCAGGGCCCAGAATCCGCACCACGAGGGCCAGCAGTTCGTCAAGCGCAGCTGCGGCGCCGGCCGCGTCCCCGGCTGCACCCCGCCAGCCGGCGAGGTGGCGGCGGGTGGAAAGGGTCTGGGAGTGATTGGGGCCCAGCACCCGAGCCCGGTCGGCCAACAGCTCCTCTAGCGCAGCTGCGGCGCCGGCCGCGTCCCCGGCTGCACCCCGCCAGCCGGCGAGGTCGTTTCGAGCGGTCAGGGTGTCGGGGTGATAGGGGCCCAGGTGGTGGCCAGTGGTCTCGGCCAGGCGGTGGTAGTGGGCTGTGGCTGCGGTGAACTGGCCTGCTTCACCAAAGCTTTCACCGGTACGGAAGAGCACCGGGTGGGCGTCGGGTAGGTGGAGGGGGTCTTCGGCGGTGAGGGCGAGTGCGGTGGCGTTGGTGCGCAGGGCCTGGGCTAGGTCGATGTCTCGTCCGATGGCAGGCCAGGCGGTAGTAAGGGAGTCGGCGGCGGTGCGGGCAAGCCGGTCGTGCTGGTCGGGGGTGAGGGCGTCGCGGGTGGCGCGCTGGATGAGCTGGTGAACGCGCACAGCCCGGTGGGGAGTATCGGGCGTGTGGTCGATGAGACTGAGCCGGCGCAGAACCCTGAGCGCGAGCACGGCGCCCTCGGCCGAGATCAAGGCCGGCCGGTGGATGCCGCCTGTGTCGGTGCCCGTGCGGTGCTCGGCGGCATGCGCGAGGGCGGGCTGGCTGGTGAGCACCGTGAGGGGGATGCCGTTGGGGTCGAGGAAAGCGGCCAGTTGGAGCATGGGGCTGGCCAGGCCCACCGGGCGGAGCTGGTTGGCGCGTTCGACGGACAGGGACCAGGTAGCGGACACAGTGGCGGCCTGACCATCAGGCAGTACGCCGGGCTCGGGGAGCAGGTCGGCCAGCTTCCTGATCCGGTTCGCCAGCATCTGCTGGTAGGAGGCGCAGGTCAGGTCCGCGTCGATGATGTAGGCCGCGGCCTGTGCCAGGGCGAGCGGCAGGTGTCCCAGGTCGGCGGCGAGGCTGTTGATTTGGTCGGTTGGCTCGTGACAGTCGTGTGCGGCGAGTACGGCGGTGACATAAGCGGCGGATTCTTGGGGGGTGAACAGGCCCACGGTGACCAGGCGTCGGCCTGTCCCGGTCAGGGCGGCCTCGCGGCGGCGCGTGGTGACCAGGACACGGCCGCGCGGACTGGTGGGCGGCCACCAGCCGATCATGTCGGCGGGGTCTGTGACGTCGTCGAGGACGATCAGCCACCGGCACGGCTTCTGTTCGGCTTTGGGTTCCAGCCAGGCCAGGAACGTCCGCGCGGCCTGCTCGGGGTCGCGGGGGTCGGCTGCAAGGATCTCCACACCGGCCTGCGCGTAACCGGCCGTGATCGCTGAGCGGTTGCTCGCGCTGATCCACACCAGTACGTCAACCTCGCCCCTGCGCAGGGCCGTGCGGGCGTGGTCGGCAGCCAGCTGCGTCTTGCCCACCCCGCCGGTCCCAGTTAGCACTTGCGTGTTCAAGCCGTCGGCGGCGGCCCGCAACTGGTCGGCCTCTAACCGGTGCTGAAAGGAAAGGGCGCGCGGTGGGAGCACGCCGACCTGGTGCGGCCAGGCGGCCGGTGTGCGCGGGGCCGCCTGCTGCACGAGAGTAAAATCTTCGATCGCCAGGTATCCGGTGTTGGCCAGCCCGCCCTCGCTGGCAGTGGCGGCTCCCGTATAACTCACATGTACCGGGCCGACAGTGTGTGCGCCAGGTCTGGCGTAGCCGGATACCGCCGTGGTGCCGTGGCGAGTTGCGGCATTGCCGGCGTCCGCGGCAGAAGGCACGGACGGCTCAGGCGTTGCGCCGGCGTCCTCAGGACCAGCGCCAGGGGCATCGTCCGGGCCGGGGCGACGGTTGGGCCATCTCATCATTGGACGCTGTTCCTCCCACATGCTGTAACCGTCCCGGCCGGGTCAGCTGAAGTCGACTCCCGTGTTCGCGCTGCTGCCGGAACCATCTGCGGTCGCGTCCCCGGTTCGCTCCGCCCTAACAGGCCCGCTCCCACCCTCCTGCGGGCGTTGCACGCCGGTGGCCGCCCGGCCTCCACCTGTGGCCTTGGCCTTGCCGGTATCAACCGCTGCGACCCCCGGCTCCGGGGTGGCCGGGGACTGCATGAGTGCCCACACCAGGGCGGCGACACCGGTGGCGCATTGGACCGAAGCGGCAACCAGTTGGCCGGTATCCGGGTTGTTGAGCAGCCAGAAGAACGGCGTCGATACCGTCAGCACGACCGCGACCACCACAACGATGATCTTCCTACGCCACGACACACTCATCCGCCCCCTCAACAGCACCGGACGCCTTTCACTAGCAGATGAGGACGTCCCTGCACAATCACTGGTTCCCCGCGCGCTGTTGAACTCACCATCCCCCGCCGCCGGCACAAGCAGAAACCACATCAACTTGTATGCGAAGGTCAACCTCGGCACGACGGCGTCCACTCGGCAAAGGAAGGCAGCGGCACAAGTACAAGGTCGGCGAAGTCACTCGACGTGCGCCCCCTTTCCAGGCCGGTGGGTCAGGCCGTCTCTCCAGATACCGGGGGCAGTCCGGCCACGCATCCCGGGCACCAGCCGCCACGCTCGCGCCACGGGCGTTCCTCGTTCTGCGTGGACAGCGCCTTGGCGTGCCGGTGCACCGTGCAGGCCAAGGCGTAGGTGCTCTCTTCCCGGCGGATGACCTGGGCACCGTCCTTGGGGTGGTCGTAGACGAGATCCCAACCGGGAATCACAGACGGGCCGAGGGCATCGACAACACGGCGACGCCCGTCACTGCTGACGTGCTTGGTTCGCTCCATGCGGTCTCCTTTGTAGCGTCCGTCTTCTGCCCCGTGTGTGCTTGAGGGGACTGTCCAATCAACGGCCCTGTCTCACATTCGGTGGTGACGCAGAGTCGTGAAGGTCGTTGATAGTCACGTGAAGGATGTCAACGAGCTTGT
>NZ_JBSGTG010000131.1:0-3343 GCF_053607285.1 Streptomyces sp. NPDC055140 | reverse complement strand
ATCCCAAGGCGCTCAAGGAGCACGGCGGGCAGCTGCTGGCCAACGAGTGGGGTGAGCCGCTCGGCGCCGTCGTCAAGAAGGATTCCGTTGAGAACCTGCCGCGGATGAGGAGCGCGTACAAGTTCTTCTTCATCGACCTGGACGGCAACCCCCTGTTCCCCCTGGACCGCAAGGGCGCGGCCCAGGGCGACGCGATCCGCCGCGAGGACCGTCTCAGCGCCAAGGCACCGGACGGCTGGCGGCGCAGCAACTGGAGCCAGGTGGAGCCTGGCACCGTCATCCGGCTGCCCGAGACCGCACTGCCCGAGACCGCTGAGAAGGGCCTGTCACCGGAGAACTGGTCCCAGCCGCTCACTCTGACCGGAATGTACCGCGGCGCCGACGGCTCCCTCACGGTCGAGGGCACATGCGACGGGCAGACAGTCCGGCGCGAGTTCAGCCGCGTCGATGCTCTGCCGGGCCCGCTGCGGGAGGCGGTCGGAGCGTGGGCGGTGCGCCCCGAAACCGTCGTCGTCCGTGCCGCCCGCCCCGCTCTTCTCCAGGCGCTCAAGTACACCCAGAGTGGGGACGGCCTCCGGCTGCCGGGCAGCAGTCTCGAACTCGCCGACGCATTGGACGCCATCCGCAGTGCGGAGGAGGCGCTCGAGGCACGGCCGACCGCCATCCCTGCTCTGCGCAAGCAGATCGCTGCCGCCCGGGACGCCGCCGCCCGCCTGGCGGCCGATGCCGAGCGGACCGGGTGGCCCGAGGTCGCCAAGCGGGCACAGGCAGCCCACGCGGTGGCACAGCAGTGGGCCGATGCCTTCGAGGACGTCGACTCCGCGGCCCAGCGACTGCAGGGAACGGGCACCGCACTCGCATCGGAGCCCGAGCGCGCGCCGGAGCCGACTGCAACCGTCTCGTCAACCGACCCACAGCCGGCCGAGCAGGCGCAGGCTGGCCGGCCCGGGACGCAGATGCGCCGCGAGGACTTCAACAGCCCGGCACAGGCAACACCGGACAGCGGGGCACTGCCGGAAGGCCAGCTAGACCTCGACGATTCCGACGCCAACCCTTCGCGCAACCACAACCAGTCCGCGCAGGAGACGGCAGAGCCGGATCAAGGCGCAACCGGGATGGCCGCAGAGGAGGGGACGCAGCCGGACGAGTCCGCTACCCGGGACGCCCCGGCCCAGGAGCGCCCGGAGGACAGCCCGGTCTCGATCTATGACGCCATGCGGCTCGGCGGCCAGGAGGTGGCCCGTGCCCTACTCGCGCGCGTCACCGTTGGGGAATTTGCGACCGACGGACAGTTCCTGCGTGCCCGCGTTCTGCTGGACGGCGAGGACATCGGCTCCGTCGTCACCCGGCCTGACGGCGGATACGCTGCCTCCACCATCGAGAACTGGACGTCGAGGCATCCGTACGAGACCGTGTCCGGCGCGGTCGCTCAGGTTGGCCAGTCCTACGACGAGTGGGTTGCCACTGGCGATGAGCGCGAGGCTCGTGCCCGCGAACTCGGGCTCGACCAGACGCCTGCCGCGCCCGAGGGGGAACTGCCCGAGGGAGCCACGCCCGTACCCGGCTTCCCCGACTACCACCAGGTCAGCGCCTACCCCGGCACCGTGGTGTACGGGCCGGGCAACCGGACGGTCGGCTCGGTCGACAACCGCACCTACAACCAGGGCAAGCACAAGACCCTGTACGGCGACGAAAGCCCCATCAAGGGCCAGAACACCATTGAGCGTTCCGTCCGTCACCTGGTGGAGGTGCACGCCGAACTCAACGACGTGCCCACCAGCCAGGCGTGGCGGAGGGTGTGGATCGAACACCACGACGACCACACCAACGTGTGGGGAGCCGACGACCAGTACCGCGAGCTCGTCTTCGCCCTCGAAGTCGCCGGCGGCCCGCGTGGATTCAACCCGTGCAATGTGGACGTGGCGCACCGCCAGCACGGCATGTACCAGCACGCAATGCCGAAGAACCTGACCTACGAAACCCGTACCGAGAAGGTCAACAAACTGCAGGCGCTGCTGTCGGCACGCGGCCGTGAGATACCCGTCTTCGAGACCTTTGAGGCCAGGCAGGATGCCGAAGCCGTCGACAGGGCAGAGGCGGCCGCCACAGCGCCCATCACCCCAGCACGCGAGGTCGGCGCCGGGCTTGCGGACGACGCGGCACCGGCAGTGCAGCAAGGGCGCATCGCCCCGGTGCGCCGGTCCTCCGGCCAGCCGCCCCAGGGCCAGGCCGCGCACGGCATGGCGATCCACGCCATGGATGTCGACGACCTCGACGCGACCATCGAGGCGCTGAGGGATGCCACCGATCCGCTGTCGCTGGCCTACCGGCTGCGCGCCGAGCGGCGCCGCTGGGCCCTGCTGCGCCAGGAGGCCGAAGACTGGGTGCCGCAGCCGGAGTACGACGCCGAGGGCAACCTGGTCGAGCCGTCCCGTGGGCGGATCCTGCGTGAGCGGGCCGACGGCTACCGGCTCAGCCCCAACGAGACCACAGGCGCCGTCACGAGCGTGGACGATCTGTTGCCCGCGAAGCCCGGCGGATACACCGATACACGGTGGGCGGAGATCGAAGCAGCTGCCACAACGGCGGAGGACTACCCGCCCACCCCCGAGCAGCGCATCAGTATCGAGGGCGCGGCCCGGCGCAGCCTGGACCTGCGGGTGATGGCCCTGGCTGGCAGCGGCAAGTCCACCCTCCTGAAGATGCTGTCGCGGCGCATGCCCGGCAAGCGCATTCTCCTCCTCGCCTTCAACCGCTCGGTCGCTGACGACGCGATCGAGGCACAGCAGCGCGGCGAGTACAGCGAGAACCTCACCCCGACCACCGCGAACTCCTACGCCAACAGCATGGTCGACGAGGCCCTGCTACCCCGGCTGAAGTGGCCGAAGCTCAACGAGCAGCAGCTCGCCGACCGGATGCGCTGGCGCTCACGGATCCGGGCCGGAGGCGAATCGCTGTCCCCGCAGCAGGCCGCGTCCCTGGCTAACCGGCTGCTGTCCGAGTGGGTGAAGTCCGCCGACGACGACTTCGCCGTGCACCACCTGCCGGACAGCCTCTCCAACCGCGACGCGATCTTCGCCGCGATCCGGCCCCTCGCCCAGGAGATGTGGGACAACCTCATCGACCCGAAGGCGACCAACAAGGACCGCGATCTTCCGCTGTCCTTCGACCACCCCGTCAAGATGTGGGCGCTCTCCGGACGTGTCCCCGACACGGATGTGCTGTTCTGGGACGAAGCACAGGACGACAACCCCGTTATGGAGTCGAGCCTCGGCAAAGTCCGTCAAGCACGAAACCAGGTCGACTCGGTGGGAGACACCAACCCGCCCCACAACGGGTTCCG
>NZ_JBSGTG010000130.1:0-3349 GCF_053607285.1 Streptomyces sp. NPDC055140 | reverse complement strand
GTGGGGGTCTGTGGTTTGCTCCCCCCCCCCTCTTCTGGGGGGGGGGGGGGGGGGTCCCGGGCCCGCCCCCCCCCCCCCCCCGGTGAGCGGCGGTCAGTCGGGCATACAGGGCTGCAGTGCGTGGACGGACCGGGTGATCCGGTCGAGTTGCTCGGGCAGCGGGGCATGGATTCCCCAGTCGCCCAGGTCTGCGAGCGCCTCACGGATCAGGGGGATCAGGGATTTGGTGTCCGCGTCCGGTGCTGGCTGTTGAACGGCACTGATGTGGAGCGCCAGCGTGAGTGAGCCAGCCAGCTCGTGGAGATTGGGGTGGAGTGCGCGCAGTTGCGTGATCGCCTGCTGCCGGAGGGGTTGGTCCTGCCCGGTCATCCGCTTGGCCAGGGGGCTGCGCGCTGCGTGCAGGAGGAGCTGGCGGCCGGTGTTCCAGCCGTGGTGCACCGCTCCGGGGTGTGGCAGGTCCGGGTGGCTGTCGGGCGGGAAGATCTTATGGGATGGAGGGATCTCGTCGATGCGCGTGATGGCAGACATGTCGTCCTCGGTTTCGGTGCCGCCGGTCGGTCCGGCAGGGCATGCGAGGGGACGGTAGGGAGCATCTGCGTTAGCGAGGCAACAGTCACGCACGGGTGGGCGCGAGGTCCAGATCCGCAGGGTTGGCCGTCGTGGTGGCGGAAGGCATGTCGATGTGCCGCTTCAGAGCGAGGATGCCGACGGCGGCGAGGACGCCCAGGGCAAGGCTTGTGGTCCACATGAGTTCTGTTCCGCCGGCATCGATGGCGGCGGAACTGATGAGGGGGGCGATGAGAGCGGAGACGCCCATCGTGGAGGCCCAGATGCCGGTGTAGCGGCCTCGGGCGTCGTCGGGTGCGAGGCGTTCGACCATCGTCATGATGCTGCTGAAGTACAGCACCTCGCCCAGGGTCCAGACGGCAGCGGCGAGACCGTACCCGACGAGGGACTGTTGGGCGCCGAGGTTTCCGCCCATGCCCAGGCCCAGGGTGATCGCGCCGACGGCGCACACCACCAAGGGGGTATGTCGGTCGATCCAGGGCTGCAGGACGGGTTGGAAGGCGACGACACCGATCGCGTTGATGAGGCTGATGATCCCGTAGGCGGACGGATTGAGGCCGTCTCGGTCCATGGCAACGGGCAGGCCGAACAAGACCTGCTGATAAACGCAGAGGTACAGGAGCGTGAGGGCGCAAAGGGCGAGGAACCGTCCGTCGTGGAGCAGGGCGCGGTATCCCCTGACTGCCGGAACGGCGACTCCGCGACGGGTGTGTGCCTTCGGCCGTGGGCCTGTTCCGATCTTGCCGATGAGCACGGTGGCTGCGAAGGCGAGGTTGGAGGCTGCGGCGACGTAGAAGAGCGCGGTGATGTGGTTGTCGGCGAGGGCGGTTCCGATGGCCCCGGCCACGCCCGCGCCTATGTTGGACGCCCAGTAGAGGCGTGCGTACGCCCGTGCGCGGGCCTGATCGGGCACGAGGTCGGCGACGAGGGCGAGGACGGCCGGGCGGGGCGCGTCGAAGAGGAGTCCGATGGTGAGTGCGGCGGCGGTCAGTGCCGCCAGTGTCTGCAGGGCGGGGAGGGTGAGGTACATCGCAGCCACGGCGGACAGGGTCACCAGGAGTGTTGGGCGTCGCCCGACGCGGTCGGCGAGCCAGCCCGCGATGGCGGGGCCTGCGGCCCAGCCCGCGCCGAAGGCGGCGCTGACCTGGGCTGCGTCTGCCGCGCTGAAGTGCTGATGGCGCACCAGGTACAGGGAGAGGAACGGTACGACGACGCAGCCACTGCGGCAGATGGTGAAGCCTGCCACGAGCATCCAGTACACGGCAGGCACGCGCAGTAGAGCAGGGTGGGACTGGGTGGTGCGGTTGTCACAGGCCACCGCTGCTCCTTGGAAACGGAAGAGGGGAGTTGGAGGCGCAGGCGTGTCCTGCGCGGCCGGCCACGGCAGGGCCGGACGGGCTCGGTCTGAGGATGCGGGGAACATGAGGGGGTTGGGGTGAGATGGTCTCGATCGCGTCGGCCTGCGGGAGACGATCTTCCTGTGGGTTCCGTGGCGCGGACCATGTCGCACGGGCGTCAGGGGGCGGCGGCCGTGTGCGGTCGGACCGCGGGCGGACTGCGCGGAGGCGTCGGATCGGTGATCGGGCGGCCGTGTCCCGTGGGGCGGAACGGAGCAGCAGTTCGCGGCTCCAGGGCTTGGGACGTTCGCGGCCGGTGAGCCCGTGCAGCGCGCGGCGGGGTGACGGTGGTGCCGCTGCTCGGCCGACCGCGCGATAGATCGGACCCACCTGATGGACCTGCTGGAGAAGTGCCGCGCCTATACGCGGACTGATGAGGCACGCGACGCTGGGCTCTATCCGTACTACCCGGCCTTTCAGGGCCCTGCGGAAGGCGGGCGGGCGCTATTGGACGGCGCGGAGGTCTGCATGCTCGGCAGCAACGACTACCGGGCCCTGAGCGTAAATCCGCAGGTGATCGGTGCCGCGCAGGACGCGATCGCCTTGTATGGGACGTCCGCAACCGGCTCGCGGTTGCTGAACGGGAACCTCGATCTGCATGAGGAGCTCGAGGCGGACCTGGCGGACTTCTTCGGCTACGAGGCGGCCCTGGTGTTCGCGACCGGTTACATGACCAACCTCGGTGTCGTGTCCGCCCTGGCAGGGCGCGGTGACCTGGTGTTTCTGGACGAGAAGGCGCACGCCTCGCTGATCGACGGGGCGCGGCTGGCGAAGTCTTCCGGCGCGGTGGTGCGCTGGTTCGGCCACAACGACACCGGTGATCTGGACCGGCAGTTGGCGGCCACACAGACGAAGTCGGTCTTGGTCGCTACCGACGGGGTGTTCTCCATGGAGGGTGAACTGGCGCCGGTGGCCGAATTGGTCGCGGTCTGCGACGAGTACGGCGCCACGCTGCTGGTCGACGACGCCCACGGGGTGGGGGTGTTCGGGCGTGGCCGCGGTGTGATCGAGCAGGCCGGGATGCAGGGCCGGGTGCCGTTGATGACACTGACGTTCAGCAAGTCGCTTGCCTCGCAGGGCGGCGCGGTCCTGGCCGACGCCACGACGATTGACTTCCTGCGGCACAACTCCCGGCCGCAGATGTACTCGGCCGGCCTGAGTCCGGCCGACACCGCGGCTGCGCACGCGGCGCTGCGCGAGATCCGCCGGCGGGCCGGTGCCGACCCTGACGCATTGGCGGCGGCGGAGCACCTGCGCCGGGCGCTGGACGCACTCGGGTACGACGTGGCCGGGAGCGCCAGTCCGGTTATCCCGGTGCGGTTCCCCGACCAGATCGCGATGTTGTCGGCGCAGCGCATCCTGATCGATCACGGGGTGTACACGAA
>NZ_JBSGTG010000129.1:1518-3368 GCF_053607285.1 Streptomyces sp. NPDC055140 | reverse complement strand
CGGAATCGTCGCCGCCCCCCCCACCGCTCTGCCGGAAGACAACGCCGGCGTCCGCCCCCGCGACTACCGCTATGTCTGGCTCAGAGACGCCGCGATCACCATGTCCTGCCTGCTACGGGCCGGCTACCGCGACGAAGCACGTGCCTGGAGGACCTGGCTCCTGCACGCGGTCGCTGGAGACCCCGAGAACCTACAGATCATGTACGGCATCGCGGGTGAACGTGAGTTGCCGGAGAACGAACTGGACTGGCTGACCGGGTACGAGGCCTCACTCCCCGTCCGCACCGGCAACGGGGCCGCTGGACAGCGTCAACTCGACGTCTACGGCGAGGTGATCGAGGCCCTGCACCTGGCCGCGAACCTCGGTCTGGAGCGCGACGAGACCAGCAACCACTTGCTGGTCAAGCTTGTCCAGTCCGTCGAAGCCCACTGGCGCGAGCCCGATAGGGGCATCTGGGAAGTCCGGGGCCCGGACCGGCACTTCGTGCACTCCAAGGTGATGGCCTGGGTTGCGGTTGACCGCACGATCAAGCTGATCGAAGGCGGCCACGCAGATGGCCCTGTCAACCAGTGGAGGCGTCTGCGTGACACGATCCACCAGGATGTGTGCGCCAACGGCTTCGACCCGGACCGCAACACCTTCACGCAGTCCTACGACGGCCAGGAACTGGATGCCGCACTCCTGCTGATCCCCCAGGTAGGTTTCTTACCCGCGGACGACAAGCGGGTCATAGGCACGGTCGAAGCCGTCCAGAAGGAACTCTCCACATCGGACGGATTCCTCTTGCGATACCCGACCGAGGGGCCCAACACCGGCGTGGACGGGCTGCCGGGCGACGAGGGCGCCTTCCTGGTCTGTTCGTTCTGGCTCGCCGACGCCCTCGCGATGATCGGCCGCGACGAAGAGGCACGCGTGTTGTTCGAGCGCCTACTCACCCTGCGCAGCGACCTGGGGCTGTTGGCCGAGGAGTGGGACCCTCAGCAGCGGCGGCAGGTCGGCAACTACCCACAGGCCTTCTCCCACATCGGAATTGTGGATGCTGCCCTCGCCCTGGAACACCGGACCGCGCAGCGTGAGCTCCCACGTGGAGGTGACCCGCGATGTACCGTCACCTCTCAGCCAGCGTCCGGCGTTTGCTGTCCCGGATAGGAGAGCACCCACCCCGCCCTCCTCGCCGTGCAGCACGGGCGAGCACCCGACCGCCACCTGCCGTGACGGCACAATCGTCCGGGTTCCACAGCGCCTGGCCACCCTTCCCCGCCGCTCCGCACCAGCCTGTGCCGCAGCCGAGGGAGACCGGTCAACCTCGCGTGCCGACGTCCCGCGGCTGCGCACCCGGGCATGAGCATCCTGCCGTCATGCACCGCATGTATCGCTGGCCGCCCCAAGGTCGCGCTGTATGTGCTGGTCAAGGAGGGCACCGATCCAGGTGCCTCGTCACCGTCTCCTAGGTCGACCTCTGCGCCAGCGGCTCCGTGCACGAGCAGGAGCTCCACCACCCGTGGGCAGGAGACGGATTCCTCCACCTTGCCCTCGATGAAACCCAACTCTGATCAGGAGCAGCAATGCCGAACGCCACCTACTCCCCCGCACTACTGGCCAGCCAAGAGCCGAACAGAAGTACACCGTCTGCCCCGCCCGGCAAACGCCTCACCGGTGAGCAGGCCGTCGTATTTCGCGCTCACGTCGTGTCCCTGTATTCCGAGCCGAACCCCATGTCGATCCGCGCCATCTGCGCTGAGACCGGACGGTCCTACGGAAACATCCACACGGTCCTCAAGAAGGCGGGCGCCGCCCGGCGCCCCCGTGGTTTCCAGAAGCCGTCCCGACCGAAGGTTCACCGTGACGG
>NZ_JBSGTG010000129.1:0-1508 GCF_053607285.1 Streptomyces sp. NPDC055140 | reverse complement strand
GTGACGGCGAATGAGTTCAGCGGGACGCAAGCGCCGTTCCGTGACACCCGTGATCCCGTCCCGCGATCCGTCACACGAAGGCTCAGGACGCGTCGGCCCATGCCGTCGGCATCCGGCGCGTCCCTTCCCGGACGCGACACCGTTCCTGGTCGGTTCGTTCCAGCCCGTCCCGCTCTGGAGCAACACCGGTCCGGGACAACCAAACACCGCTCCCAGCCCCAGGAGGTGCCGGCCATGGCCCGGCTGATCGAGACCGTCATCACACGTCTGACTCCGGCGGAGCGGCGTGTTCTCGAGCAGATGTCGCTCGGGTGTGATCCCGGCGCCGGCTCGGTCAACCTGACTATGGCGCGCGCCACATTCAACCGGTACTCAACGCAGATCGGCCAGAAGCTGCAGGTCAAGAAGGCCCCGGTCAAGGTGCAGATGGGTTTCGTCAGCGGCGAACTGCCCCTTCCCGCACACCGGCCGGCCCCCGTGGAGTTCGACGAGAAGGAGCGTCTGCTTTGGCAGGCTCACGCGTTGCACTGCACCGCGGCCGACATCGCCAAGCACGCCGGCATCGGGCAGTTCGAACTCGCGGACGACACCGCCCGCCTCATGGCGAAGGCGGGCGCAATCAATGAACCGCACCTGATCCGTCTCGGCCACGTCTACGAGGTGCTCACCCGGGACGATGTGCCCGCGCCGTTCGCCGCCTGATCGACCCCTCTGCAGTACGAGGGGCCCCGGAAGATAGGCCGGGCTCTTTCACGGAAGAGCCCGGTTGGCTCACCCTGGAACCCAACTGAAGGGCAAGGCTCGTGACGATCGCACCCGAAACCCCGAGTACGACAACCCCCATCATCCCTACGTTCATTGAGCTCGAGATCACCCGCCGCTGCCAGCTCACCTGCCCTTCTCACTGCTATGCCGAAGCGGGCCCGACGCAGGGGCACGGGGTCATGACCGGCGACGACTGGAAGCGGGTCATCAGCGAGGCCGCCGCGCTCGGCGCGAAAAGGATCCAGCTCATCGGAGGCGAACCCACGCTGCACCCCGACTTCGCTGCACTCGTGGAACACGCCCTGGTAGAAGGACTCGAGGTTCAGGTGTACTCGAACCTGTTTCGCGTTCGCCGTGAGCACTGGGCCCTCTTCGCCCGGCCCGGCATTACCTTGGCCACCTCGTACTACGCCGACACTGGCGACGGGCATGACCAGGTCACCGGTCGTAAGGGCTCCCATGCCAGGACCCGTGCGAACCTCGTGGAGGCGCGCCGACGTGGCATTCACGTACGCGTGGGGATCGTTGACGTCGTGGACGGTCAACGGGTCCAGGAGGCACGCGCTGAGCTGGAGGCGCTCGGTATCACGGACGTGCACACGGACCGAGTCCGGGCGGTCGGCAACGCCGCCAAGGGCGCCAGCCTGCCGTCCACATCCTCCCTCTGCGGCCGGTGCGCCCACGGCATGGCCGCGATCCTGTCGGACGGGACGGTCACCCCGTGCGTCCTTGGCCGATTCCTC
>NZ_JBSGTG010000128.1:0-3468 GCF_053607285.1 Streptomyces sp. NPDC055140 | reverse complement strand
GTTGCGGCCTCTCCATCGGGAATGTCGGGTACGTCGATGGCGGTCAGGATTCGGCGGGAGTCATCAGTAATCAGGAACCGCATGAAGGTCTCCAGAGGTCGGGCACGGATCTGTGCCGCACCGCTTTGGCCGAAGTTGGTGTGACTGGGGCTAGCCCGGCAACGGGTTCGGCAGGTGTCTGCTCCGAGAACGCCCCAGGCCCGCCCCGGCCGTGGTGACGGCGCAGGGCGGGCTTGGGGCGGGTTGTGGCAGCTCAGCGGGAGGCGCGGGCTTTGGCCAGCTGGCGCTCGAGTCGGGCGGTGGCCTCGGCGCCCCGTTGCTGCTGAAGTTCACCGAAGGATGCGGGTAGGTGGGTGCCACGTCGGTTGATGGTCATGCCGACGCGCTTGGGTCCGTACGCGGCCAGGAGGTCGGAAGCGGCTTGGGAGGAGTACCCGGCCTTCTCCAGCGCGGCAAGCGTGGGGAAGACGTCGGCGTGACGGTCCCGGTCGCGGTCGATCAGGTCGTCTTCTTTGCCCCCCAGTGAGTAGATGAGCGTGAGGTTCTTGGGGCGGTTTGGTTCCAGCAGCCGGCGTGCCCGCGAGACTTCTTTGGTGTATGCGTAGAAGCGCAAGTACTTGGGGGCACCAAGAATGATGTCCAACCACATCAACGTGTACGGATCGTCGTAGAAGTCTCCGGAGTCATGGATGCGGATCTCTCCTGCGGCCCCTGTCTTGGGGTTCGGCTGGTAGCGGGGGTGACGCAGCTCGGCGGCCATTCGTTCCCGCCAGAGGAGCGGTGTGTCCAGGACCATTTGTAGGTTTCGCAGGTGCTTCGCGCGCACGGCCGGGAAGCGGATGTAGGCGGAGTCTTTGCCTCGGGCGTAGCAGTGCTTGAGGCACTCACTCGCCGAAGGGCACACGTTGACGTTGCGCACGGTCAGTGTTCCGTCGGGGGCCTGGCTCTCGAGACGCACTGGCCCTGCGGGCAACGTCCAGTTCCAGATGCCTTGTTCACGCATTTTGCCGTTCTGGGACAGCAGTTGTTGGGTGGCCATGATGAGGCACTCCACGAGTCCAGGGGTTTCGGATGAGGTGGTGTGCGGTGTAGGCGGCAGTCGGTGAGACAGCCCAGCCGCGGGCCACGGTGCTGTCTCGGTGCCATGCCAGCGCCCGACCCTTCGCGGACGCCGGACTACGGGATGAAGGACCCGGCGTCGGCGGTCAGAGGCGGTGGGGTGGGCTGCGCAACGAGCTGGTCCGGTCCCCCGCTGAGATGGAAGGGACGTGCCACGCGGCGCGGGGCCGGTCCAGCGCGCTCACACTCGCCCTCCCGGCGGCAAGCCCCGCAACCTCCGCCGGGCGGGCAGGTGTTCGCTGGCCGATCCGGACAGGGCAGCTGTGTCTGCGTCGCCCTGTGGGCGGGGCGCCTGGCGGCCGTCGGGGAACGGCAATACCCCGGCGCCCCGGGCAGGAGACCGGGGCGCCGGGGCGGGGAGTTCTAAGCGGCGCGGGTCAGGCTGCCCTTGGGGGCCTTCCTCGCCGCGAGGGTGTTCTTCTTGAGCTTCTTCGAGCCGGAGACGAGGTCCTTGAAGCCCTGGCCCGATCGGAAGCGGGGTACCGAGGTCTTCTTGACTCGTACGCGCGCGCCCGTCTGTGGGTTGCGGGCGTAGCGGGCGGGGCGGTCGACCTTCTCGAACGAGCCGAAGCCGGTGATCGAGACGCGGTCGCCCTTGACGACGGCTCGAACAATGGCGTCGAGGACGGCGTCGACAGCGTCGGCGGCCTGCCGGCGGCCGCCCGTCTTGTCGGCGATGGCCTCGATCAGCTGGGCCTTGTTCA
The DNA here is from genome assembly GCF_053607285.1 of Streptomyces sp. NPDC055140. Taxonomy (NCBI): domain Bacteria; kingdom Bacillati; phylum Actinomycetota; class Actinomycetes; order Kitasatosporales; family Streptomycetaceae; genus Streptomyces; species Streptomyces sp. NPDC055140. The sequence continues at coordinate 1,645 of NZ_JBSGTG010000128.1, read as the reverse complement.
TGGAGTGATCCCCTCTGAGTTGTACCAACTTGGTTGCCTGTGCCGGGTCTTGGGCCGGTCTGGCGTGATGCACTGTGCGGCGCCGCCGAGTTACCCCCGCAACTCGCCTGGTCAGGAGCCGTTGAAAACCAGGTGCCCGCCCCCGCGGGTGGCGTGGGCGGGCCTCGGTAGGTGCTCCGTCGGGAACGTCGTATCGGCTCAGCTGGCGGGGCCGAACCGCTCGGGGTCCAGGAGTCGGATCGCGGTGATCAGCGCCTTGTTCTCGTCGATGCGCAGTGGCCCGTGGGCAAGGAGGTAGTCCAGGCCTTCCGGCTCGGTCAAGTCATGCACGAGTTGGGCGGTGCCGCACTGCCAGGCCTCGGATTCGGAGACGAGGTAGCTGAAAAGGGCTTCGGCTGTCTGGTCTTCGAGCGGGGGAGGTTCCGACTCGTCATAGTCGGCGTTCTCGGCGGCGACCTCGTCGGGGTCCGACGGGTCGATCAGCACCAGGCCGAGGGCCTCCCGCAGTTCATCGTCGAGGCGCAGCTCGTAGGCGCCTTCGGCGGAGTCGGTGAGGTGGACGATCGTCGGGCCGGGCTCCTTGCCTGGGGCGGTGACCAGTCGGGTCCAGGACAGGGCCAGGGGTTCGGGCGCCCCCTGGGCGGTCAGGGCGGCCTCCAACTGGTCGCGCAGGATGCTGAGGACGGCATTACCCCCGCGGCGTCGGTCGCCCAAAGGGGTGGCGCAGCGGTGGAGGAATTCGGTGAGCAGTGCTCGGTCGTGGGCGGCCAGCTCTGCGCTGGTGAGGGGAGCGTTCGATGCCATGGCGGTTCCTCCGAAGGGGCTCGGGGTGAGATGCCCGGGCGGGGTGGCGGCCCGGTGGTCGAACCGTGCCGTGGCAGTCGGCTACGTGGGCAACTCCTCCACGCAAGCAATCGCTGAGGATCGTTGGTCCGGTATGGCAGCGAAGGGGACGGGGCGGCGGTCGGCGGTCGCCAGGATGCGTGCGGTCTCGTCGGGGTCAGCCATGGCGGCGGGATCGAACCAGTAGTAGTGGGCGATTCCCGCGGCCAGGGGGTACACCTGCTCCCAGGGAGGGATGCCGCCCTGCGCCGCGGGGACCGTCTCGGGGAGGTCAAGGAGGATGTCGACCGCCACTTCGAACGCCTCGGCGCGGAAGTCGCGGGCGAGCCGGCGTCGTTGGCTCGGGGTCAGGCCGGCCAGGTGGGGGCGGCCGATGGAGTCGCTGGCTGTTACCGGCGCAACTGCCTCGTCCTCTCCCATGCCTCTGCGTGCGAGCTCGGATATGCCGAAAGCCCGCCCCGGTGGAAGGGGGCGAGCCGACACGTGCAGGGTGCTGGAGCAGGTCGTCGTGTTCTGCCGAGGATGAGCCGCTCGGCCACGCGCAGGGCGTTGTGGCTCGTGGTGTCGCGGCTCATGGGGGGCACGAGCGCAGCAGCGTTCGGCGCTTCGTAGACGGACTGCCTCCTCTTAGCCAGGGCGGACGTCTTCGGGCCAGTGGTTCCCCGGGGTGCAAAACGGACGGAGCGGCTTCACTCGCGGGCTTCCACGTATCGCTCACTCGCCTCAGCTCGCCCCTTCTTTGGCTTGGGCCGGACATGGCTGTGCCCCGCACTCCTCGGACGAGGGGTGCGGGGCACACGGT
>NZ_JBSGTG010000127.1:0-3480 GCF_053607285.1 Streptomyces sp. NPDC055140 | reverse complement strand
CAGTTCAGTTCTGGCTGGACGGCCTCTCTTCCCAGAACCAGCCGTGGGCGGCCATGCCTTCCTTCGTCGACTCCATCAACAGCCGCGCGCCCTCCTCCGACCGGGAGGTATCGCGCCCGCCGCTGTCGACGAAGAACCGGATCAGCGCGGCGGCCGCAGGCGCGTCCGCGTCGCAGACCGCGCACAGGTCCAGGTGGATCGGCCGTCCGTGTTCGTCGTTCTTCGGCATCACCGCGCTGGTGCAGGTCACCACGCAGCGCGAGCATTGTGGCAAGCGGTCGGATCGCACAACCTGGGGTATATGACGCCCCCTTACTCATAACGTGAGCCTTCACCCAAGACCCGCAGACCTGCCTCGTCAACCCCACGGGCAACGATGGCACCGCCCCGGACGGCTGGACTCTGTCGGCAGGGGATAGCGCGTGAGCGGAATCTGCCAGCACCTGGTTCCATGTCCCTGCCACAGCGACCATCGAAGGAGGAACGTGGACGAGATCCAGGTGCACTGCGCGAGGTGTGGAAGTAACGACACCATCATGGAGCAGGGTGAGGGCGACGTGAAGCACGGCCGGTGCCTGCGATGCGACAAGGACTTCCAGGCCACGCCGTGCCCGGTCTGCGGAAGTTACCGCATCGACGGCTCCTACGGCATCTCCGGGATCCGCTTCACGACGCTGCCCCAGACCGTCGAATGCAAAGACTGCCGCAGCGAAATCCCAGCGCGTGATCCCGGCCCCGAAGGGCCGTCCGAACACCAGAGCGCGTAGATACTGACCGACATGGCAGACCACTCCGATCCGCAGCAGGACCTCACCTACCGGGCGTCCGTCGGCTCCGTCGACCTCAAGGCGTTCGACGACGACGGCAACTCGTACGAGATCCATGCGTGCCACGACTGCCTGCCCTGGCACGCCGAGGTCGTGTTTGTAGAGGGGGAAGTCCTCGTCAGGGAGTGGCATGCCGTCGGATGCCCGCAGTTTCAGGACCTCATCCAAGACTGAGAACGGAATCCGTCACTCAGGGCCGGGAGACATCCCTGATGGGTGATGATGTTGCGGTGAGTCTGGACCTGAGCAACTACGAACTCCTCTGGCCCGCAGAGCTACTCGCATCCGAAGGCGAGCGCATCCTTCGCGCCTCCGATCGCACCTCGGACTCTTCATGGGTAGACCGAGCAACCTGGCTCATCACCGAGGCCCTGGCCGGCACCACCGCGGTCGCGGACTTCGAGGAACTGCCAGACCGCGATGCGCCTACGGACGACCCCTGGTCATCCACCGCACCGGGCTGGGGCAGCCGGGCCGGGACGGGCAAACGGGAGTGGTTCACCGAACTGGTCAACCGGGCGGGCGAGCTCCGGCATGCGGCAGCCCCCCGGCCCTACTGGCCGCAGCGCCGCGGCAGCGGGCTGTCACATGACGGCAGCACTCCACGGGACACACGACGTGACTTCGCACGGATCGTCGGTGAGTTCGAGGACAAGGGCTACCTGGCTGAGGTGTTCGACGAGGAATGCGTCGACGATCATAACGAGCTGCCCGACCCTTCAGAGGTGATCGACAGACGCCTTGGCATCCCAGATCTGTGGCCTCTGACACCGGAGACCTGGGACGAAGACACCTTCTACGGGCTGATCGAGGTGTTCCACGACCTGGTGAGCCGCCCCCGCATGCGGCGCTACCACTCCTACAGCGGCTGTGGATGGCACCACTCGGAGTTCCACAACGGTCCGGCACGCATCCTGTACCGGTGGAAGGTCAACCAACTGCTGCGCTCGGCCGGCATCGAGTACGAACTGGCCGCCGAAGGCGAGGACCTCGGGCGCCTGGTCGCCGTCACTGACGACGCCCGCAGCCAGCTGGTGCACCACGCCCTCAAAGACAGCCCGCCCGACGCCACCGCCGGCGTTCGCCACGCCATCGCCCTCTTCCGCGCACGTGACACATCGGCTGAGAGCAAGAGATCGGCGATCTTCAACCTCGCCCGCATCCTCGAGGAACGCCGCACCCTGATCAAAGAGCACCTCCACAAGAAGGACGAAGGAGCCCTGTTCCAGATCGCCAACAGCTTCGACCTGCGCCACAGCAACGCCGGTCAGCAACGCGAGTACGACGAAGCGTTCCTCGACTGGATCTTCTGGTGGTACCTCGCCACGGTGGAACTGACCAATCGGCTGATCGCCTCTCGTAGCCCCGCCTGACTCTTGCCGACCAGCCAGCGAGGTAGGCCGCCCAGCCCCTCCAGCAGGGCTGCGCCTGCCGTTCCCTGTTCGACGGACGACCGCAGGGCCAGGATGAGTCGAGCCCCAGCCGTGTCCAGCAGCGCGTCGATCAAGATCCAGTGCCCGCGAAGGCAACCGCCCACATCTGTCCCAGCGGACCCCGATGAAGGTGGCCCCCCTGCGGCGGCCAGCCTTCCGGCACGGACCGCAATCCCGCCACAGGGTACGGCGCCTCAAGTGGTGGTGCCGGGCCCCGGTCAGTAGCCCTCGGCAGGGCTACCAACGGTTGCGGCAATCCAGCACCGTGTCCTGAGCCCCCGTTGCCCCAACTCCGAGCTGAGGCCTACCTTGCCCACCCCTGCCCTGGCTACCGCCACGACACAACAGGCCGCCGCCGCCTCCGGTCTCACGCACGCCGCCACCCAAACTGTCACCCGCGCCGCGACGCTCGATGACTTCGACGCGGTGAACGCGCTCCACGAACGCTGCTCGCTCGCGACGCGCTTCTCCCGCTACCAGGCCGCTCGGCGATCACTCCGCCTCGCCGAGTTCCATCACCTGACCCACCCCGACCGTAGCCTCACCTGGATCACCTATCCCGAAAATGATCCACACCGGATCGTCGCGACCACCAACCTGGTCCGTACGACTGAGGCCGATGAGGCCGAGCTCGGCATCATGATCGAGGATCCGTGGCAGAGCCGAGGGTTGGGCACCTCTCTGGTGCAGTATGCCCGCACGCAGGCCCGCGCCTTCGGCTGCTCCTCAATAGTCGTCATGACCGGCTCCGACAATGTGCGGATACTCAAGATCATGAGGGCGCTCGGCGTCGCCCCGTCGGCCAGGCACAGTTCGACCGTCGACCTCACGGTCCCCGTTGGGTAGTCCGATGGACCTCAACATGGCAGCAGAGCCGCTGCACCTGTCCCGGCCGCGGTGCGCGCCTCGCTGTCTACCGGCGTGAGGCCAGCGCCACCCCCAACGTGACGCTGGTCCTGGCGCATGGCTGGTCGGCCTCCGCCGCCGTGTGGGACGAGGTGCTCCTCCACCTCCGGGCTGATCACGGGGTGCGGCTTCTCGCTTTCGACCAGCGCGGGCACGGAGCCTCGACCCATGGCTCTCCCTCAGCGGGCATCGGCGTCCTGGCCGACGACCTGGAGGCCGTGCTGAGCGCCTTCAGCGCGGACACACCGGCCATCGTGGCCGCGCACTCGATGAGGTCGATGAGCGCGCTGGAGAGCGCCGCGAGAGGCGCGTGC
>NZ_JBSGTG010000126.1:2517-3490 GCF_053607285.1 Streptomyces sp. NPDC055140 | reverse complement strand
GCACGGACGAGCAGGCTTCACCCTGCTCCGCCACCGCATCCTCCTCGGATAGCGACACGATCCGTCACCACCGAATATGAGACAGGGCCGTTCTTTTTACAGTCCCAGACGCCCTCGATGCCCATCTTGTTCGCGCGGTGGGTGTGTCCCGCGCTGGTCGCGTCTCTTTGAGTTGGATCAGCGCGGGATCCGATGTCCCGTTGAGGAGGGCGTTCGTGTCGCTCTTAGGGGCTGCGGGAGGCCACCCTGAGGTGAGGTGTCGAACCGGCGTGCTGTCAGCCGCAGTTGCAGCCGGATGCGCTCTTGGCCTCGGCGACCGTGCTGTTCGGGTCGTCGGCCTGTTCAGCTGGAGTGCAGCAGGCGGTGACGCCGCAGCAGGAGTCGCTGCCCGTGCTCGCCTCAGCCTTGTTGCTGGTGGTGGGCTTCGTGGCGCGGATGATGGCGGAGTGCATGCCGTCGGCGACCGCGTGGGTGCGGCTGAGTTCGATGTTGGTGAACCCGGCGGCTTCGGGGCCCTGGCGGTACTCGGCGAAGGAGAGGGCTCCGGCGATACAGCCGACGTAGTCGCCGCGCTCGGCACGCTGATCGGGGGTGAGGGTGTCGTCGGCGACGACGTCGGAGATTCCGATCCGGCCGCCGGGCTTGAGGACCCGGATCATCTCGGCGAAGACGGCGGGCTTGTCGGTGGACAGGTTGATGACGCAGTTGGAGATGGCGACGTCGATGGTGTTCGCGGGCAGCGGGATGGCCTCGATGGTGCCCTTGAGGAACTCGACGTTGGTAGCGCCGGCCTTCTGCTGATTCTCGAGCGCGAGGGCGAGCATCTCCTCGGTCATGTCGAGCCCGTACGCCTTGCCGGTGGGGCCGGCGCGGCGAGCGGAAAGCAGTACGTCGATGCCGCCGCCGGAGCCGAGGTCCAGGACACGTTCGCCTTCGTGGAGGTCGGCCACCGCGGTCGGGTTGCCGCAGCCGA
>NZ_JBSGTG010000126.1:0-2507 GCF_053607285.1 Streptomyces sp. NPDC055140 | reverse complement strand
CGAGGGAGGCGGCGAGGGCCTCAGCGGGCAGGGTGTCGCGCTCGTCTTCGGCGTACAGGGTGGAGCCGAAGTTGTCGTCGATCTCGATGGCCTCGGGTCCGCAACAGGGGGTGTGACCGAGATACGCGCCAAAGGGGCAACGAGATGATCTTGAAGCCCTGATGCGCTCGGACTCACCTGCGACGGCGGGCGGCAGGGTCGCGTTCGGCGACATGCCGGGCGACCGCGTCGACGCCGGGGCGGGCGTACCGCTCCAGGGAACGGACGGAGGCGTGGCGGGAGTGGGCCGGCAGCATTGGGGTGGAGGTGCCGTCCTCGGCGTCGTGTGTGAGGGCAGTGTGGCGGAGCCGGTGGAGTGTGAAGCCGTCCAGGTCCTTGATGTCCCCGGGTGAGGCGAGCGGGTTGGCCAGCAGCCGGGTGTTCTCCTCGAAGATTTCCTCAGCCCGGCGGTAGGAGAGCCGGGCCCGGCCGGTTTCCGGGCACACGTCAAGCGTCGGCGTTCCGGCCGAGGCCTTGCGATCGGTGAGGTGCAGCGGGCCACGTGTACGGCGGGCGATCACTTGAGGGGAGGGGACTGTCAGTGCCCGACGCCGACCAGGCCCGGCGCCAGCATGCTTGCCTGGGTCATGCCCCTAGATCCTCCGTCACGGGCAGGCACTCGGCGAGCAGGTCGACGACGTCGCGCCAGGCTCGCTGCGCGTGCTGTGGGTGGTAGCCGACGCCGGGGACCACGGGGTGGTCGACCGGCGGGTGGTGGAAGGCGTGCAAGGCGCCGCCGTAGACCGTGAGGCGCCAGTCGACGCCCGCGGCCTGCATCTCAGTGGTGAACGCGTTCCGTTGCGCGGGCGGCATGATCGGGTCTTCCGACCCGACCCCGGCCCATACCGGGCAGCGAATGCGCGCGGCCTCGCCCGGTCGGCCCGTGGTTAGTGCGTTGACTGTCCCGATCGCGCGCAGGCTGACGCCGTCGCGCCCGAGTTCCAGCCCGATGGCGCCCCCGGTGCCGTAGCCGACGGCGGCGATCCGGTCGGGGTCGGTCCGCGGTTCGGTGCGCAGCACGTCGAGCGCCGCATGGCCGATGGCCCGCATCCGGTCGGGTTGAGCGAGCAGTGGCAAGCAACGGGCCAGCATCTCCTCGGGGTCACCCAAATAGCGCCCGCCGTGAAGGTCGAAGGCCAGCGCTACATATCCCAGTTCGGCGAGAGCATCGGCCCGGCGGCGCTCGACGTCGCTGAGCCCCATGCCCTCTGGTCCGAGCAGCACCGCGGGCCGGCGGTCGACACCGGCCGGGAGCGCGAGGTGCCCGATCATCGTCAAACCGTCGGCCGGGTACTCGACCGTACGCGTCGAAATCGTCGTCATGAGACTGGACAGTAGTGATCGTCGAGCCCGGTCCGGCCGGTGTTCTGCCGCGGGCAGAACAGCGCGGGTGTCCCTCTGAAATACGGCGAGGGCTCACAAGAGCCGTCACAAACCCCGTCCCCACGGCAGCGCTGGCGACACTGTGCCGAATGAGTGACAGCCGAGGGGCGCTCAGGGCTTCAAGACCATCTCGTTGCCCCTTTGGCGCGTATCTCGGCCACACCCCAACAGGCGGTGCTGCCCGCGCCAGTCGGCCATTTCCATAAACTATGAATATAAAAATGCTATGCTTCGAGCATGAGTCGTCAAGACACCGCTCCTGGTGCGTCCGCCGCCATCGGGGCAGCCCTCTACGGCCTGGCCACCAGGGCCGCGAGACGCCTGCCCCGGGACATGAGCCTGACGTCCGCCGGCACCCTGGCCACCCTGGACCGGACCGGCCCGCGGCGCATCACCGATCTGGCCGCGGTCGAGGGCGTCACCCAGCCCGCGATGACCGCCCTGGTCCGGGTGATGGAGGAGTCCGGCCTGGTCGAGCGGCGGGGCGACGCGTCCGACAAGCGGGTCACGCTGGTGTGCCTGACCGAAGCCGGCGCCTCCTATGTCCGGACGCGGCGCCAGGCGGGCGTCCACGCGTTCGAGCGGTTGATCGGCGAGCTCACCGGCGACGAGGTCGAGGCGCTGGTGGTGGCCCTTCCGGCGCTGAAGCATCTGGCAGAGCTCGAAAGCCAGGACCGCGAAGGGCCGAAGCAGTGACCGGGCAGCCGATCGGCGGGGTCGCGGTGAAGGCGCTCCCGGTGGCGCGTTCCAAGGCGCGGCTGCTGGTCCCCGCCCTGATGTTCATCGCTCTGGTCGTGGCGGCGGTCGCCAGCCTCGGGACGCCGCTCATCACCAGCGTGGCGACCTCGTTCCACGTCTCGCTCGGCAGCGCGCAGTGGACGCTGACCGTCGCGCTGCTCAGCGGCGCCGTCGCCACGCCGGTCCTGGGCCGGCTCGGAGCCGGCCCGCACCGGCGGGCCACGATCCTCGCCACGCTGGCGGTCGTCGTCGCCGGCAGCGCGCTCACCGTGCTGCCGCTGCCGTTCGCGTGGCTGCTGGCCGGCAGGGCGGCCCAGGGCGTCGGGCTCGGGCTGACGGCGCTGATG
>NZ_JBSGTG010000125.1:0-3493 GCF_053607285.1 Streptomyces sp. NPDC055140 | reverse complement strand
CGTCAAGGAACACACCAACGGGCCCACGGGCCGCGCCGTCGACCCCCGCCGCACCGTGCGCATCGTGCCCGACCGCCCCGACGGCCAGGCCCTCCGCCCGTAGCCGCCAGGCGCATTGATCCCCGGCCCTCGGCCCCTGTCACCTCACGGTGCCGGGGGCCGCCCCATGCCCCCCCCGCAGCACCCCGCCCGGTCGTCCGGCCGGTTGCTGCGCTAGCCCGTCGCGTCCTGACGGTGACCCCACCCCGATTCGGCACCGAAGGAGCACCCCTACCCATGTCCGACCGACTCGAATGGGCCGCCCACACCAGCGGCGCAGAACTCCTCTTTCCCGGCGAGGACATCGACGGCGCCACCGTCGACACCGGCGAGATGGCCGTCGCCTTTTGGACCGGCAGCAACGGCATCGCCCTCAGCGGCCCGCCCGAGCAGCTCGCCGCCCGGCTCGAACAAGCAGCCGCCGTCGTCCGAGCAGCCGCAGCCCTTGTGCAGGATCCAGTGCGCCACCTCCCGGACGGACTAGACCCCTGGACCTGGATCATCCTCGGCACCGACACCGACTCCCCGACCGAACACGCCAACACCATCTGCCGCACGCCCGGCATCACCGTCCGCGATCCCCGCCGTGTCACCTGCGGCGACTGCATCACCACGTGGAACGACCGCTTCAGCAACACCTACGCCGTCCCCTGCGGCACGTTCACCTTCCCCACTGCCCGGCCCATCCCGCACGACCCCGCCGATCACACGATCGCTGACCAGCTGCCGTACGCGGGCATCACCTGGATCGACATGTACAGCGAAGGCGACGAGGAGGAGCTGCCCGGCGACGACGCCTACGACGGGATCGACGACGCCGTCACCACCGACTAGGACTAGGCCGATGGCTGCCACGCCCCTTGCCCCCGGCCCTGGGCCCCTGTCACCTCACGGTGCCGGGGGCCGCTCCACGCCCGTCCCTCCAGGACCCCCGTCTGCCGGCCGGACCTCATCCGTGCCCCATCTGTGTCCGCCTGCCTGGGGGTTGCGGGGCTTGCGGGGTGGATCGCCACTGTGTGGTCCACCGGGGCCCCGGGGGAGCGGTGACAACTTCCCGCTTCCTTGGGCCCCGCCAACCCCGCAGACTCGACTTCCTGGAAGGCGTTCCCCATGTCCATATCTGTCCCCGCCCCCGTCCCCGGCTCCGCCCCCGTCCCCTCCGTCCCCGTTCCCGCTGCCGGTACTGGCACGGTGCCGCGCTTCCCGCGGGTTCCCGCGCGGGCAGGCAATGCCAACGTCCGGGCCCTTCTCGCTCAGGGCATCCACCCCGCCAGCCGACAGCCCCTCACCGCCGCCACCGGCACCAACTGCGGGAACTGCGCCTTCGCCTACCGCATCAAGCTCCCCGACCGCGACGGGAACGGGGCCAGCAGCCTGCGTGAGCGTCTCAAGTGTGCGAAGGCCCCGATCAGCCGCCGAGGCCGCCAGGGCATCGACCTGCGCTCCGCCCACACCGACCCGAGCGCCACCCCAGCCTGCACATTGCACTGCAGCCACACGGACTGGCCGTACGACCCCGACGGGCGCTACGACACCGGTGCCGGGCAGATCGGCACCGGCCGCGACCACGACGACGACTGGGGCGTCTACGCGGTGTACCGGATCTTCGGCATCGACCCCGAGTACCAGCGAGCCTGGGTCGAGCTCGAAGCCGAAATGGTCCCTGACCCGGCCGCCCCCACCGGCTACATCACCCGGCCGCCGCGCCACTCGCGCCCGGACAAGCCGCACCTGTACCGGTTCTGGACCCGCCTGTCCCGCCTCCACACCGCCCACATCACCCACCCCACCGACACGGACACCGGCGCCTGCGAGCACCCGCTCGTCCGTAACGGCCGCGTCCTGCTCGGCCAACTGCACCCGTGAGGGATCCAACCTGTGCCGAGCACCTCACCGCGCTCCGCACCGTCGACGGCCCGCCCCATGCACATCCGGGGGCGGGCCGTCCCGCGTTGCCGCTCCCTGGTGCGCGGTCCCGCACCACGAGGCGTGCCCGGCTTTGCTGCCCCCAGGTCCGTGTGCGGGGGTCAAGAACGGATCCCACCACGGCTACCCGGCCGGTGCGGTCAAGCCTCGGCCCCGTTGTGACGCTGCGGCCCCCGGCGGCAGCGGGGGGAGTAGTGACCCTCCACCACGCTCCCGGGCCGTCCCACATCCAGCCCGGGCCCGGGAGCCCCGCGCTCCTGCCCCACACGAGTTTCGAGGACTTAGCCATGACTGCCACGCTCCGCGCCCACCGCGCCCGTAAAGCCCGCTCTCCCCGCTACGCCGACCGCGGTCCCTACCCGGCCGGCCCACGGTCGACGAGTCGGACCGTCAGCGCCGTCCGCTCCCGTCTCGCCCGCTCGCGGGAGCCGTACCTGCGCCGTGCCGCCCCGTGGCTCAAGACGCACCTGACGAGGGGAGAGTGGCGAAACAGCATGCAGGGGGCGCCATCCGGCGCGGGGGCATGGCGGCCGCGACCGCGTGGCGCTCCGGCGCGTACGGCCGGGCCGTGCCGTTCCCGAAGCTCGCCCGCTCGATGCTGCCCCGCGAGGAGCGCATCGGCCAACCTCGGCGCTGAGAACCCGCGGTCCGCCTGTCTTTCGCAGGTTGCGCTCGTTGCTCTGCCTCCAGCCATGTTCGGGGCACCGGCCCGAGGGAGCGGTGATCACCAACTCTCCCCCCTCGGGCCGTCGCACATCCCTCGCTTGCCGACCGACCGGAGGACCCGCCATGGACAAGCCCGATCAGCCCCGCACTGGACGTGCCTGTGAAGCACGCATCACGGCCAACGACACATGCGCCACCACGGACCGGCATCTCATCAACGAGGAAGGCGTGCCGATGCTGTGCAACTACGTCCCCGGACACGCACACCGCGGCGTCTACGCGACCGGTCGTCTCCCCGCCGGGCCCACGGGCACTGTCGCCGCCTGCGACAACTGCCAGGCCGACCACACCCGATACACCGCGCGGCTTGCGGAGATCACCGCAGGTGCCCGCCCCGATTCCGCTACCGCCGCCAACCGCGTGCGGGCCTGGACTGACGCCATGGACAACGCACGTCGCGTGACGCACACCGTCAGCATCCACGGACACGAGGACCTCTTTGTCAGTGTCACCGACGCTCTCGCCCTCGCCGAGCACGCCACCACGTCCGCGCAGCGCGACCAGCTGCGCACGACTGTCACCGCCTACCTGACCCACGCCACCGGTGAACCCCGCACCCTCGCCCCCAGCCGCGGACCACGCCCGCCGCTGTTCACCTACGACCTGCTGGTCCTCCTGGACGAGCAGGAGACCGCCGACAGGGACCAGGACGGGCTGATGTGCCCGAACGGCAACTGCCCGCCGGAGTGCACCGAAATCGACCTGTGCGAGGCGTGTACCCAGGACGAGGACGCGGAGGCGGCAGAGATCGAAGCCTCCACGGGCCTGCGCAAACCGGCTCCCCACGACGACGGCCCGGGCC
>NZ_JBSGTG010000124.1:0-3538 GCF_053607285.1 Streptomyces sp. NPDC055140 | reverse complement strand
AGGCGTGCAGGGTTTCCTCAAGTGCCGCCGCCTGCACGGGCGTCGGCAGGAGTTTCACCTGCACGGTCAACTTCACGACCGTGACGCTACCTGCCACCCGACGTACCGGCATTCGAACAGCGCACATTCCTCGCCGGGCGCTGCGGCCCGGTTTCTTGCGTGCGCTCCGCGCCCGTTGCCGCGGCGATGCTGCGCATCGCCACCACAGGATGCGATTCCTCCCGGGGGTGAACCCTCGGGGTTCCTCGCAAGAGCACGCTGAAGTGGTGGCACCCGCGTGAAGTCGCTTCTTATGCCGGTGCCGACCTCTTCTCCCCCCGCGACCTCGCGACTCTTTTGACGGCATTGATCACCTCTGGTGTTCCATCCAGGCCAGCGCGGCTTGGTCTCTGAGCCGACAGCCCATGTCATGGTGCGAGCAAGACTCTCTTGCGCAGGAGGGCGAAGCCTGCGCGGCCGAACATCTGGCGCTTGAGCATCTTGATCCCGTTGACATGGCCTTCAACGACGCCCGAGTTCCAGGGGAGGGTCGGGCCGGCAAGGACAGCGTCATGGTCGCGGTCGCTGCCCGCGGCGCGGGGGCGATTGCGTGGCCCGCGCACAGCAGACGGGGAACAGCAACACGAGAACCACCTCCTCGTAACCGTGCCCCGCTGCTGTCAGCCCTCTCCGCGCGGTACGAGGCGCACGTGGGCGCGTGGGCTGGATGGCGCTTCGGGCCGCGGGGCGCGGGCCCAGCCGGAGGCGTGCATGGTCTCGGTCTCCCAGTCTCCGAACAGCTGGGGCAGTGCCTTCGGATCGCGGTCCGAGTCGCGGTGCCACTGGATGAATGCGTGGGCGGCGGGGCGATGGGCGTCGCAGGCCGGGCAGAGCTCCATCCAGACGCCGGTCATCAGCGGGCCGTGCCAGTGCAGCAGGAGGTCGCCTCGGCAGCGGGAGCAGGGCCGGGCCGGCTGCTCGTCTTTGTCTCGGTCAGTCGTGTGCCGCGAGACGATCCGGAAGAGGTGCGGGCCGCCTGCCGCGTCCGGGAGGCAGCCTGGCCGCTCGCCCATCCGCGGGCGAGAGCGCCAGCACGGCGACGGCCGAGCTGTTCGGGGCAAACCCGGTCAGGACAGCGGGGAGATGGGGGTGGGTAGGGCAATCGTGGAGGTGGCGTGGGCGATGTTCTCCGGACCGTTCTGCGGGGGCCAGATGCCGCGTTCGTAGGAATCACGACGGATCTCCAGCCGGGTGTTGAGGTCGGGGAAAGGCCAGATGTGGGTGATACGGGGGACGCCGTCCAGGCCGTACATAGCGGTCGTCAGGGGGTAGAGGCGGGTGCGTTCGGGCACTGCGGCCTCCCATCCGGCCATCGTGGGAACGAGACCCCCGACTTTGAGGTGGTAGGTGCGGAACTCGTATACCGAGCCGTAGCGTCCGGGTTCGACCGGTGGAAGGAAGGGAAACGGAGCGTAGCTTTCCACCTGGAAGGCGGTCAGATGCTGCCCGATGCCGAACGGGTCCGAGCTGGTGAGGACGCGCCTTCGTTCCTCGGTGAGTTCCTCGGAGTTCTCGAAGCCGCGAAGGAGGAGCAACTGCCCGACGATGGTGCCGTGTTCTGGCTCCCAGCAGCCGAGCAGCTGGCCACCGGTGGAATCGCTTGTGGTGTAGGCCTCCAGCGCGGACAACGCCTTCGGGACCGAGTACAGCTCGAGTGACAAGGTGGCGAGTTCGTAAAGCATGGTGGGCGTCTCCCGGTGGTTTCCATCCTGCTTCTCTTATTGAGTGAGCTCCGCAAGGCGCTCGAACAGCTTGGCGTCGCTGAGACCGGCGCGGCTCGACTCCTCGCCGAGCACCCCGAAGATCGGGTCCCACCGGGTGCACGTCATCTCCTGCACCTGCCCCTCCGCCAGGTAGGGGTCGGTGGCGACGATCTTGTACAGCTCCTCTTCATCGGCTGCTGCGAAAACCAGCAACGCGGTGCGCTCCCGAGCCTGGCCTGGCTGCCCCGGCGTCGCTTCTGTGCGGGTGGTCGGCCCTGAAGCACGCAGCTGACCCGACTCCGCTCGCCCGACCAGCCACCGCAGGTGCGCATCGAGGTGTCGCGCCCAGCCGGTGGGATCACGGTGGACATAGCTGACGACGAAGTGCGGCACCGGCCTTGCCTTTCTTGATCTCCGGCGGTTCGCGCGGCCGCCTGACAACGACACCTCATCACCGAAGCGGTAGCTGGATTGCGGCAACGCGATGCAAGAACTAAAGTGAAACAGTACTTTAGTTTCGAGCGCAACCTCAGAGGGGAGGAACCTCAATGGACGCCCCCACCGGAGCAGCCGGAGCACCGAAACGGCCCCGGCGCCCACGCAGCGCCCGGGCGCATAACGCCGTACTGACGGCCACCAGCGCACTCATGCGCGAGGACGGCATCCCGGCGATCACCATCGACCGCATCGCCGGCCGGTCCGGCGTGAGCACGGCCACGATCTACAAGCATTGGCCCTGCAAGGCCGCGATCATCGCGGAGGCGTTCGGTCGCGACACCGCCAAGGCGGTGGCACTCCCCGATACCGGCCGCCCCATCGACGACCTTGTCACCTACGCGGCCGATCTGCTGACCTACTACACCAGCTCGGAAGGCGCCCTCTTCGGGCAGTTGCTGGCCGCCTGCGCGACCGAGCCGCAGGCCGCACCGTACTTCCACGAGTTCTTCCTGACGCCCCGCCGGACAGCACTGGAGCCGTGCTGGGAGCGGGCCGCCGAGGCAGGGTTGACCCGGCCGGGCGTGGACGCGGCGACGGCCACGGACGTACTGATGGGCCCGCTGGTGTTCCGCCTGCTGTCCGGGCACGGATCGCTCGCCCACGATGAGGGGCGCAAGTTGGTGGAGTACGCCCTGCATGGCCTGCTCGCCCCGGCGCCTCAGCCTTAGGTTGCACCCGGCGCCGCCTCCGCGGCAGCCGCGTCTATATGCAGCGCCCAAGTGGGCAGGTCGGCCAAGGACCTGGGTGACCCTGGCGCGACTGCCCGCCTGGTGGACCGGAACGCACCCACCGGGCACACGGTGTTCGCACAGCACATGAAACCGGGAGAGAGGCGCCGTCCGTAGGTGGCGAAGCAGGCCGCGGACCTGCTCGCGGTCGGTCAGCAGCTGCGGCAGGCCGCGATCCCCGTCCCAGACAGCGCCACCCGCACGAAGCCCGCCACGAGCTTCCCCCGTGGCGGCCGCGTCATCCGTGTCACCGGTGAGGTGGCCCGGGTGCGGCAAGACTGGGAGCCGGAGGACCTCATCGAGGTCTGGACGCTGCTCGAGGGCGCTCCTCGCTCCAAATCAGATAATCACCACATCGTGGCCACCTGCCGATGAAAGCGAAGTGGACAAATCCAACCCGTCGCCAAAGAGTTACTCAGCGCTACTCGCCACTTGGTGGCAGCCATACGAGAACTGGGCCTGATCGCGGACGGCGCGGGAGGTTTCCCCCTGGTCGTGGACACCCTGGACACTGGATCTATGAAGTTCCAGAGATCAGGAGTTCCCGTTGGGGACCTACAAGTACTCGGC
>NZ_JBSGTG010000123.1:0-3540 GCF_053607285.1 Streptomyces sp. NPDC055140 | reverse complement strand
CAGGAGGGGCAGGGAAGGAGACCAGGGGAAGTCCAGGCAGGCTTGCCGGCCGACGTGGCTGTTGTTGATGTCGGAGGGCGGGGATGGAACAGCCGCGGATACGCCTCGGCAACGATGATGTGTGGAGCCGATGCCCCCGTGGACGAGGAGGGCTCTGTCGGTGCCTTGGCCGACTGCCTCAAGGCCTAGTACTCCAGCAGCGTTTCGCTATCTGGCCCGGTCAGAGGCGTCGTCGCGAGTTTAGTTAGCTGATGGTAAGTCAGAGGTGGTCTTGGCGGACTGCTCCTCCAGTGAGTGGGCTCGTCGCCGGTAGTGGCAGTAGCGGGCGACGGCTTGGCGTCTGCGCCGCCATCGCGACCAGCTCACCGCGTGAGGCGAAGCGGCCGGCCTGGCCTTGGGGTGGGGCGAGCTGCCAGGAGTCGGCGGACTTCTGCCACGGTGAGCGGAACCAGGGTGCCGGAACCGTTTCTGCACCCCCTTTTGAGGCCGCCTGGGCTGCCGTTGCCGCGAGAAAGGCGTGGGCGAGCATGGCCAGGGTGATGTGCCGCATCCAGCCGACGTAGCGGCGGACTTCGTACTGGTCCAGGCCGCATTCGTTCTTTGCAGCCTGGCAGCATTCCTCAATGGCCCACCGCCGCCCGGCGACCCGCACCAGCTGGTCGACGTCCGTGCCTGCCGGTGCATAGCCGAGGTAGTACGCGATCTCATCGGGCCTGGTGACACTGCGACGGGCCAATGCCCAGCGCTGATGTGCGTGATCGTGGCCGCCACGGTCATCCCGCTGCTGCTGCGTCAGGTCCGCGAGCTGGCGCTGGCACCAGCGGTCGTCGCCGACTCGGACTCCTTGGTGAGCGCGCCGAGGTAGAAGGTCCGGCCATGGTGGGGCCGGCGAACACGTGCGTGATGCTCATTGCGCCTCCCGCGGTCGGGCACGATGTGCCGGGCGGCGTAGCGCAGCTGGGGCGCGATCACCTTGACCACCACGAAGTGGGCCGTTGCCCCAGACCCCTTTGTCAGAGCTTTTGTGCTTCTGGTGCTCGGGTTGCCCAAGGTTCGTCCGGACCTGAACACAGCCTGAACGCCGAGGCCGACGGACTGGTCAGCCCCGACGGCCGCAGGGCCGGCCGGGCGGCGCGGCTCCGCTCCGTCCGGCGTGCTAACGGTGGTATCGGGGATCTCTTGGCAGTTCCTCGCGACCGGGAACTGAGCCTGCCTGGCCGCCCGTTCCTCGACTCAGCCCGCGTTGGGCCGGGCGAGGCCGTGGTCGTAGGCGAAGATCACGGCCTGGATGCGGTCACGGGCGCCGATCTTGGCCAGGACGCGGCCGACATGGGTCTTGACGGTGGACTCGGACAGGACGAACCGGGCGGCGATCTCGCCGTTGGTCCAGCCGTTGCCGACGGCGACGAGGATTTCGCGTTCGCGGTCGGTGAGGGAGCCGAGTCCCGGGTCTTCGGCGGGGTTCTGGCGGTGAACGGGGACGTAGCGGGCGTATTCGTCCAGGAGGCGGCGGGTGAGGGCGGGCGCAATGACCGCGTCGCCCACGGCGACGGCGCGGATGCCGGCCAGGAGTTCCTCGGGGCGCGCGTCCTTGAGGAGGAAGCCGCTGGCGCCGGCGCGGAGGGCGGCGTGTACGTATTCGTCGAGGGCGAAGGTGGTGAGCACGAGGACGCGCGAGTGTTCGCCGGCAGCGACGATGCGGCGGGTGGCCTCGATGCCGTCCATGCCGGGCATGCGGACGTCCATCAGGACGACGTCCGGGCGCAGTTCGGCGGTCTTGCGGACGGCTTCGGCGCCGTGGGCGGCCTCACCGACGACGTCGGTCTCGGGGACGGAGTCCAGGAGCAGGTGGAAGCCGTAACGCTGCAGCGGCTGGTCGTCCACGATGAGAACGGTGGTCACCGGGCACCACCTTGGGGTGTGACGTCGAGGACGGCCTCGACGCTCCATCCTCCGCCGCCCGTCGGCCCCGCGCTGATGCTCCCGCCGTAGTGGGCGGCTCGTTCCCGCATGCCCACCAGGCCATGTCCTTCGTTATTCGGGGCTCCGGCCGGTCTGGCCGGGCCGGTGTCCTGGACCCGGATGGTCAGTCGGCCGTCCTCGACGAGTATCGCCAGGTGCACCCGGGTGTCGGTGTCGGCGTGCTTCAGGGTGTTGGTGAGGGCTTCCTGGACGATGCGGTACACCGTCAGCTGGATGCCAATGTCCAGGGCGTCCACGTCGCCCGAGGTGCGGTAGACGACCTCCAGTCCGGCGGCGCGCACCTTGGCGCACAGTGCGCCGATGTCCGCGGTGCCGGGCTGCGGGCTGAGTTCGGGCTCGCCCGGGGGACCGTCCGCGGCCTCGCGCAGCACGCCGAGTACGCGCCGCGGCTCGCCGAGGGCCTGGCGACCTGTGTCGCCGATGAGCTGCAGGGCCTCCTTGCCGCGTTCGGGGGCGATGTCGGTGGCGTAGGCGCCGGCGTCGGCGAGCGTGATGATGACGGACAGGTTGTGGCCGACGATGTCGTGCATCTCGCGGGCGACCCGGGTGCGTTCGGTGGCCGTGGCCAGCCTGCTGCGCTGGTCGCGCTCGATCTCCAGCCGGGCCGCCCGGTCCCGCAGTCCGGCGAGCTGGGCGCGGCGGATCCGGATCATCAGGCCGAGCGCGAGGGCCGCGGTCGCCGTGCTCAGCAGGAAGAACAGCGCGTCCCAGACGGACACGGCCGAGGACGCGCGTACCGCGACCAGGGCCAGGGTGCCCGCCATGGCCGCGCAGGCCCACGGCAGTTGCCGCAGCCGTCCGTGCGGGGCCAGGCTGTACAGGGCGACTAAGAGGGCGACGTCCGCGCGCAGCGCGGCGCCCAGGGACGACTGCAGGACGAACACCGCTGCGATGGCACCGAAGGCCGCCACGGGTTTCCGCCGCCGCCACAACAGCGGCAGCACCAGACCGGCCTGCAAAGCAAGCATCCCCGCTACGGGCAACTGAGTGAACGCAAGACGGAATCGCCGCGGACCGTCGTCGTCGGCACCGCCGTGGAGCAGGTCGGGCAGGCAGAACATCAGGAAGACGAGGACCACGACCGCGGTGTCCAGCACCCACGGACAGGCCCGGTCGGCCTGCCGAAGCCGCTGGCCGCCCCGGGACAGACGGGCGACCAGCAGTCCCATCCCGCTGATGTCGTCGGTGGTCACGGACGTCACCTGTCCATGGTGCGGGTGTCAGGCGTCGGTGCGTGCGAGCCGGTACGCCGCGCCCGCCAGCGCCAGTGCCGTCCAGCCGAGGAAGACCAGCAGTCCGGCGCCCGGTGACAGGGTCGTGGAGTCGTGCGTCAGAGCGAACATCGACTCTCCCGCATTGGACGGCAGGTAGGGGCTGATGTTGTCCTGCCAGGAGCTCGGCAGCAGGGAGATCAGTCCCGGGATCAGCATCAGGGCAGCCACCAGCACCGAGATTCCGCCGGCCACCGACCGCAGCAGCGCGCCCAGGGCGGCGCCGATCACGCCGACCAGACCGAGGTAGAGCCCGGCGCCCAGCAGGCTTCGTACGACTCCGGCG
>NZ_JBSGTG010000122.1:0-3540 GCF_053607285.1 Streptomyces sp. NPDC055140 | reverse complement strand
CAGCAGTGATGTCTCAGGAGGGACTGGTGTGCTTCTCTTCCCCCTCGTGGTCGCTGATCGCTTCACTCGCGTCGAGCATGTGCCCGGGCGCGTTGGAGCGGTGACGGGTCAGGGCATAGTAGGCGGCGCCTGTGAACAGCAGGCCGATGATCCAGGAGATGTCAGCCCCGCCCAGTGCTTTGGTGACCGGCCCGGTGTAGAGCGTCTGGGCGAGGAAAGGTATCTGGGCCGCCACGCCGGCGAGGTAGCAGCCGAGGGCGATGACGTTCCAGCGCCCGTACCGGCCCGAGGGGTCGTACAGTGCCGGGATGTCGACGCGTTCGCGTGAGACCAGGTAGTAGTCGACGAGGTTGATGGCGCTCCAGGGCGTGAACACCATCAGGATGGTCAGGACGAAGTTCTTGAAGTTGGTGAGGAAGTCGTCACTGGCCAGCAGGGCGACCAGGAGTGAAACGGTGATGAACGCGACGATGTAGGTGATGCGGGCCCGCTGGGAGACTTGCCGTTCCCGGGTGAAGGCGGACACGGTGGTGAGCGCCGACATGAAACCGCCGTAGGCGTTCAGGCAGTTGACGGTGAGTTTCCCAACGACGATCACCAGGTAGATCAGCAGGGCGATCACCCCGCCGCCGCTGAGGTCTCCGAGGTAGCCGACCTGGTTGTCGAGGAAACCCTGCCCTGTTGCCGCGGGAAGAGCTGCGACGACGACGCCCAGCGTCATGGACCACTGGGAACCGAGCACACTGCCCCACAGGGTGCAGTGGAACGTGGTGCGGGCCGATGTCGTGCGGGGCAGGTAGCGGGAGTAGTCGGCCACGTAAGGGCCGTAGGTGAGCTGCCAGCCCGCTCCCAGCGAGATGGCCAGCAGGAAGGTGGCGCCGTCGAACGGTTTGGTGCCGAACAGGGCGGCGATGTCCTGTGTGGCGATGAGGCGCACCGCCAGATACAGGAAGCCGATGATTCCCAGCACGGTTGCGGCACGGCCGAGGACGTGGATGTGGCGGTAGCCCAGCAGGGCGACGACCGTGGTGAGCACACCGAAGACAACGACACCGACCCATGGCGTGCCGGTGTGCAGGATCCCGTCCACGGCCTGCCCGGCCAACACGGTGCCGGTGGCCGCGAACCCGAGGTACATCACGATGACCAGGCACAGCGGCAGGACAGCGCCGAGCACGCCGAACTGAGCTCGGCTGGAGATCATCTGAGGCAGCCCCAGCCGCGGCCCCTGCGCCGAGTGCAGTGCCATGACGGCACCGCCGAGGAGGTTGCCAGCGAGCAGCCCGATGACCGCCCACAGGGGATCGGCTCCGAACACGACGGCCAGCGAGTCGTTGACGATGGCCGTGATCTGCATGTTGGCGCCGAACCACAGGGTGAACTGGCTACGTGGCGTGCCGTGCCGTTCCTCGTCGGGTACGACTTCGATGGTGCGGGTCTCCAGACGCGTGGTGGGTCTGGCAGGTGGATCGAGGTGTTCCACGGGACTCCTAGCAGGAGAGAGTAATTCCGGACCGGGGCATGCTTGACCTCGTCGTGCGCGGCCAGGGGGCGCTGCGTGACGGGGATCTTGGGCGGGAGACGTGCGACGAGACGTCTTTGGTCCCCAGCCGTCAGGGCGTGGCGAGAGCTTGCTCAACCAGGGCCATGCCGGGGCGTGAGGGCACACTGATCCGGACGGTGCCGGGGGCGCCGAGGGCGCTGCCTGGCCGGACCGAGACGCCTTGCTCGGCGAGTCGTGCGACAAGGTCGTCCTCGTCCTCGGTCCGGACGAGGACGAAATTGGCCTGAGAGGGTACGACGTCGTAGCCGGCGGATGTGAACAGGTCTGTCAGTGCAGCACGGTGCTGCACCGTGTGCCGTCGGACGGCCTGGTAATGCGTGTGGTCCTCCAGGGCAGCGAGAGCAGCGGTCTGGGCCAGGCCGCCAACGGAGAACGGGGCTCGGACCGTGCGCAGCGTGTGGATGATCGCGGGGTCCGCCACGAGGTAGCCGATGCGCAGACCGGCCAGACCATAGACCTTGGAGAAGGTGCGCAGCACAGCCGCCTTGCCCTGACGGGCAAGCGGGATGGCGCTTGTGGCGGCCGGGTCGTCGGTGAAGTCGATATATGCCTCGTCGATCACGACGAGGCGGCTCTGCGCGCGCGCGACGAACGATTCGATCTCTTGCCGTCCCAGCGTTGTTCCGGTGGGATTGTGCGGGTTGACCACGTAGGCGATGTCAGCCGCCACATCGGCCATGGCCTGCAGGTCGTGGGTCCAGTTCCGCAGGGGGATCTTGATGAGACGCGCGTCGACGACCTGGCTGCTGATCTCGTTCACGCGGTAGGCCGGGTCGGCGCACACGGCCTGCCCCCCGTGAGCCAGGTGGGCCCAGGCCAACAGGAAGATCAACTCGTCGGATCCATTGCCGACGAGAATGTGCTCGACGCTGACTTCGTGCAACTCGGCCAGCCGCTGCCGCAGGTCCGTCGCCAGCGGGTCCGGATAATGATGGGCTCCAGTCACCGCCTCGGACACTGCCGCGGCCACCCTGGGGCTGGCCCCAATAGGCGACTCATTGGAGGCCATCGATCCTGCTGCGGTCAGTGCCTGGCGGCCGGGCCGGTAGGGGGTGATCCGGTCCAGCCAGGGCCTGGGGCGGATCACCGCTGCACTCCGCCCAGTTTGGCGGTCAGGCGAGCCGCGGACTCCCGCACGGCCTCTGTTGCCGTGTTCAAGTCGGGGAAGCCTCCCTTGAGAAAACTGATTCCGACAGCACCCCTGAGGCCCGCCGGATCGAAGACCGGAGCAGCGATGCACTGCACGCCGGAGGCGACCTGTCCGTCGTCAGTGGCGTGACCGTGTTCCCTGACCCGCAGCAACTCTTCTCGCAGACGGCCCGGGTCTTCGGCCCTCGTGGTGTGCACGTGCTCCGGCACGTCATCGGAACGGAGCCAGGCAAGACAGCACTTGCCCACCGCGGTCAGGTGGGAGGGCAGACGCGCACCCACGGAACTGGCCAGTTGTATACCTGCGTTGACCGGGTCCTGTTTGTAGAGGTACACGGCCTCGGCGCCGTCCAGGACCGCGTAGTGCGCCGTGATGTCCAACGTGCGGCTCAGGTCGACCAGTTCGGAGGAAATGACTCCGCTGACTCCGGCGATGCGCAGGTGCGCGGCTCCGACCTCGAATGCCTTCAGGCCAACGGTGTAACCCGCGGGTTCGCACGCGTCGATGAATCGCTCCTGTGTGAGGTCGCGCAGGATGCCGTGGGCCGTGCTCTTGGGGATCTCGAGGTCTTCGGCGATCTGTTTCAGCGTGACCGGTCTATCTGCATGCGCGACCAGGGTCAGAATCCGCAGGGCTCGGGTGACCGATGTACTCGCCACAACACTCCGTTCGTATATACGAATTGCGATCGCTTATATGAATAGCGGGACCTTAGAGCGACAGGCGCATCGGCGTCAACGCACGGAGGAGTGCGGGGGCGCCCCGGGGGGCCCCCCCGAGCAAGGGGGCCACCACCGCCCGGGCACAAAGACAGACCCCACAGACA
>NZ_JBSGTG010000121.1:0-3744 GCF_053607285.1 Streptomyces sp. NPDC055140 | reverse complement strand
GCCCTTGCCGATGCCCGCGCCCACCTGACGGCGTCCACCGCTGACGCCGCCGCACTGGACGTGCTCGCCCAGGCCGCGCTCGAATCGCTTCCCTCACAGGCCGACTGATCGATCCGCCCCCTCCGGGCCCGCCTGGCCGCCACTGGCCCGGCGGACCCGCTCGCGTCAGCACCCCACCCGTCGCCCCGCGCCGCGGCGTGCACGGTCGGCTGGCGGCCGTCCGTCGGACGAACGCCAGCCAGCGCTGTCCCAATTCCCGGCCGAATCACTGTTGTTGCACAGTGACGCATACGCCGGGGGAGCCGCTCCCATGGCCGCTCCGGAAGCCACGTCGTCCCTCGTGAAGCCTCGCCTGGGCCTACCCCGCGCCGCCGTGACCGGCCTCGGGGGCGGGCCTTTCCGGCACCCGGAGCCACGAGCGATGACGCGGCCGTGAGCCGGAGGATCGCGGCGCGGAAGCGAAGTTGCCTCGCTAACTCCCCGCCGGGTGATTGTCCTCACCGCCGGACGCCACGAGGCAGGACCACATCCTGCAGCGCGGCCAGGCACTCCAATAATCTTCTGTGAAAGGAACCTTGCATTCATGTCCCGCACGCGCACTGCCCCGTCCCTGACCGTTCTTGCCTTTGTCGTGGCCGTGCTGTTCCTCGCGATCCTGCTGTTGCTGCTCGCGATGCTCCCCGATGCCAGCCACGGCACCGGCCATTCCACCCCGACCCGCTGCCCCACGACGCGCGCCGTCACCGCAAAGCAGACTGCGAGCCGGCGCCCGTGCACCCCGCACAACACGCCTGGTATGCCCAGCCGCCACGTCACGCCGGGAACACGTCTGCCCGTAGGCCCTGCTCCCAAGGCTCCCGCCGCCCCGAAGGCCCCGGCCGCTCCCAAGGCTCCCGCCGCCCCGAAGGCCCCGGCCGCTCCTAAGGCTCCCGCCGCCCCGAAGGCCCCGGCCGCTCCGAAGGTCCGCTGACCCGCCCCTCATCGAGGTGCTCCAAGACCCGCCCCGCCGATCTCGGCCGGGCGGGTCTTCCGCGCCTTCTGCCCGTCGCCCCACCGGCACCCGGCGTAGCGACACTCGCTCGCCGTCCAGTCCCCGTGCGGCCATCCGTCCAACCAGCGTTGCCCTCATCGACGTCACCCCGACGCTTCGCACCTGCGGGCGTCCGTCTACCAGGAGAGCCAGCTCATGACCCACGTCCTGCGCATGTCCCCCACCGACTTCTGGTGGGACAACCCCCACGACCCGCTTGCGAAGCTCGGATACGTCACCTTCACCTGCGACACGCCCGTCGCCGACGCATGGGAGGCCAAGTTCCCCCGGTACTGGGTCAAGTACGGCGGCTGGTGCGCCCACCGCAACATCGTGCTCTCCGTCGAGAAGATCGCTGAACGATCCATCGCCGAGCAGATTCAGAAACACATCCTCAACAGCGCCGAGGAGCGCAGAGCCATCGATGAGCTGTGGGTTGAGGTTCGTGACCTGGGCCGCGCACCGTTCGAAGCCTTCGACACCGGCGCCGAGTTCTGGGCAACCGCAGGGTCCCGCTCCGGACAGAAGGGCTCGATCGTCATCCGAAGTCGGAACTCCGCAGCCGTCCAGTGGGACGGTGAGCCCTTCACCGGCGGAACCACCTACCCCCTCGACAGCATGAGCAGCACCCCGCCCGGGCCGAACCACATCTCGCACAGCATGGGCTGGCTTAAGGGCTGACCCACCCACCCTTGCCTTTCGGCCCGCACCGCCACCACCGGCGGGGCGGGCCGAGCTGGCGACGAGGCCCGGCGGTCGGCCCAGTTGCAGGCTTGCCTCAGCTCCTGGGGCCGTTCACCGATGCCGGGCGCTCCCGGCCGCTGAACCCCGGCACCTGTGCGACAGCTACGACAGCAACGGCGACACCGCCGCCTGGCCTTGCACTAGACGGGGAACTCCCTTCCCTGCCGCCCCGGCTGTACCCGGCGATGCCCCCGGTTATGTGCCCCGCGCTGTGTCTCCCGTGCGGGGCACACGCACCTGTCCGTCGCGCGTGGGCTCCGCGGTGTGAGGGGTTCGGCTGAGGTCGGGCTGGCGCTCGGGTGAGTGGTGGGTTTCGTGGGGTGGGATGGGGATGTGGATGGTGGTGTCAGGGGGTGGGCTCAGGGGCGGTCGGGGGGCGGGGGTGAGGTGTGTGGGCATCAGGCTCGGCGTGTCCTGGTCAATTGTTTGGTCGATGTTTCAGGGGCCCGTACAGGGCTTCTTGGAAGGCGGTCTGATGCCGAAGTTTCGTGTTGCTATTGCTGCTGCCGCGATGGGTCTGGCGGTGGTGGGCGGGGCGCTGGTGACAGCGCCAGCTGCCTCCGCGGCGAGCCCGTCGTCGTACGGGGCCCTGTGTGGTTCCGGATATCAGCTGGTGGGGGCGCACCCCATGAAGCGGGACTCGGGGAGGGGTCCGGGAACCGGCGGCTACGTGTACGTGTACTACAGCGCGGCGAGTCACAAGAACTGTGCGATCGCCAAGCCGGTCGCCACGATGATGGGCAAGGCGTACGGGCTGGGCGTCGGGCTGCACAGCCCGAAGTACAAGAGCGGTGCGTCGGACGGCTACCAGCTCGGGCGCAACTACACGCACTGGGCGGGCCCGGTGTATGTGAAGGCGCCGCACGCGTGTATCAACGTGGTCGGTGACATGGCCATCAAGGGCGGCCACTACAGCGCGCTCGCGGAGAACGTCCACTGCGGCTGAGCCCCCGGGCCGAATCGGCCAGGCCCCTCCCCGCCCGGCTCTCTCAGACTGCCGTGCACTGCCCGCCACCCCTTGCCGGCGTGCAGTCCCCGGAGTGGGCCGCACGCCGGTCCGCAGGAGCCCGCCCCGTGCCCGCTCGGTTCAGGGCGCGAGTGCGGGCTACCGCGTGTCCCGCCCCGTCCGTGGGGACGGCAGGCCAATGCTTCGCAGCGATGCGTAGCCATTTGGGCGGTCATCGTGGCGCCCAGCGGTCACCCTCCTGGCGCTCTTGCCGAGCTAGCCGACCGTCCCGACAAAGTCCCTCTTACCCCCAACAGGCGCAGGGCGCCACGAGAAGGGACACCCGACCATGACCACACCGGACCTGAACGCCGGAGACCTCCCACTCCTGACCACATCCCGGCCACGCCCCCGTTCCGTCTCCCAGCAGACGGTCCGCGAGCTGTTCGGCGACGACGGCCAATTCTTCACCGTGCCCGACAGTTTCCCCGGCGGCCTGCCGGACCACATCGACTTTCCCGCCGTCGTCCACTACGCCGTCGTGCGCACCCCCAAGCCGGACACCGGTGAGAACGAGTTCACTGCCTACGACGTCGATGGCCGCCGCCCCCTCGGGCGCCCCGCCCCCGACCAGGACACCGCCGTACGCAGCGCCCTATCCGCCCTTGCAGAGCGCCGCCAGGACCATGCACGGCAGGTCGAGCACAACCGAGTACAGATCCGCGGGCTCGAACCGGTCCCGCCCGTCCGCATCGGCTACACCGAAACCGGCACCTGCATCGTCCACGTCCGCTGCTCCTGCCCCCAGGTCGAAGGCCTCGCCGGACACTACGAGAAAGTCTCCCTGGCAGCAGATGGCTGGCTCGACGAGACGCCCACCACGCCCTGGAGGTTCTGCCGCTCCTCCCCGAAGCGCGTCACCGTCCCAGGCGGAAGCGGTCGTCTCACAGCGGTCCTGCGCAATGCCATGGGCCGGTCCGTCGTGCAGATCCAGCACCCGGGCGGACGTCGCGAAGTCGTCCCC
>NZ_JBSGTG010000120.1:0-2500 GCF_053607285.1 Streptomyces sp. NPDC055140 | reverse complement strand
TGGTTGTCGTCAGCTCGTGTCGTGAGATGTTGGGTTAAGTCCCGCAACGAGCGCAACCCTTGATCTTAGTTGCCAGCATTCAGTTGGGCACTCTAAGGTGACTGCCGGTGACAAACCGGAGGAAGGTGGGGATGACGTCAAATCATCATGCCCCTTATGACCTGGGCTACACACGTGCTACAATGGACGGTACAAAGAGCTGCAAGACCGCGAGGTGGAGCTAATCTCATAAAACCGTTCTCAGTTCGGATTGTAGGCTGCAACTCGCCTACATGAAGCTGGAATCGCTAGTAATCGCGGATCAGCATGCCGCGGTGAATACGTTCCCGGGTCTTGTACACACCGCCCGTCACACCACGAGAGTTTACAACACCCGAAGTCGGTGGGGTAACCCGCAAGGAGCCAGCCGCCGAAGGTGGGGTAGATGATTGGGGTGAAGTCGTAACAAGGTAGCCGTATCGGAAGGTGCGGCTGGATCACCTCCTTTCTATGGAGAATTGATGAACGCTGTTCATCAATATAAGTTTCCGTGTTTCGTTTTGTTCAGTTTTGAGAGAACTATCTCTCATATATAAATGTATGTTCTTTGAAAACTAGATAACAGTGTAGCTCATATTTTTTAATTTTTAGTTTGGTTAAGTTAGAAAGGGCGCACGGTGGATGCCTTGGCACTAGGAGCCGATGAAGGACGGGACTAACACCGATATGCTTCGGGGAGCTGTAAGTAAGCTTTGATCCGGAGATTTCCGAATGGGGAAACCCACCATACGTAATGGTATGGTATCCTTATCTGAATACATAGGGTAAGGAAGACAGACCCAGGGAACTGAAACATCTAAGTACCTGGAGGAAGAGAAAGCAAATGCGATTTCCTGAGTAGCGGCGAGCGAAACGGAACATAGCCCAAACCAAGAGGCTTGCCTCTTGGGGTTGTAGGACACTCTGTACGGAGTTACAAAGGAACGAGGTAGATGAAGAGGTCTGGAAAGGCCCGCCATAGGAGGTAACAGCCCTGTAGTCGAAACTTCGTTCTCTCTTGAATGTATCCTGAGTACGGCGGAACACGTGAAATTCCGTCGGAATCTGGGAGGACCATCTCCCAAGGCTAAATACTCCCTAGTGATCGATAGTGAACCAGTACCGTGAGGGAAAGGTGAAAAGCACCCCGGAAGGGGAGTGAAAGAGATCCTGAAACCGTGTGCCTACAAATAGTCAGAGCCCGTTAATGGGTGATGGCGTGCCTTTTGTAGAATGAACCGGCGAGTTACGATCCCGTGCGAGGTTAAGCTGAAGAGGCGGAGCCGCAGCGAAAGCGAGTCTGAATAGGGCGTTTAGTACGTGGTCGTAGACCCGAAACCAGGTGATCTACCCATGTCCAGGGTGAAGTTCAGGTAACACTGAATGGAGGCCCGAACCCACGCACGTTGAAAAGTGCGGGGATGAGGTGTGGGTAGCGGAGAAATTCCAATCGAACCTGGAGATAGCTGGTTCTCCCCGAAATAGCTTTAGGGCTAGCCTTAAGGTAAGAGTCTTGGAGGTAGAGCACTGATTGGACTAGGGGCCCCTACCGGATTACCGAATTCAGTCAAACTCCGAATGCCAATGACTTATCCTTAGGAGTCAGACTGCGAGTGATAAGATCCGTAGTCAAAAGGGAAACAGCCCAGACCGCCAGCTAAGGTCCCAAAGTATACGTTAAGTGGAAAAGGATGTGGAGTTGCTTAGACAACCAGGATGTTGGCTTAGAAGCAGCCACCATTTAAAGAGTGCGTAATAGCTCACTAGTCGAGTGACTCTGCGCCGAAAATGTACCGGGGCTAAACGTATCACCGAAGCTGCGGATTGATCTTACGAACAGTGGTAGGGGAGCGTTCTAAGGGCTGTGAAGCCAGACCGGAAGGACTGGTGGAGCGCTTAGAAGTGAGAATGCCGGTATGAGTAGCGAAAGACGGGTGAGAATCCCGTCCACCGAATGCCTAAGGTTTCCTGAGGAAGGCTCGTCCGCTCAGGGTTAGTCAGGACCTAAGCCGAGGCCGACAGGCGTAGGCGATGGACAACAGGTTGATATTCCTGTACCACCTCTTTATCGTTTGAGCAATGGAGGGACGCAGAAGGATAGAAGAAGCGTGCGATTGGTTGTGCACGTCCAAGCAGTTAGGCTGATAAGTAGGCAAATCCGCTTATCGTGAAGGCTGAGCTGTGATGGGGAAGCTCCTTATGGAGCGAAGTCTTTGATTCCCCGCTGCCAAGAAAAGCTTCTAGCGAGATAAAAGGTGCCTGTACCGCAAACCGACACAGGTAGGCGAGGAGAGAATCCTAAGGTGTGCGAGAGAACTCTGGTTAAGGAACTCGGCAAAATGACCCCGTAACTTCGGGAGAAGGGGTGCTTTCTTAACGGAAAGCCGCAGTGAATAGGCCCAAGCGACTGTTTAGCAAAAACACAGCTCTCTGCGAAGCCGTAAGGCGAAGTATAGGGGGTGACACCTGCCCGGTGCTGGAA
>NZ_JBSGTG010000119.1:0-3905 GCF_053607285.1 Streptomyces sp. NPDC055140 | reverse complement strand
GCCACCGGGTCGGTCTGCTCGACCACCGGCTCGCCGGGGGAGG
Organism: Streptomyces sp. NPDC055140; assembly: GCF_053607285.1. Classification (NCBI taxonomy): domain Bacteria; kingdom Bacillati; phylum Actinomycetota; class Actinomycetes; order Kitasatosporales; family Streptomycetaceae; genus Streptomyces; species Streptomyces sp. NPDC055140. The sequence continues at coordinate 3,862 of NZ_JBSGTG010000119.1, read as the reverse complement.
CTCCCTGCTGGACGTGCTGGCTGACCGGGCTCCGGGTGTGGAGGATCTGGCGCACCCGTGGGAGCCCGCCACGCCGGGTGCGGCAGCCGTCTTCAGCGGCCTGAGTGAGCGGGAGCAGGACGTCGTTCGGGCGTGGGTCGTTCGCGGCGAGCGCACGGTCGCGTCGTGGCGGCAGGCCGCGGCTGCCGTCGGGTGTGAGCCGGCACTTGGTGAGGCGGTGATGCGCAAGGTGCGCAGGCGCGGCCGGCAGTACGAGGAGCGGGCTGCGACGGCCGCCGCCTACCGGGCTGCGCGGTGGGACGCGGTGGCGTGATGCGGACGCAGATGCTTCTGGCCCTGCTCGTCGGCGTCGTCACCCTGCTCGTCGGCGCGGGGGTGATGTACGTGCTGGTGCGCCGACCCAGCTGGTGCGCGCCGTTTGCCGGTGCAATGGCGGCCATGATGTTGCTACTGGCGGTCGTTTGGGACGTCGTGGCAGGGGCGGGGCTGTAGAAGGTCAGACGGCCGGGGTGATGTCGTCCTTAAGGCCCACATCTACGGCGGACTCGATGTAAGGAGCCTGGGCGGCGCCTGACTCCCGAAGGCCAGGCTCCACGTCTGCCCGCCCGCCGAGTTGACGACAGTGTCGTGCCGCTACGGGTTCCCGTGGCGGGTGTCAGCGGAGGAACTGTTCGATGCTGAGTGCCAGCTGGAATACATCCTCGCGCGCTTTGAAGGCCGGCTGCGACGGGTCGTACTCCAGCACCGTACGTCCCTTCTCTCCGTTCCTTGAATGCACCTTGTAGTGGCGGACCGGCTGAGGTGCGTATGGGTACTTGAGGTCGTGACACCAGTCATACGTCGCCTGGACGAGCAGCTCGTCGGGGTCCTTCCCCGGATCCCACCGGTTGAGGACGATCAGGAAGGGGATCCCGCGCGGTGCCAGTAGTTGCCCGATGAGGTCCTCGGCGGCTGTACGCGATGACGGCTCGGTGGTGACCGGGACCAAGGCCAGGTCGGTGAGTTCCAGGACCTCATCGAGGGCAGCCTGGTCGAAGGCGTATGGGTCCCCAGGCGTCGGGCCAGAGGGCTCGAGGTCGGGCACATCAACGAACACCGTCGTGACATCAGGGCTGTCGACCAGCGACGGAAGGATCCCCAGCTTGGAGCGAGTGCGAACAAAGCCGAACGGCACCTCGTCATCCGGAAGGCACTGGGACCAGACCGTCACCTCGTGGCTTGCCGAGACATCTGCGCAAACGACAGCCTTGTCGGCACGGTCACAGGAACCCGACGGGCTGGCCTCGCCCGTGACTGCGGCAAGGTTCACCGCCAGCATGGAGCGTCCGCACCAGGCATGGGCCTGCACGAGCGTGACAACTCTCGCCTGACTGCCCGACGTTCGTGGGTCGGCATGTGAGCGCATCAGATCTCCTTGATCAGTCCATAGGGGCGTGGACGTAACGAAGGACGGCGAGTCAGGTCACGCAGCGTTGTCAGTGCGCACCTTTAGAGTCCCGCGCATAGTGGAGAAGAGGCCGCGCAGTACCGCGCATCGCGCCCGCCCCCGACGCCGCCTGATCGCCTTCGTTGGCGCGGACTTCGCCAAAGGCGGCCGCGTAGACGCAACCAGTTGACCACGGGACCAGGGAGCTGGCTCACCGACCGTGTCGGAATCGTTTGGGCCCGCGCGGATGATCGCACCCACACCCTCGTCAGCGATGAACTGCTCGACGCCCCCGATGTCGCCGAGCGCACCCTCACGGCGCTGGCCGCTGCCGACCTCGTCGTCGGACATGGCCTCCTCCAGGCCGACCTGCGAGCTATGGCCATGGTCACGCGCATCCCCGATGCGCTCCTCGACCGCTGCATCGACACTCTTGTCGTGCTGCACGAGGCCCGCGGCGGACGCTGGGCGACCGGCCTCAATCTCGACGACCTCGCCTGGCACACCCTGCGAACACGGCGCGCGAAACACGGCAACGGACGCTTCAACTTCACCCGCGCCCGCGGCGACTTCGACCCCCGTGAGGACGCCCGCTTACACGCCCGGCTATGGCAACACCTGCGCACACAGGGCACCTTCACCGCACCGGCACGCACCACCGACCGCACTGACCGGGGCTAGCTCTCAGTCGTTGACAGCAGCGTCCCGCAGCGTGGCGCGGTCAGCAATGGATCAGAGGGGCGGGTTTCGCGACCAATGTTGGTATGAGCAGAGCCAAGGCGTATCCGGCGAGCACGAACACGGTGAACCCTGCCCGCTCGGCGAGACGTAACCCGCTGCCGGTGAGAGCCTGGAATGAGAAACCTTAGGGCCACAAATCCCGGTCTTCGCTGACCGTGACGGGAGGGAAGGTTTCCATCGTGGTGACAGGTGCCGAGTGGGCTCGGATTCGGCGAGGCCTGCGTTTCGGGCAGGTCTTCGAGGGCACTGTGGTGCAGGTTCCCCGGCCCGGGACGATCGGGATCTTCGTGGACATTGGCCTGAGCGTCGGAGGGTTTGTCGACGCACTGTGGCTGTCGGGCGAGATCGAGGACTGGCCATCGGAAGGCACGGTTGCCGATTTCACGATCTGGTGGGCTGACAGTCGCCAACAGATCCGGCTGATGCCGTGCGACTCTCGGTACCTGCGGAACGACTTCGCAGCCTTGGTCAAACGCTTCCGTCCCAATTGGCCATCTGACGTCGGCCAGCCCCTGCCTGACCCAGGGCCTGCGAGGTCCCACGAGTTGCGAACCGCGCTTCGCTCTGATGGGCCGCCGGCCGACTCCCGTTGATGCTGGGGAAGCGGCCGACGGCCCTGGCGGAACCTAGCTGGCCGCGACTTCTGCTCGGGCCCGGGTGCTGTCCTGGCAAGTCGCTCGAATTGGCCATCCTGCGTTGTGCGGACCCGCAGCGTCCGGGCGATGCCTTGCCGCTCTGCACCACTGCGTCGGCCGATCACATGGCAAGGAGCGGCACGAAAGACCAGGCAGCACACGCCGGACCGCTCAGCGCCTCGTCCGCCCACGCAAGGCCGTAGGCCTCTATCACATCTTCTTCACTGATCCCAGCGGTGATTTTTCGCCAACCAAGCGACCACATAGCGGACTTGACAGAGCAACATGATCGTCCGGTGATACGGTTTCGGGCACATGCCAAGTGAGCTTCTCCTCGGCATGGCTACACCCAGGGGGGCTCTCCGGGTGGCGAAGGCTGCCCACAGCCGAGGGTCCGCCCAGACAGATTCCGAGAGCTGGAATCCAGCCGCTCAAAGAGAGTCACATGACGAATTTCTGGCAGGATCCGACAGTCTGGGCGCTCGCTGCCGGCGTCCCTGTCGCCACCACTGTTGTCGTTCGCCAGCGAAAAACGATCAAGACGTTGCGCCATCAGAAGCAAGGCGTCCAGGGCGAGTTGGCCAAGCTGCAGAACGGCTACGCCGAGGTGGTCCGGCAGGCCAAGGAAGAAGCGGAGAACGCCACCAACACCGTGCTGAAGTCCGCGATGCAGACACTCCAAGGTCTCGCCGCGGAGCAGCAGCGGGCCATCTCCGAGCTGCAGAAGAAGTACGGCGACTCGCCGGTGCTGCAGGACTTGTTGCTTGTCGACCACATGAACGCGCAGTTCAACCGGCGGGCGCAGTCCATCGCTGTGCTGTGCGGAGGGTGGCTCGGCCGGCAGCGAGAGGCGGCATCGGTCTATGACGTGATCCGCGGAGCACAAGGCCGTATCAAGCACTACCAGCGCGTCGACCTCCTGTCGCAGGTGAACTTCGCGGTGACCAGCCGGGCCGTCGAGCCGGTCGCGCTGACGGTGGCCGAACTGCTCGACAACGCCACCCGCTATTCGGATCCGACAACAACCAGGGTCGACGTCAACGTGCGGACGGTAGACAAG
>NZ_JBSGTG010000118.1:0-3958 GCF_053607285.1 Streptomyces sp. NPDC055140 | reverse complement strand
CCGCTGTGCGGAGTGGCCGTGTTCGGCGTACCCGTCACGGCGGCCGTGCTGACTCGGCCCCTGCCAGACCTGGAGCCCTACGTGGAGTCGCTGGAGTGCTCGCGATTCGTCCTCACGGACGAGTGCCCTGCGAACGCCGAGAGCTGGTTCCTCGCCCGCTGCTTCGACGAACTACTCGTCCGGGACGTGCGCGGGATCGTCTCGTTCGCCGACCCCGTCCCGCGCAGAGACGCTTCCGGAGCCGTGGTGGCTGTTGGGCACGTCGGGACGATCTACCAGGCCACGAACGCGGTCTACATGGGCCGGGCGACGCCCCGGACCGTGAAGCTGCTGCCAAACGGCGCGGTGCTGAACGAGCGCATGGCGCAGAAGGTGCGCCGCCAGGAGCAGGGGCACGAGTACGCCGAAAAGCTGCTGATCCGGCTTGGGGCTCCGGCTCTTCGCGCCGGCGTCGATCCGAAGGTCTGGCTCCGGGAGGCACTGGAGGTAGTGGGGGCACGCAATCTGAGACATCACGGTGTACACCGCTACGTGTACCGCCTGGGCGGGAGCCGCCGGGAGCGAGAGAGTATCCGGCTGGGTCTGCCGACGTACGATTCCTACCCGAAGAGTCCGGACGGCTGGTGACACGCTCAATCTCCGTAGCCCCTCCTGGCCGGGTGGTATCTGCCGGACACCGCCCTTTCCGACGACGGCCGTCTGATCGCTTGACCCGCGCCTACGCACTGGCCCCGCTCCCGCCTCCATCCAGGGGCGGGGCCAGTCGCGCACGCCCACCACCCTGGCTCTTGAGGCTCGGTAGTCCGCCATGCGGGCCCGTGAGCCGTTCCGTCCCCATTCCGCGCGCGGCCCGGGGGTGTGGTGAGTTGTCCGGCCCGCTTTGTTCTGTGCCTGGTAGCCGGGTTGCGTGGCTTGCTGTTCGTCGAGGCAGGGTCTGCGTCCTCAGCTTCCCCGCCCCATTTTCAAGGAGCGTTCTCCTATGACGGAACAGCCCGCCGCCCAGACGGTTTTCCACGTGGTCCTGGATCGCCTTGCGGCGGCCGACCTTGCCTGCGACATCGAAGACGACGGGAAGGCGAAGGACGAATACTGGGGCGCCTACTACTTCGGTGATGGGGCCGACCTGACGTGGGGCGCTACCACCGATACCGGCGCGGAGAACTCTGCGATCCACCCAGTCAGCAGTCACGGTTCCTTCGGCGCCTTCTACACCGACGACGACGGGGACGTGGAGCGTCTCTTCGACACGGGTGACTTCGACACCGACGTGGCCGACCTCCTCGCCTGGAGGAGGGAACTCGCCGACAAGCACGGCCGGACGCAGAAGTAGCACGTAGTCCACCGCTCGCAGCGCCCGCACGATCATCGCCGCCCCCTGCCGCCTGCGGGGGGCGGCGTCTTGGTGTTTCTGGGCTTGCCCGGTCGAAGTCACCGACCGCATCACGGCGATCTTGCCCAGCGTCGACCTTCCCTTCTGACCCACCCGAGCCGCCCCGGTACTGCGCCCCCGACCCCACCCTCGTGTGTGGTGTCAGGGGGGCGCCGCCCTGCTCCGGCCGTCGGCGCGCCTCTCCCCAAGAGGGCGGGCCGTCGCTCGTGCCGCACCCAACTGCCCCGCCGGTAGCCCTCGACCCCGTCCCCGGCACCCGTGCCCGGGTGCGGGGCCGTTGCTTGTCCAACGGCCGCCCCCGGACTTGTCCCTCCGCCGTGAAGGCCGGTGCTGTGGGGCTGTGGGGTGGCGGCGCTTGCACCCAGACCCCGCATGGTCACCGGGTCCGGGCCATTCCTAGCCCGGCTCCGCGACCGAAACGGAGGCACCGCATGCCGCCCGCCACCTCCCCGGCCGTATGCCGCAACGCGCACTGCGGCGGCCGGCACAGGCCGAGCCCCGCCGACGCCTCCTACACCTGCTGCGTGGCGTGCGCGGATCTCGCCGACGACCACGACCACGGCGAGCACGATCACGACAGCCAGGAACACTGCCCAGCCTGCCAGCCCTGACACCGACCGCCCCCGCACCCGGCCAACCGAGCGCGGGCGGCGCATCGTCTCCAACACGGCATCCACGCAGGGGACAGTTACGGCGCTAGCTGAGGTCCACGTCACCAATCCCTTGCCGCGAACCGCACGGTGCAGCAACGGCCCGGCACCGCTGCATGCACCACCCCCGACTTGCATCCGCCCCATCAGGTCTCTCACCGCCCGGACCACTTCAGCGCCCGGGCCCGCCCCGCAGGCGACTACCAAATAGGCGCGCCCCGCCCGCTCCCGCACTTGTCGGGAGGCCCAGGCATTCTCGGATTCCCACGCACGCGCGCCCATGGTTGCCTTGGGGCCGACGTACCTCACGAAGGAGCCAGTGATGCCTCGTCGTCGCAATTCCGCTGAATGTGAGCGGATCATCAGGAACCTCTACAAGGGGATTCGCCGAGGCGAGTACCCTCCCGGCACTCCGATCCCAGGCCATGAAGAACTCCGAACTCAGTACGGCACGGACCCATCGTGCGCCCGCGCCGCCGTGGAGTGCCTGTTCCGACAAGGAGTTGTGACGTTTCCACTGGAAGGAGGGGGGAGCTACTTCGTCACGATGGTGCCAACCCGGTCGTCCCGTTTCCGCAGGTGGGCTCGTCCGACGAGCACGTTCCAGTACCTCGTGCACTTGTACCGCCCCGCCCACCAAGAGTGGGGCGTAGAGCGAATTGCCCAAGCTCACTCCCTGTGCGGCATGAGTAGCGCTCCTGCAGATGGCTCCGGTCGCACCACGAACCCTGCGGCGAGCACCTGTCCAGCATGCTCAAAGGTGTACGCCAACGGTGGCAACATCCTCGGCCCGCACGGTCTTTGAGGCACCACGCGGGCGCTGACATTCCAGAGCACCCGCCAGGCCCAGACGTTGAGACGGGCCACGGGAGAGCTCGCTGACAACAGCATCGTGCGACCGGGGCCAACCACGTCCGGCGCACCGACAAGGAACCCAGGCAGCGCGGCACACCACAACGAGCTACTCCACCGCAGGGGCCCGCCAACAGCACGGGGCTGCAGCGCGTTGCCTTGCTCTGCCAGCAGCCGCACCGCCCGTCACTTCGGTCAGGCCCGCGACCATGCCCCTGCTGGCCGGCCTGCGCGGAGCACGCCGCCAACGGCGACCTGGCCGACTTCCCCGACGGTCTCGACGCCGCCCACCACCGCGGCCCGGCACGACACTCCAGAACGCGGCGGGTGCCGCGCGTTGACCTGGTAGCAGCCCTGCCACGAGCTCCGTTGGGTGCAGATCCTTTGACAGGTCGCTCCACGTCGCTGGCCTGCAGCGCTGAAGAAGCGGCCTAACGGAGTCCTACTGAGCCCGGAGGACAACCTCACACGAGCGGCCAACGGCCATGCCGAACAGTCGGAAACGAAGGAGGAATTGAAACGCTCTCGTGGACGACACTCCAAGTCCTGACATGACGCGAACATGAAGGAGATCCTGGGTCGTATGAAGAAGTCTGCCTTAGTGGCCGTTCCGCTCGCCCTCGCCGCGAGTTTCGCCTTCGCTCCGACCGCCAGCGCTGCTCCCACGGACACGCCCGCCCTGGGCTGCGTCCAGGTGATCAACCTCGACAAGCCGCCGTTGGGCACCGACATCGACGCAATCAGGCGCGTCGCCGCAGCGCTGGGCCTGCCCGGCGTCCCGAACCGCGTCGGGGCCGTGTGTCCAACAGGTCAGCAGACCGACGCCGAGCACGGCGTAGTCAATTACCCCGGCCGCGGCCCGATCATCCTGCGCAACATCGGATCAGCCCGGTTGCAGGAGTACTGCACCGACTCGCGCAGCGAACCCGGCGCTACAGCTCCCCTCCCCGGCACCGACATCATCACCAAAGGAACGGTCGTCTTCGGATCAGGCTGCGTCACCGAGCCCAACCCGATCGCCGTGTGAACCGGCGCCGGGCAGCAACCAGGGCTAAACGCTCCTGAG
>NZ_JBSGTG010000117.1:2706-4005 GCF_053607285.1 Streptomyces sp. NPDC055140 | reverse complement strand
GTTCTGGGACGAAGCACAGGACGTCAACCCCGTTATGGAGTCGATCGTCGGCAACGTCCGTCAAGCAGGAATCCAGGTCGTCGCTGTGGGCGACTCCAACCAGGCCATCTACGGGTTCCGCGGAGCGACCGACGCCCTGGGACGGCTGCCCGCGGACGCGACCGCCACGCTCACCCAGACCTTCCGGTTCGGCGATGCCGTCGCCGACATCGGCAACCGGTTCCTGCGCCTGGGTGGCACTCGCATGCGCCTGGTGGGCTGGGACCGCAAGACCTCCCGCATCGGCGAAATCACCCCGGGTGACGAGACGATGCTCATCGCCTCTACCAACGCGGGAGTCGTGCTCGGCGCCGTCGAAGGATTGCAGGCCGGCCGCAAGGTCGCGGTGTCCGGGGGACTAAGTGACCTGCGGAAGTTCCTGGAAGCCGCCGAAGCGTTGCGCGAGGGGGAACGCACCAGTCATCAGGAACTGGCCCGCTTCAACGGGATGGCTTGGGACGAGATCCTGGAGACGGCCGAGAGCGAGCCCGAGCTCAAGCAGCTCGACAGCATGTTCAAGCTGATGAAGCGCCACAGCGAGGAACTCGACGCGCTGCTGGAGTCTGTGCGGATGCCGCGCCCGCTCGTCGAAGACGACGGCGAGCGCCTGTGGGTCAAATTCGCCTTCGGAGACGGCAACTTCCGGGCCACGAAGGAGTGGCTCAAGAGCAAGGGCGTCGACTTCGGATGGGACGAAGACGGCAAGCGGTGGGGGTACCCATCGCCGAAGAAGCGCGTCACCGCGACCGAGGCCGACCGCCAGCGGCGGCGCGAGCGCGTCGAGCAGTACATCGCCGACCACTACATCGCCCCCGCGAACGACAACGGCGGGCAGATCGTCGACCAGGCCGCGCCGCACGACCTCCTGGTGTCCACCGTGCACAAGGCCAAGGGAATGGAGTCGGAGCGCGTCCGGATCGCCGGTGACTTCCGCGGCCCCAAGGAATCCACCAGCGGCGGCATCGACTGGGACACGATCCCCGACGACGAGCAACTGCGCCTGGCCTACGTCGCGGTCACCCGCGCCACCGAAATCCTGGACGTCGGCTCGCTCGGCTGGATCTTCGACGTCACCCGCGACGACGACCCGATGCAGGAGCCGGACGGCATCTACCTGCGTGCATGGCAAGCCAGCGACTTCCAACCCGGGAACCAGGTCACCTTCTGGAGCGAGGACGGAGAGAGCCTCCTCGACGGGGAAATCGCGGACCTCGACGGCACCACGCTGCTCGTCCGCACCGAGGACGGCCACACCTCGCC
>NZ_JBSGTG010000117.1:2172-2696 GCF_053607285.1 Streptomyces sp. NPDC055140 | reverse complement strand
CCTCGCCGGTCGTCACCGCTCAGATTGTCCGCCGTGACGGGCAGGACCAGCCGCGCCTGTCCGTGGCCAGCGACGAGGAACTGGATCAGGCCCTGAACAGCGGCCAGTTCGTGCCGCCGGGGCCATCCAGCCCGAGCGGCCCGGCCTCGCCGGACACGCAGGTGCCCAGTCCCGGCGCCGCGCGCATCGTCGGTGGCCAGGCACCGGATGCGCAGAAGACGCCGTCCGACGCCGACGGTATAGGGGAGGAAGCCGCTGTGGAGCGTCCGGAAGCGACCGAGCCGCAGGCTCCGGCGGCTCCGGCGGCTCCCACCACCGCAGACGACACACCGCAGACGGCTCCTGACCGGGAAGCATTTACGGTGCTCAAGCCGGCCGAGACCCATGCCCTGATGGCGCCGGACGGCACCCTGTGGTGGGGCGGCAGGGCGTCCCAACGCAAGAAGGCGATGACGCTACCGATAAGCGTACGGATCTTGTTCGGTGCACGCGGCGTCGTCGACGTCGAGAACGCTGTCACCGGC
>NZ_JBSGTG010000117.1:0-2162 GCF_053607285.1 Streptomyces sp. NPDC055140 | reverse complement strand
CGACCGCATCCGCACCGGAACACCGTTCTTCGCCGCGGCTCCGCTCATCGTCGAGCAGCGGCAGGAGCCGTCCACCGGCTCCGCGGCCAGCCAGGACGCCGCTCCCGCCGAGGAGAAGGCACCCGCCGCGCAGCCTGCCACCGCAAACGGTGACGCGCCAGCCGCCGACGACGCCCCCGAACCCGCACCGACCGCCGCGCAGACGCCGGCCACCCAGGCCTCCGCGTTCAAGGTCGTCGCCCAGGCCACGGACGCCGGCCGGCGCTGGGCCGTAGTGGACTGCGCCACCGGGGACGTCGTCTGGATCCGCCACCGCGGCCAGGAACCCTTCGAAGCCGTCTTCGCGTCCAAGGACAAGGCCGAGCGCATCCGCAGCAGCGTCACCCTCGCGCCCGACCTACGCGTCCCCGCCCCCGCCCCCGACCCGGGCACGGAAGAGGCACACCGAAACGAGCCGGGCCCCGCCCTCGCACCGGTCCTGGGCAAGGTCATCGCCAAGGACACCCGCGGCACCGACCAACTGGTCAAGGTCCAGGTCGGTGACGAAGCCAGAGGCATGCGGATCTACGTCGCCTGGAACCCCGTCGGCGCCGACCAGGTCCAACTCGACCAGTCGGTGTACCTCTCCGGCACCCGGGGCTCCGAGGCCGCCTTCCGCGGACGGCTCGAAACCTCGGTCGAGGGCGGAACGGTGGAAGGCGAGCAGGCCGCCCACGACCGCCGCAATCTCACTCAGCCGACCCCTGAGGGCTGGATATCCGCCGACCCGAGCACCCCTCCCGCCCTCGAAGTGGGCCAGCAGGTCCGCATCCTCGACCCGCATCACCCCGCGCACGCGGCCACCGGCCAGCCGGGTACGCAGCAGTTGTACAGCACGGTCACCGTGGAGCTGGCCGACGCCAGCTCGTACGCGGGAACCAGTGCGGACGGCCGCGTGGTGGTCTTCAGCCGCGACCAGGTCGTCGCGGTACCGGGCGACGGCGCAGCCCAGCCCCAGCAGACCGCCCCGGCCCCGGCGCCGGTCGCGGAGCAGGATGCCGTTGCACGAGACGTTTCCGCCGCCCTCCTCGCCACGCTGAGGAAGGACTTCTCCTACGCCCAGCGGGCCGGCCGGTGGACGGTCGCCGACCTTGAGCCGCGCCCGGACGGAACCAGGGTGGAAGTCCTGCTGCGCACGAGCGGCGAGTGGGCCCAAGCCGTCGAGGTCGGAACGCACACCCTGCGCGACGAACGCGGCCACTTCCATGGGCTCGAAGAGGTACTGGCCTGGCGGGATGCCACCCAGCTCGTCACCCTCCAGGACCGCCCCGGGCGCACCCCGCGCCCGGGTGCAGTGGCCCCCGTGCTGGTACGGGACCGCACGCCCAAGCCCCCGCTGTTCTCCAGCCCGCCGCAGAGCATGGCCACCGCCGAGCTCGAAAGCCGTGCCACGGCCCTGGACCAGTGGCTCAACGCGTACGCGGCACACAGCGACACCGGCGCCAGTGTCCGCGCCGTCGCGCTGCGCGATGCGCTGCGCACCGAGTTGGAGCAGCGCCGCCTGCGCCGGACCGACGCCGAACAGCTCGGCGGCATGGACGCCTTCCGCCAGGACCTGGCAACCCTCACCCTGGAGGCGCCCGACCCCAGCGGAGTCCAAGTCGTCCTGCGCAACGGCGCCCCCCTGGGCACCGTCGTGGCGAGCGCCGAGGGCTACCGCTTCGTGCCCGACGGCCAGTTGGCCCTGGCCGAGGGCACCGCCTACGCCAGCCCCGACGGCGCCGCGGTCGCGCTCAGCCGCTTCCTGGCCGGCGTCCCCGAGAACCAGCCCCTCCACAAGCCCGCAGGGCCCGCACCGATCACGGCCCCGCGGTTCGTCCTCACCGCCGAGGACAAGTTCGAGCACAGGGCGGACGGCAAGCTCGCTCTCACAGCGGACGGGAAGAAGATCCCAACCGGGGCCGAGCCCAACATGCTGCTCAAGGCCCACCTGAGCGGCATGGTTCTCTACAAGAACGACCCGGACCAGCGCAGCCAGCAGATGCTCGTCGAGCGGTGCCGCAAGCACGGAAAGGCCGAAGCCGGCACCCATCTGAGTTCCGGCGGCCGACTCGCGATCATCACGGTCGCCCCCGAGCGCTACGAAGTGCGGGCACCGGACCGGCTTACCAAGGTGTTCGGTC
>NZ_JBSGTG010000116.1:0-4073 GCF_053607285.1 Streptomyces sp. NPDC055140 | reverse complement strand
CCCCCCGATCAGGGGAAGAAGGGGACGACCTCGTCCTGTGCGTGCACAACTTCTCGCGCTTCGCCCAGCCCACCGAACTCGACCTCCAGGCCTTCAGCGGCCGCCACCCGGTCGAGCTGATCGGCGGGGTGCGCTTTCCGGCCATCGGTGAACTGCCCTATCTCCTCACCCTCGCAGGTCACGGCTTCTACTGGTTCCGGCTGCGCAAGGACGCCTGACCGCCGCCCGGGGAGGGCCGGTTTCCACCGCCCCTCCCTGGGCACCCATCACCACACACCCCGACACGTCCCGCACGTACTGCCTCTGCCGCATTTCCGGGACGCCGCCCCGCACCCAGTCGCGGCCCGCCCCGGGGAAAGGACGTGACGTCATGCCGGATGCCGTCACCCGAACCGGCCCGACCGCGCGACCCGAGCTGCTCGCCTCGCTCGATCCGCTCCTGCGCGCGTGGCTGCCCCGGCAACGCTGGTTCGCGGGCAGAACAGCACCCGCCCTCACCCTGCTCGCCGCGACGGACCTGCTGCCGGCCACGGCTCGGCAGCCGGGCCTGATCCACGCCCTTCTGCGCATCGAGCCCACCCAGGACACGTACCAACTCCTGCTGGGCGTAAGGGAGTCACTGCCCCCGTACCTGGCGCCGGCCCTCATCGGCCACGTCACGCAAGGGCCCCTCGCCGGGCGCACGGTCTACGAGGCCCTGCTCGACCCCCGCCTGACGGACCTTCTCCTGGAACGGCTGCGCCACCCGGGCCGCCTGGACGGACTCCGTTTCGCGCACGACGGCGAGACCCCGATCCCGCCGGGCCTCGCCCCCCGCCCCCTCGACGCGGAGCAGTCCAACTCGTCGATCATTTACGGAGATACGTTCATCCTCAAGGTGTTCCGCCGCGTCACTCCGGGCCTCAACCCGGACCTGGAACTCCAGCGCGCGCTGGCCGACGAGGGCTGCGAACGCGCGCTCGCCCCGGTGGCGTGGTTCGAGACGACGGACGGCGACCCGCTCTCGCTCGGCCTGCTCCAGCCCTACCTCACGGGCGCGACGGACGGCTGGGACCTCGCGCTCGGCGAACTGTCCAAGGGGCAGGACTTCCGCCACGAGGCCCGCGAGCTCGGCCGCGCGACAGCCGAGATCCACCTCGCCCTGGCGCACGCCCTGCCGACGGTCACCCTGGGCCGCGCCCACACCGTGCAGCTGGCGCAGTCGATGAAGGACCGTCTCGACAAGGCGGTCCAGGCCGTACCGGCGCTCCATCCCTACGCACCCGCGCTGCACATCGCCTTCGACGCCCTCGCGGCCGACACGACCCCCCGCACCGCCCAGCGCGTCCACGGGGACCTGCACCTGGGCCAGTGCCTGCGCTCGCCCGCGGGCGCCTGGTCGGTCATCGACTTCGAGGGCGAGCCCTCCCGCCCCCTGCCCGAACGCCGGCTGCCGCACCCGCCCGCCCGGGACGTGGCCGGCATGCTGCGCTCCTTCGACTACGCGGCCCGCACGAACCGGCCGTGGGCGCCGGACTGGGCGCGCCGGTGCCGGGACGCGTACTGCGCGGGCTACGCGCAGGCCGCCGGTGACGACCCGCGCACGGACCCGGTCCTGCTGCGCGCCTACGAGACGGACAAGGCGGTCTACGAAGCCGTCTACGAGGCCCATCACCGCCCGGACTGGCTGCCGATCCCCCTCTCGGCGATCGAGCGCCTCGCCGCGGAGGCCTCCGGCATGCCGCGCCCCCGCCCCGGAGACGCGGCACCGCAGCACCCCATGTCGACCCCGAGCCAGGAGGCCACCCCGTGACGCACGACCCCTCCCGCTCCACACCTCCGACACCCGTCACCGCCGCCCCGGCCCCCACCCCCGCCGCCGACCGCCACCGCCTCCTCGCCGGCACCCACCACGACCCGCACTCCACCCTGGGCGCGCACCCCACGCCCACCGGCACGGCGTTCAGGGCGCTGCGCCCGTACGCCCGCACGGTCACGGTCGTGGCGGACGGCCTCAGGGTCCTGCTGCACGACGACGGCGACGGCTTCTTCTCGGGCCTCGTCGACCTGCCCGCGCCCCCGGACGAGTACCGCCTCCTGGTCACCTACGAGGGCGCCGACCACGAGACGCCGGACCCGTACGGGCTGCTGCCCGCGCTCTCCGATTTCGACCTGCATCTGGCCGGCGAGGGCCGTCACGAGCAGCTGTGGCAGGCGCTCGGCGCGCACCCCATGACACATCAGGGCATCACCGGCACCCGCTTCACCGTCTGGGCGCCCAACGCCCAAGGGGTGCGCGTCGTGGGCGACTTCAACTACTGGAACGGGACCGGCCACCCGATGCGCTCGCTGGGTTCCACGGGGATCTGGGAGCTCTTCGTCCCGTCGCTCGGCGCGGGTGAGCTGTACAAGTTCGAGATCACCCGCCCGGACGGCTCGAAGACGATGCGCGCGGACCCGCTGGCCCGCCGCACGGAGGTCCCGCCCGCCAACTCCTCCGTCATCGACGCGTCGCACCACACCTGGCACGACGACGCGTGGATGGCCGGCCGCGGCACCCCGCCCGCGCACGAGGCCCCGTTCTCGGTCTACGAGATCCACCTCGCGTCCTGGCGTCCGGGCCTCACCTACCGCCAGATTGCCGATCAACTGCCCCGCTATGTGACGGACTTGGGGTTCACGCACGTAGAGCTGATGCCGGTGGCCGAGCATCCCTTCGGCGGGTCGTGGGGCTACCAGGTCACCGGCTTCTACGCCCCGACGGCCCGCATGGGCACACCCGACGACTTCCGGCATCTGGTCGACGCGCTGCACCAGGCCGGCATCGGCGTCCTCATGGACTGGGTGCCGGCCCACTTCCCGCGCGACGACTGGGCCCTCGCCGAGTTCGACGGCCGCACCCTGTACGAGCACGAGGACCCGCTGCGCGCCGCCCACCCCGACTGGGGCACCCTCGAGTTCGACTACGGCCGCAAGGAGGTCCGCAACTTCCTGGTGGCCAACGCCGTGTACTGGTGCGAGGAGTTCCACATCGACGGCCTGCGGGTCGACGCCGTGGCCTCCATGCTCTACCTCGACTACTCGCGCGAACACGGCCAGTGGTCGCCGAACGAGTACGGCGGCCGGGAGAACCTGGACGCGGTCGAGTTCCTCCAGGAGATGAACGCGACGCTGTACCGCAGGATCCCCGGCGTCGTGACGATCGCCGAGGAGTCGACGGCGTGGGACGGCGTGACCCGGGCGACCCACCACATCGGGCCGGGCGGCTTCGGGGGTCTCGGCTTCGGCCTGAAGTGGAACATGGGCTGGATGCACGACTCGCTCGGCTATGTGTCCCACGACCCGGTCCACCGCAGCTACCACCACGACGAGATGACCTTCTCGATGGTGTACGCGTACAGCGAGAACTACGTCCTGCCGATCTCGCACGACGAAGTGGTGCACGGCAAGAAGGCCCTGGTGTCCAAGATGCCCGGCGACTGGTGGCAGCAGCGGGCCACCCACCGCGCCTACCTGGGCTTCATGTGGGCCCACCCGGGCAAGCAACTCCTGTTCATGGGGCAGGAGTTCGCGCAGGGAGCCGAGTGGTCGGAGGCGCACGGCCCGGACTGGTGGCTGCTCGACCCGTCGTACCCGGCCGAGCCCGACCACCGCGGTGTCCGCGACCTCACCCGCGACCTGAACGCCGTCTACCGGAACGAACCGGCGCTCTGGCAGCGGGACATGGACCCGGCGGGCTTCGAGTGGATCGTCGGTGACGCGGCGCAGGACAACGTGTTCGCGTTCCTGCGCCGCGCCGCCGACGGCAGCCCGCTCATGTCGGTGTCCAACTTCTCGCCGGTGGTCCGCCGCGAGTACCGGCTCGGCGCCCCCGACGACGTACCGGCCTGGCACGAGGTCCTCAACACCGACGCGGCCCGTTACGGCGGCGGCGATGTCGGCAACCCGGACCCGGTCAAGCCGGACGCCCAGGGGGCCCACGGGCGTCCGGCAAGTGTCCGGCTCACGCTGCCGCCGCTCGCGACGGTGTGGCTCAGGCCCGCGTGACCAGGGCCCGCACCGGACGCCGCGTCGCCCGCGCAGAGCGCGGGCGA
>NZ_JBSGTG010000115.1:0-4166 GCF_053607285.1 Streptomyces sp. NPDC055140 | reverse complement strand
GTCCCGGAGCATGGCGAGACTGCCGTCGACGTGCAGCCCATGACCCAGAACCTGATCGACCTGGCCGCCCAGTCCGACACCGGCTGGCGCATCCCGCCGCTGCCCGAGATGCCTCCGCCCCTCGGTCTGTTCGGGGTCACCGAACCGGCGGACGTCGCATGGCTGCGTGCGACGCTCTCCGACCAGCCAGTGCGCTGCCTGCGCCAACCGGTCCGGTTGGACAACCCTGCCGTGGACTCGGTTCCGCGCACGCACATCCACTGCGTCGGCGCAGAGCCGGAAGGCATCGTGCGGCGGCCCGTCCCCGCAGCACAGCCCAACGGCTCCCCGGCACGGATACGGGAACTGCCGACCGGGCACGACTGCATGATCACCATGCCGGCGGGCCTGAGCGAACTGCTGCTTGAATCCACCCTTCGGTAGCGTCCGGACCGTGACTGCGGCAGCGAGCCGGAGAAGGCCCGCCGCCGTCGGACAGCGGACCCGGGCCACGAAGCCGCCCGCTTCGCGAAAGAAGCGCCATAGTGCCTCTGTGAGGTCGTGATCACTTTGTCTTCGGCAGAGGCAGTGAGCATCTCCCGCCACTGGCCACCAGACGGGAAGCGCCAGATCACTACCTCGAATTGGTCGCGCAGCCGGACCGGGTAGGGGCCGTACTCGCCGATCGGCAGGTACAACTCGATGAGCTCCCCATGGTCATCGGTGAGCTGTCGCCGTGTCACAGTCTGCGTTCTACCGCGGCCAGTCTCGGCACGCCGGGCCGCGCGTTCTCGCCTCACGTATGTGCGGCTGTGAGCCGGGTTCGGTTACGGCTGGGGCGCCCAGGTGCCGTCGAGGGGGACACCGGCGGCTGCGGCGATCCGGTCGCGTGATGCGAGTAGGCGGGTGCGCAGGGCGGGGAGGTCCATGCCGACCAGGGCGCCGTCGCGCTTGACCACGCGGCCGGCGACCAGGACGGTGTCGACGATTCCGGGGTGTCCGGCGCTGACGAGGGAGCCGGCCGGGTCGGTGACTGGGAAGATAGTCACGTCGTCGGTGCGCAGCAGGATGATGTCGGCTTCCTTGCCGGGGGTAATGCTGCCGGTACGGGTTTCGAGTCCGCAGGAGGTTGCGGCGTCGATGGTGGCGAATTCGACGAGGTCGCGGGCGCGCAGGCCGCCGTCCAGGCCGCGTTGGGCCGCGAAGGCGGCGCGCATCGCGGCGAACATGTCGCCGGCGACGGAGGGGACGACGTCGATGGACAGGGTGGGGCGTAGTCCGGCGGCCACGGCCCGGCCCGTCATCGGGGCGCCGAAGCCCATCTTGAGTTCGACGTCGGGGCTGGCGGAGAGGGAGCTGCCGGCGTCGGCGAGCATCCGCAGTTCCTCGTCGCTGAGGCCGTTGCCGTGGACGAAGGTGGTGGTGTCGCGCAGCAGGCCGTGCTTGTGCATGTCCGCGATGGGGCGCTGGGTGCCGTCGGATCCGGTGTGCAGGCTGGTGCGCAGGCCGAGTTCGTCGGCGAGCTGCACCTCGCGGGCGAGGGTGTCCATGCCGGTGTCGTCGGCGCCGCGCAGGCCGAAGGCCATGGTGACCAGTCCGGTTCCGTTCAGTTCGGCGCGGACACGGCGGATGTCGTCGTCGACAGGGCGGGGCGTGGCCCATCCGGCGCCGAGGCAAAAGATTGACCGCGCGGGCGCCTCGCGCAGCGCGGCGATGGCGGCGTCCTCGTGCTCGTGGCCCTGGGCGACGTGGTACCAGTCCAGCATGGTGGTGATGCCGGAGTGCAGGGCCTCCAGGCGGCCCAGGAGGGTGGCTACGTAGACGTCCTCGGGCGTGTAGTGGGCCTTGACGGTGCCGTGCATGGCCGTGGCCCACTGTCCGAAGGTCCAGTCCGCGCCGATACCGCGGAAGGCGGTCTGCCAGTTGTGGCGGTGGTTGTCGATGAAGCCGGGCATCACGATCCGATCGCGTGCGTCGATCACTTCGGCGTCCGGAGCGTCGATGTGCCCGGCCACCTCGGTGATCACGTCGTCCTCGATGAGAACGTCACCGCGGTCGTAGTCGCCGACGGCCGGGTCCATGCTGACCACGCTGCCGCCGGACAGCAGAATCTTCTTCACGGGGGCTCCTTGCAGTAGGGGTGGTTCACGAGAGCTTCGTCGTGAGGGAGTTGGGCTGCCTTGGGGGAGCTGCAACCCCAGAGGGTCAGACCGTTGTGGACTGTGTGAGGACGGCGTCGGCGGCGGCGAGCGCATCGGTGACCAGGTCGTCGGTGTCCTCTGTTCCTGCTGCCAGGCGGACCAGGCCCGGCGGAACGGCTTCGGTGAGCTGCTCTTCGCTGAGCATTCCGGCCCACATGGAAGCCGGGTGCACGGCGAGGGATTCCACTCCGCCTAGGCTGGCCGAGCGGCGTGGGTAGCGCAGCTGGCCGAGGAAGGCGTCCGCCGTCTCGTACCCGCCGGCGAACTCGACACTGAGGACTCCGCCGAATCCGTCCATCTGGTCGTCGGCCAGCTTGTGCTGGGGGTGGCTGGCCAGACCGGGGTAGTGCACTTTGCTGACGGCCGGGTGCTGACTCAGGGCTTCAGCCAGGGCAAGGCCGTTGGCGTTGTGGCGCGGTACGCGCAGGGGGAGGGTGCGTATGCCGCGCAGCAGCAGCCAGGCGTCGATCGGGCCGAGCGTGGCGCCGGTGAGAAGGCTGGTGTCCCAGATGCGGTCCAGGATCTTCGCCGGGCCGGCCAGCACTCCCGCGGAGACGTCGGAGTGGCCGTTGAGGTACTTGGTCGCGCTGTGCCAGACGATGTCGATGCCGAAGTCTGTGGGCCGCTGGTTCAAGGGGGTGGCGAAGGTGTTGTCCGCCAGGGTCAACACGTCGTGGGCGCGGGCCAGGTCGGCGACGGCGCGCAGGTCGGTGATGTGCAGCAGCGGATTGCTCGGGGTCTCCACCAGAATCAGGCGAGTCTTGGGGGTGAGGGCCTTCTCGAACGCCTCGGGGTCTCGCTGGTCGACCAGTGTGCTCGACACGCCCAGGCGAGGCAGGAGGTTCAGCAGCACCGAGGCGGTGCCCCCGTAGGTGGACTTCTGTCCGATGACGTGGTCGCCGGCGGACACCAGGGCGAGCACGGCCGTGGTGATCGCGGCCATCCCGGACGCGGTGACCATCGCCGCCTCGGTGCCCTCCAGCTCCGCGACGACAGCGGCGACCTGGGCGTGGTTGGGGTTGCCGAAGCGGGTGTAGAAGTCCTGGCCGCGTGGCTTGACAGCGCCCGCAGCGAACGTGTGAGCGTCCTGGGCCGAGAAGGCAGCCGTCTGGTAGATGGGCGGCGCCACGGCGCGGCTGGGGTGGGTCTCGCGGTCGGTGTGAACGGTGACGGTGTTCTTGCCCGGCATGGCTGGCCCTTCCGGAATTCGACGTTATGTCTGTATCCAGCATGACTGGCCGCGATCCCCGCATGGCCCGTTCGCACGCAATCTTGGCAGCATATTGCGCAACTTCGTGGCGCTGGTTTGTGTTAGGTGGGCCATCTCCGCAATATTCTGTCTCTATGGATGAAGTGGACCGGTCGATCCTGGCCATACTTGAGCGGCATGGCCGCATCAGCAACAACGAGCTCGCAGCCCAGGTGGGACTGTCACCGTCTCCCTGCCTGCGGCGCGTACGGCAGCTCGAGGAGTCCGGGGTCATCCGCGGCTACCGGGCTGTGATCGACCCGGCGGCGATCGGCCGGGCCCTGCGCGTGTTCGCCGGAGTGAGGCTGATGCGTCACACCCGCCCGGACGTGGTCGCCTTCGAGCGCGAGGTCATGGAACTGCCCGAGGTGATCGCCTGCCACCACATCACCGGCAACTTCGACTACCTGCTTCAGGTCGAGGTGGCCGATTTGCCGGCCTACGAGGAATTCCACGCCAACCAACTCGCTGCCCTGCCGGGGGTAGGCACGGTCAACAGCTTCGTCATCATGAAGACGCTCGACAGTCTCTGACGCGACCGACCTGCCCGTGCAGTGCGTGGCGTCGCAAGGCCCTTGCCATGTGACAGATACCCCGAAAATCCGGCCCGGACAGCTCGTCGTGACGGCTCCACCCTCCTTCGACGCGTCCCTCGTCGACGTTGACCCGGAGGTCTCCGGTGCCATCGGCCGTGAGCTTGGTCGCCAGCGCGACACTCTCGAACTCATCGCGTCGGA
>NZ_JBSGTG010000114.1:3746-4175 GCF_053607285.1 Streptomyces sp. NPDC055140 | reverse complement strand
GCCTACGACAGCAGCCTGATGGGCCACGACTACGCCCCCTACCCCTGCCGCACGCCGGACTCCCTGGACGATTCGGGGGTCCGCTGGGGCGAACCCGCCGGTCTGCTGGAGATCCCGGTCGCCTGGAGCCTGGACGACTTCCCGTACCTGGAGTTCCTGCGGACCCCGTCCGGTCTCATGCCCGGGCTGCGCGACCCGGCCGAGATGTTCGCCAACTGGACGGCGGACCTGGACTACATGGTGCGGGACTTCGAGGACGGTGTCCTGACCGTCACCATGCACCCCGAGGTGATCGGCCGGGGCCACCGCCTCCTCGCCCTGGAGCACTGGCTCGACGAAGTCGCCTCGCGGGACGTCGAGTTCGTCACCTGCGAGCAGATCGCGGACCTGATCTCCTCGGGAGCGGAGCTAGGACAGTACCGGCCCGTC
>NZ_JBSGTG010000114.1:0-3736 GCF_053607285.1 Streptomyces sp. NPDC055140 | reverse complement strand
CGAACGGACAGGCGGAGCGGTACGGAAGACATGACAGGCTCCCGGGCACACGCCCGGGAGCCTGTCATGCCGTCGGCGCGGTGGTTACCTGCGGCGGCCGGTCACCCGACCGACCCCCGTGATGAAGTCGGCAGCGTCGGTGTTGGAGCCGTGGCCCTGGTCCCAGTACATCAGCGAGTTCACGTTGTCACCGAGACCGTGGAGGCTCGCGGTGAGGTTGCCGACGACGGTCAGCGCGTTGTCGGAGTCCTTGGTACCCACGCGTATCCACCAGTGCTTCGCGCGGCCGGGGTTGTGGTGCGCGAAGTGGTACACCGGGTTCAGCAGCGCGGGGATGTACTGTCCACGCGCGTGCGGGTGGGTCCGGTGAACCGTTCCAGGTTCGGTAGGGACTCCGGACTGTCCCGAGTTGGGTGGAGTCGAGTTATGGCACGTCCTTCCCAGTACCCGCTTGAGCTGCGCTGTCATGCGTTGCGCATGGTCCCCGAGGTGCGACCGGACTATGACACCGAGTGGGCCGCGATGAAAGCCGTCGCATCGAAGCTCGGCATCGGCACGACCGAGACGCTCCGCAAGTGGGTGCGGCAGGACCGGATCGACGCCGGTGCCCGGCCGGGGACGACGACGGAGGAGTCCGCGCAGATCAAGGCGATGAAGAAGGAGATCGCCGAGCTGAAGCGCGCGAACGAGATCCTGAAAGCCGCGTCTTTCTTCGCGTCAATGCCATCGTTGGAGACGCCGCCCCGATACCCGTCTGGTCCTCCAACACAGTTCGCGTCCGCCTCAATCGGGGAGGCAACCGCACCATCAACAACGCCCTGCACATGGCAGCGGTCACCCAAGTCCGCCGAGACAGGCCCGGCGCCGCGTACTACGCCAAGCAGCTCGCCGCAGGAAAAGCAGGAGGCGTGACACAGGTACGAGCCGCCGCGAATCACCCGGGTGGTGCCGAGCGAGGGGCCGGTGGGGTTCCCGCGGGCGTAATAGTTCGGGGCGTACCAGTCGGCGCACTACTCCCAGACTTTGCCGCAGGCGTTGTACAGGCCGCGGCGGCCCATTCGGCGAGCCCGGGTAGGCCGAGGTCCAGCAGGGGCGGGACGTTCACCGCGTCCGGGCTTTGAGATGCGGTCACCGGCACCTGCCGGATATGCTCGCCGGGTGGCTGGGTGATAGCCCGGGTGATTATGGCCCAAGGCCGTGGGGCAGCAGCCGCCCCACCCCGCCCGCGGAAACGAAGACTTCCGCAGTCCAAACCTCTGCAGTGCTCACGCCTCCACGGGAGGAAGGTTGCGATGAGGTTTATCCGCATGCGTACAGCAAAGGCCACCCAGGCAGCTCTGGTCGCCATCCCGCTCGCGCTTGGAGGTCTGGCGTCGCCGAGCCACGCACAGGATGCGCCGCCCAGCCCGTCGGGGACGTTCGGTCCCGGCTGTTCGGCGCTCTCCCAGAAGGCCAACACGGCCAGGGATAAGGTCGTAGAGGCTGCGGCCGCATATCCACAGCTCAGCCAGCTGGTCTCAGCCACGGTCAGAGCAAAGCTGGGCGTCACCCTCGACGGGAAACCCGACGTCACTATCTTCGCTCCCAACGACCAGGCCTTCCAAAAGGTGACCGTGTCGCAGGTTGGCGCGCTCCTCAGCAATCAGGGGCAGCTGAAGAAGGTGCTGACCTACCACGTCGTGGACAAGCAGATCACCCCGAACGAACTCTCCAAGGGCTCTTTCACGACGGTGGAAGGCAGCAAACTGACCACGTCGGGCTCAGGTACCGACTTCAAGGTCAACGACAAGGCGAACATCGTCTGCGGCAACATCAAGGCCGCGAACGCCACCATCTACGTCATTGACTCAGTTCTCCAGCCCCCGTCCTGACTCATGACTCTCGTTCCCGGCGAGGACCCGTGTGGACTCGGGAACGGGAGTTCCCTCGCGCAGCTTCCGGCCCATCGCCGTGGTCTTCTCGAGCCAGCTGCCGTACCGGTCGGCGAGGGCGAGACGGCGGAGATGCAGCAATACGCTCAGGCCGACGGTGACAGCCACCACTCTCGCCAGCAACTCGACTCCCTGGACGTGCTCGTCCTCAAGGAGCAGCGGCCCGAGCACGACGGATGCCAGACCGCGGGGTCCGAACCACCCGATGTAGACCACCGTGGGAAGTCGCAGCCCGCTGCCGGCGAGCGCGACAGCCACTGGCAGCATCCGGACGACGGTGAGACTGAGTACCGCGTAACCAACGATGCCCCAGCTCAGGTTCTCCAGCGTCGGGCCGAGCAGTACGGCTCCGAAGATCAGCAGACTGAGTGAGGCCAGGAGCTCCCCGAGGTGCTCGGTGAAGGGGGCAGTACGGTCGGGGACGTCCTGTAAATGCGAAGGGTCGAGGTCCTCCTGCGGCTCGGCGGCCGGGAACCGGCGCAGTGCGAAGCCGCCGATACAGGCGGCGATGAAGCCATTGCCGCGGACTGCGTACGCGGCCGCGGCGACGGTCGGGACGAAGAGCTGCGCCCACTCACACGAGACCCATCCCCGCCTGCGCCGATCGCAACAGCTGGCCGCCGACCACGCCGACCAGAACGCCCAGGATCGAGCTGAACACCAGCGCGCGCCAGAAGACCCCCTGTTCTCCCTCTTGCGCGGCGGACGTGCCTGGTATTGCGGACAGGAAGAGCACGAAGAACGGCAGCACCATGCCGTCGTTCAGGCCGCTCTCCACGTTGAGGCCGTGCCGGACGAGTGCGTTGAGGCCGCGCCGGACGAGTGCGGGGACCCGTGGACTGGACATGTCGGTCTTGCCGAGGGCTGCGTCCGTGGGGGCGAGGGCTGCGCCGACCAAAGCGAGTTCCCAGCGGGTCAGCCCGGGCAGCAGGGGCCATGCCAGAAGCCAGCCTGCCCCGATGCTCATCGGCAGACCGACGCACAGGAGGCGGCCCGGCGTCCGATGATGCCGAGTGCCACCGGCCAGAGGAGGACTCCGCAGCCTACGAACACCATCGCCGACGACACTGGTGACGATGCCAGCCGCCGCGAGCGCAGGGCATATTGTGTTCGGGAAAGTTCGCACGCCACCTCTCAGCCGCATCTCCAACGACGTGTGAACTCGGGCAGGACGGAAGACCGATCAGGCGTGTGGATGCCGCGCATCGAGGCACTCCACACCAACGCCGTACGCACCGTCCTCGTCCGGCTTCGGCAGTCCACCGCGGATCACGATCACGTGGGCCGACAGACCCTCCACGGGTATCAACCTCGCCGCCCAGCACCGTCCCCCTGGGCCCCGGCCAACGAGCCGCCGCCCGACCCGGCTATCCCGCGCCCCGCAGCATCGCTCGGCTGTGCCCGTTCTTCATCGCCACCAGGGCCGCCGTCATCGCACAGAGGATCAGCGCGACCTGGATGGGGCCGCCGTCCAGCGCGTCGAGGCCGAACAGTGCTAGGGGGCCCGCGATCAGGATGGCGAGCACGGCCAGGGGGAGGATCGCGTCCGTCAGGGACGGCTCGCGTACGGGACGTTGTTGTTGATCGGTTGGGTCCTCGGCCATGACTGTTCAACCCCCCACGCTGAGAATTAATGCGACGAAAGTCAATACACAATACGAACATATTGGTACTTCTTGCCTGGTGGTGCGCTCGCGTTGGCATCGTCGACTCGGTCGAGCCGGGTGTCAGTCGCGGCAGTCCATGTGTCACGGCGCTGCTTGCGCCCTTGCTCCTGCGGGCTCGCCCTGGCGAGCCCGCACTCC
>NZ_JBSGTG010000113.1:1252-4264 GCF_053607285.1 Streptomyces sp. NPDC055140 | reverse complement strand
CGGTTCACGTGATCGACGGCCAGGTGGTCGTGCCCACCCCAGGACGTGCGGTCGATCTCGTCGACCCAGTCACCGAGCAAGGCCGTCGAGACCGCCTCCACCCAGGTCGTCGTTGCCCTCTTGATGCCGAGCCAGGTTTCGGCGAACTCCGCGACCGTGGGCACCCAGTCGCTGTCGGCACGGGACTCCAAGATCGCGCGCCGGGCATTGAGCGCCGCGAACAGACCGTCGTGCCGCCTGCTGGACGCCTTGCACTCGACAAGCGCGACCAGCTTTCCCTTGACGAACAGGACCAGGTCGAGCCTGCCGCGATCCGCCCGGATGCTGGCACTTCCGCTGTTCACGAGAGCGACGGAAGCGACCTTGTCCTTCCACTTCTGCACAGCATCGCGCTTCGGGACCTCCACCTCGGCGTCCGTCTGCGACCGCCTGACGGGCCACTTCACTTCCATGGCCTCCAGCAGCGCCCCCACGTCAGCGGACTGCAGGTGCGAGGGCAGCCGGAGGGGGACGTGTACGAGCTCTTTGGTGGGTTCGAGGGGGCTCATCGTGCGGTTGTCTCCTTGCCGGGTAGATCGAAGGGTTCACCTGTCGGTCCCGGCATTGAGCCCTCATGTCAAAGAATCTTCGTCGGCATCGTGTGACGTGGCTCACGCCCGCCCGTGCGGGCTACGCCGCGGCACGTGCTGGAGTCCGTGCTCGACGTCGCCGCTTCACGTCGCGGGACGCCGGAGCGCCCGCTAGCGCCGGGGTCGTCTGGCCACCACGGACCTTGCCCAGACTTTCGCGAGACGGACGCCCTGTCGCCCGGAGAACTCTGAGACTGCCCACACATAGCTGAGACACGACAGCCCGGAAGGCGCTTCGCCCGCCCGACCTGCATAAACGGCGTTGCGCAAACTGGCCAGGTATCGCGCTCACTGGCCAGCTAGAGCGCTCAACCACATCAACGTCTCAAGGGACACGCGGGACCCAGGACTCGCACTGTTCGATTTGCGTTCGATACATTGGAGACGGAACAAGCCATGCGGCTTGAAACGGGGCTCGCGTGATCGGAGGTGGCAAACGTGAAGACCTCCGGGGTCTCTCACCTGCACGTTGCCTCCGGGTACTCGGCCCGCTACGGCGCCTCGCTCCCCCATGACCTGGTCCGCCGGGCCGCCGAGCGCGGCCTCTCCACGCTGGCGCTGACCGACCGCGACACGGTCGCCGGGACGGTGCGGTTCGCCAAGGCCGCGGCCGTCGCCGGCGTGCGGCCGATCTTCGGAGTGGACCTCGCCGTCGCGCCCTGCAGCGAGCCCGATCCGTCGGCCAGCCGGCGCCGTACGCCAGTGCGTGGCGGTGCGCATGTAGTGGAGGCGCGGTGGCGCGTGACGCTGCTGGCGCAGGATGTGGGCGGGTGGGCCCGGCTGTGCCGCATCGTGTCGGCTGCGCACGCTGCGCCGGTCGACGGCCTGCCGGTGGCTGCTTGGCCGGTGCTGCAGGAGCATCTCGGCGAGGGCCTGGTCGTGCTGCTCGGTCCTGCGTCGGAGCCGGTGGCTGCGCTGATGTCGGGGCGGCCGGATCTGGCGGAGCGGCTGCTCGCACCGTGGCGGACGGTCGCCGGGCGGGGCCTGCGACTGGAGGCCATCTATCTGGGTCGGTCGGGTACCGGGGCGGGGTCGCTGCGGCTGGCTGCGCGGACCGTGCAGCTCGGTGACGAGCTGGGTGTGCCTGTGGTGGTCTCCAATGCGGTGCGGTACGCGGATCCGGCGCAGCACCGCCTGGCGGATGTGCTGGATGCTGCCCGGCTGCTGCGTCCGATCGACCGGCGCAGCGTCGACAGTGGCGAGCGGTGGCTCAAGGGCGGCGGCGAGATGGCGACGGTCGCCGCGCGGATCGCCGAGGCCTCGGGCCACGGCCCTGAGCGGGCGGCCGCGCTGCTGGCCGAGACTGAAGACACCGCTGCCTCCTGCACGTTGACCGCTCAGGATTTGGGGATGGGGCGGCCGCATTTTCCCGAGCCGCACGTGGTCGGTGCCGACAGGGAACGGGGCGGCGCAATGCGGTTGCTGCGCCAGCGCTGCGAGGCCGGCATGGTCGCCCGCGGTCTGGACGCGGATGCGGCAGCGGTGCGGCAGCTGGACTACGAGCTCGATGTCATCGGCCGGCTCGGTTTCGAGGGCTATTTCCTGGCGGTGGCCCAGGTCGTCGCGGACGTGCGGGCGATGGGTGTCCGGGTCGCCGCGCGTGGTTCTGGTGCAGGCTCCATGGTCAATCACGCGTTGTTCGTGGCGACTGCGAATCCGCTTACTCATCGCCTGCTCTTTGAGCGTTTCCTTTCGGAGCGGCGGACCTCGCTGCCGGACATCGATCTCGATGTGGAGTCCGCGCGACGGCTCGAGGTCTACGACAAGATCATTGAGCGGTTCGGGCTCGAGAGGGTCGCGGTCACCGGCATGCCCGAGACCTACCGCGCCCGCCACGCCCTCAGGGATACCGGGCTTGCGCTGGGGATTGCCCCGCAGACCGTCGACATGATCGCCAAGTCGTTTCCGCATATCCGGGCTTGCGACATTCGCTCCGCGCTCGCTGAGCTGCCCGAGCTGCGCCAGCTCGATGCCCGCGCTGATGAGTTCGGACCCTTGTGGGAGTTGGCCGAGGGGCTGGACGCGCTGGTGCGCGGCTATGCCATGCACCCGTGCGGCGTGATCATCTCGAATGCGTCGCTGTTGGACCGCCTGCCGGTGCAGCCCACTCCCGGTGGCGACTACCCGATGTTGCAGGCCGATAAGACGGACGTGGAGGACCTGGGGCTTCTTAAGCTCGATGTGCTCGGGGTGCGGATGCAGTCTGCGATGGCTCACGCCGTCCACGAGATCCGCCGCACCACCGGAAAACTCCTCGACCTCGACAATCCCGACCATGTCGACCTGGGCGACGAAGCCACGTTCGAGATGATCCGCCGCAGCGACACCCTGGGCTGCTTCCAGATCGAGTCCCCCGGCCAGATGGACCTGGTCGGGCGTCTAC
>NZ_JBSGTG010000113.1:0-1242 GCF_053607285.1 Streptomyces sp. NPDC055140 | reverse complement strand
ACAGCCCCGGCACATGCAGGACGTGATTGCCGACATCAGCCTGTTCCGGCCCGGCCCGGTCAAGGGCGGCATGCCCGCGAAGTTCATCGCGGCCCGGCACGGCGCCGCACCTCACTACCCCCACCCCGACCTTCAGCCGATCCTGAACGATACGTACGGCGTCGTGATCTGGCACGAGCAGATCATCGCGATTCTCGCGAAAATGACTGGTTGCGACCGTGCCGCCGGCGACGTCGCACGGCGCGCCCTCGCCGACCCTGAGCGTCTGCCTGGCGTGGAGACATGGTTCAAGAGGGCAGCCGCCGAGCGCGGCTACGCCGACTCCGTCGTCGGCGAAGTCTGGGACGTGATCAAGGAATTCGGTGCGTACGGCTTCTGCAGGGCGCACGCCGTGGCGTTCGCGGTGCCGGCCGTGCAGTCCGCGTGGCTCAAGGCGCACCATCCGGCCGCTCTATACGCAGGGCTGCTGGAGCACGATCCCGGGATGTGGCCTTTGAGGCTAATCACGTCTGATGCGCGGCGCCACGGCGTGCCGGTGCTGCCCGTGGATGTGAGTCTCTCGCGCATCGAGCACCGGGTGGAGGCAACCGCTCAGGGGTGGGGCGTGCGGCTGTCACTGTCGACGGTGAAGGGCATGAGTGGGACAGAGGCGGCACGGATCGCCTCCCACCAGCCTTACGTGAGTTTGCAGGATTTCTGGCAGCGGGCCAGGCCTTCGCTGCCGATCGCGGAGCGTCTCATCCAAATCGGCGCTCTTGATGCGGTCAAGGGCGCACTCACTCGGCGGGACCTGTTGCTCCAGGCCAGCGAGCTGCACCGGCATGCCCGCAACCGCGCCACCGCCGACGGGCAACTGGCGCTCGGCGGCGACCTGGTGAGCGCTGAGCCGAGTGGTCTGAAGGAAATGTCGAGCCGGGAGCGCATGAGTGCCGAGCTCGAGGTCCTGTCGATCGACGTCTCCCAGCACCTGATGGAGCACCACCACCGGCTGCTGCGCGAGCTCGGCGCCACCGATGCCGCCCACCTCCAGCGCATGATCCCCGGGCAGAAGGTCCTCGTCGCGGGCGTGCGTGCCTCCACCCAGACCCCGCCCATCCCGTCCGGGAAGCGGATCATCTTCGTGACGCTGGAGGACGGAGCCGGGCTCGTCGACCTCGCGTTCTTCGATTCCACACACGCTGATTGCGCGCATACGATTTTTCACTCGGGGCTGTTGCTTGTCCGTGGCACCGTGGAGGCCCG
>NZ_JBSGTG010000112.1:3372-4397 GCF_053607285.1 Streptomyces sp. NPDC055140 | reverse complement strand
GCCGCGGCCCGTGTCGTGTGTGGTGAATGGCTGCACGTCCTGGCGGGGTTGCCGCGCTAGCCGACCGTGCCCCGACTCTCACCCCTACACCCACTCCGCCGGATTCCTGGGAGCCCTGTCGTGACCACCGCCGTGAACCCGCCCCGCACCGTCGCCACCGCCCGTATCGACGTCCCGCAGCCTCCGACCGCCCCGCCCTGTAGCGACCACACCGTGACCGTCTACCTCAACCCCCCCCCGCGCCCCTTCCCCGGCTTCCGCAGCGGCCACGTCATCACCCAGGCCGCCGTCGAGGGCGAGCCGGTACGTCTGGTCTTCCACGCCACCGACGCCACCGACGCCAGCGATGCCAGCGACGCCAGGGACGAGGTCGCCGGGGCTGCCGGAGCGGCGTTCTGTGTCAGCAATCTCGGACTGCGCGACGACCACGGCCAGTTCTGGCCGTCGAGCTTGCGTCCGATCGCCGTCGGTGACGTTCTGATCATCACCACGCCCAGCG
Organism: Streptomyces sp. NPDC055140; assembly: GCF_053607285.1. Taxonomy (NCBI): domain Bacteria; kingdom Bacillati; phylum Actinomycetota; class Actinomycetes; order Kitasatosporales; family Streptomycetaceae; genus Streptomyces; species Streptomyces sp. NPDC055140. Next base: position 3,898 of record NZ_JBSGTG010000112.1, on the reverse strand, counting down.
GGAACGCCGTGTTCGTCACCGTTGCCCCGGAGGGCTTCGACCTCATGCAGTGACCCTGCACCGGCCCCTTCCTGTCGGCCCCGGCCCCGCCCGCGCCCCGTACCTCCGGACCGCCCCCGCCCCCGCCGCCCGCACATGGCCCGCCCCGTCTCCGGGGTGGGCCTTCGCGTTCGGTGCACCCGGAACCACCCCGCGCCCCCGGCCCTCCGGGTCGGGGGCGGGTGTTCGGGGCTTGTCTCGCTTACCGCCTCCCGCGGCATCGTCCATCCCACCGCCAGCCCTACCCCGACGGGAGATCCACCGTGACCACCGCCATCAACCACCGCTCCATCACCACTGCATCCCCCGTGAAGGACACTGCGACGGCAGATGTGTTCACCGCCACCGTCTACCTCAACACCAACGACTTCGCGTTCATCCTCGGCTACGAGCACCGCCAGCCCGTCACCGAAGCCACCCGCCCCGACGGCACGCCCCTGCGCCTGATCTTTAACCCCAGCGCCCGCATCAACGACCACGCCAGCGC
>NZ_JBSGTG010000112.1:0-3362 GCF_053607285.1 Streptomyces sp. NPDC055140 | reverse complement strand
ACTGATGGTCTTCCTCGCCAGCTTCGCCGGCTACGCCAGCGTCGACAGCGTCGCCCTGGACGCGGTCGCCGGCGCCGCCGGACCGGGGGTCTTCGTCAGCACCCTCGGACGCCTCGACGACCACGCCAGCGCCGCAGACGCCGCGTTCACCGTCGGCAACGACCAGGGCCCCGACGCCACCGGCCAGACCTGGCCCACCGCTCACCACCGCTTGGTCTCCGTCGGCGACGTCATCAAGGTCACCGACCCCTACCAGCGCACCGCCTACCTCAGCGTCGACGGCGTCGGCTTCACCGAGATCCCCGAGCCCACCGTGTTCGTCACCGTTGCCCCAGTGGACTTCGACCTCATGCAGTGACCCTGCACCGGCCCCCTACTGTCGGCCCCGCCCCGCCCCGCCATCTGGCAGGACGGGGCCCCCGCGTGCCCGCGCCCGAGCGAAGTCGGCCACTGCGCCGCCTGCCGCCCACCGATCGGCCCCGCCCCCGCCCCGGGACCGGCCGCTGCCTGACCCACCCCACGCCCGACCGTGCCCGCCCCCGGCACCGGTACCGCGCCTGTGACCGCCGCGCCCCGTACCCGTGTCGGCAACTCCCGTGATTCCGGACCGTACCCGCGCCCCGCACCGCGCCCCCGCGCCCCGCCCCGCGCCCCGCCGGGTCCCTGCCGGGCCGGGCAACGCCCGCCCCCAGGGCCGGGTTGCCGCCCTAGCCAGCCGCGCACCGACAGTGCCACCACCGGCCGCACCGCACGCCCTCTACCGCAGCTTCGCCCGGCCCGGTCCCGGCGTCCCCACAACCCAATCGAACGTCAAGGAGAGGCCACGATGCACCCGTACACCACGAAGCCCGGCCCGAACCACGAAGCGCCAGCCACTTTGTGGGCGTCGGCCAAGAAGCTCATCCAGTACGGCCGTGAGGTCGCCTCCGGGCAGCGGGAGCCCACCCTCGACAGCGGAGGACACCGCCGCACCCCCGTCAGCTACGTCAACGTGGCGAACGAATTCCGCCGCTCGGCGCTGATCGGGGCACTGTGGATGAGGAAGGTTCCGGTCATGCCCGCTGGGTATCTCCTCGCACCACACCCCCTGGGTATCTGGGTGGACAGGGACGACCTCTCCGTCACCGACGCCCTCGGGGACCGCATCGCCCCCCGGCAGCTCCCCGCACTGCACTCCGACGCCGTAGCGGTGCTCATCACCGCACTTGACGAAGCCACACGTTCCTGCACCCGCACGCCCAGGGTGACCGGGGCCTACCCATCCCAAGGAGACACGCCGTGCACCGCGTGCGCCGCCTGGTGGTCACGCCACCGACCGTGAGCGGGAAACGTGTCCCCGACACGAGGGAGACCATCTCAGCGCGAAGCACACCGTCCCAGGGCACCGGATTCCGCCGGACTCCCTCAACGCCCCGCGCCGCCCGGCCCACCCCCGTCCCGGGGTGGGCCGTTCGCGTTCGCCACGCCCGCCCCGCCGCCCTGGCCTGAACGCCCCCTACCCCTGCCCGCCGTCCCCGCAGCGAGCTGCCGGCACGGTTGCGGTGCTAACCCCCAACGCTGCGCATGGTCTCGCCGCACCCCTCCACACGACGGAAGGACCCCCGGGACCATGCCCACTCCCTCAGCCGGACAGTTCCTGCAGAACGCCCTCAGCCGTGCGCACATCACCTCCCGCCCGGACAGGGAAGGCGGATGCCGCTACATCGCCGTACCCGTCGGCGCCCACGGCATCATCATGGTCACCGGCATCGTCGGCCGCGCCAAGGAGAACGAGATCGACTACCGCCCGAGCGAGCACCAGGGCTGGGGAGCCGTCTACTACCCCGACACCGAGAAGGACAACGGCAACTTCACCGAGTTCTACCAGTCCACCAACACTGACCTCGCCCAGGACACCACCCGCGTCGTCACGGCCGTCCAGGACGTGATCGCCGGGCACTCCGCCAGCTGACCCCACGCAACACGCCGCCGACACGACCCGCCCCTCCCCAAGGGACGGGTCGTGTCGCGTTCGTCGTACCCGGAACCGCCGTGCCCGCGCCTCGACCCGTGCCGTGCCGTGCCGCGGGTGGCCAACGTCCGGGCACCACACCCGGGTTGCCGCCCTAGCCGGCCGCGCCCCGACAGTGCCACCACCCCTGCTGCACCGCATGTCCTCTACCGCGGCCTCACGCGGTCCCTCGACATCCCCCTCCTGGAAGGCAGTTCCGGCATGTTCCTGCACCTGACCACCCTCCACAACCTCGACCGGGAACCGATAGGCACCGTCGACGCCCAGTTCGTCGGCGGTCACCGCACCCACACCTGGCTCGTCGTCGCCACCACCCCCCACAACACCGGCGACACAGTCGACCTCTACCCCTACGGCCCCTTCGCCACCGATGACGGCGCCCGCGCCTGGGCCGAAGCCCACCTCGCCCCCTACAGCACCTACACCGTCAGCCCGCTCACCGCTCCCTACACCAGCGCCACCGTCGCCGAGGAACTTGGCAAGCCGCTCCGTTCCGATGCCGAGCTCCACGCCGCAGACGAGGCCGCCGACCGTGTCGCCCCCCTCCTGGCCGCCCTCACCACCACCCCGCCCGCCACCGACACCGAGAAGTGAGGAACTGCCATGGGCCATCAGATCATCGAGCAACCAGACGGGCTCCTCGCCGTCTTCTCCACCGTCGTCTCCTCCTTCGTCGTCACCGACGCCACCCCAGAAGAACTCATCGACTGGTACGCCGAGGAAGCCGCCCGCGAAGCACGGGAGCGCACGAAACGACTGCTGGACAAAGTCGCCCAAGGAACGCACGCCGCGTACGGGCAGCACGCGTTGACGTGGGAGGAAGCCTCCCAAATCCACCAGGAGTGCAGCAGCGATCCAGACGAGAGCTGACACACAACGCTGCGCCCGCCGGGGGCGGCCCGGTCCGTCCGTCTGCTGAACACGCAGGCAGCCCGCACGCCCTCCAGCTCTTGCCACCACTCGACTAAGTCCTAGGAGCTGTGATGCGCATACCGTTCACACGCCGCTACCACCGCCCGGTGACACCTGCGCAGGCCGTCACCCAGGCCCTGCGGCGCCACGGACTACGACCGGGCTACGGCAAAGACTTCCGCGTCGGTGTGATCTACCGGGAGAGCGGGATCCTGATCCTCACGAGAGAGCGCCTGCACGTGTCCTTCTCACCCTTGGCCAGGGCCCGGGTACTGGCCAAGCGGGACATCATCGAACGTGATTGCGCGCGAGCCGGTTGGCCCTTCCACGTACACAGTCACTCCGACGACAGCGTCCACATGACCAGCGACCTGAACGTCGTGCCGCCCCTCCCGGTCCGGCCCGCCCGCTGACCTTCGTCAACCCGTTCATCCAATGG
>NZ_JBSGTG010000111.1:0-4430 GCF_053607285.1 Streptomyces sp. NPDC055140 | reverse complement strand
GCGTAGCTGTGACCCACCAGCACCACCTCGGTCAGGTCCTCCTGGTGGATCAGCTTCAGGACGTCCTCGACGTGCGTGTCGAGGCCCACCTCGGGTCCGAGCAGGTGTGCCTTGTCGCCGTAGCCGGTCAGCGAGGGCGCGAACGCGCGGTGTCCGGCCGACTCCAGCAGCGGGACCACCCGCTCCCAGCACCGGCCGCTGTGCCAGGCACCGTGTACCAGCAGAAAAGTTGACATGAGGTGGATTTTCTTCCTCTTCAGGGCGTAAAGGCGCAGGAACATTGCGGTTCCTTTTTGCGCCTCGGTACTCTTCGGGAACCGAAATCATCGTGCTGCACCTGCCGCACCCCGATCAATAAGGCACATTCAGGTGCCCCGGTTCTCTGGAGGTAACCATGACTGGCACCGCGGGCGGCGAGTCGCCGCCGGCACGGCCGGAGGGCCCGTGCCAGGCCCGTGAAGTGCTCGGCATCGTCGGCGACAAGTGGTCGCTGCTGATCGTGCGTAACCTCAGCCAGGGGCCGCGCCGCTTCACCGAACTCAAGCGGACCGTCGACGGGATCAGCCAGCGTATGCTCACCGTCACCCTGCGCGGCCTGGAACGCGACGGGATCCTCACACGGACCGTCCGCAACATCATGCCGCCGCACGTCAGTTACGAACTCACTCCGATGGGCAGGACCCTCCGCGAAGCCACCGCACCCCTGTTGGAGTGGAGCATCACGCACCTGACGCACATCGACGCCGCCCGCGCCGTGTACGACGCTCGCCCCGACACCCCGCCCGCCTGAATCCCGCCCCGGCTGTACTCACCGATCGGCAGGTACGGCTCGATGAGCTTGCCCTGGTCATCGGTGAACTGTCCTATGTCATACCAGGTCTGATGCAGGTTTGGGTGACAGGTTGACCTGCCCTCCCGTCTCCGGTGCGGCGCGGAACGCCTCGATCACGTAGGCGGCGAAGCGGCGGGAGGCCGTAAGCCGGGCGGGGCATGGCGCGTGCTGGAGGCCCTGGTGGGCCGTGAGCATGAGGATCAGGTCGTCGACGACGAAGCCGGGGCGGAGCTGGCCGGTCTCCTGGGCGCGGCGGGTTAGTTCGGTGACCGCGCGTACGGTCCGCTCGCGGTCGGTGGTGAAGTCCATGGCCTCGGGGAAGGCGGTCATGAAGGCGTCGGCGAATCCGCGGCTGTGTGCGTGGAGTTCGCAGATCCGCTCGATCAGGCTCTGGAATCCGTGCCACGGGTCCGCGTCCATGAGGGCGTCCCGGACGGCGTCGTGGCAGGCTCGGCGCTGCTCGGTGAAGGTTTCCGCGATCAGTGCTTGCTTGGTCGGGAAGTGCCGGTACAGCGTGGCGGGGCCGAGGGCCACGTGCCGGGCGACGTCGCGCATGGGTGCGCTCAGGCCCTTTTCGCCGAACACCGCGCGGGCGGCGTCCAGGATGCGGGCCCGGTTGTCGCGGGCGTCGGAGCGCGCGGTCTGAGGCAATTGGTCGGTCATCGTTTCTCACTTCAGCCAGACGGACGAGGGCGTCCGTTACGGTCCGATGGCGGTGCTGCCCCCACGGTCGCAGCAGTTGTGTCCCGTCCGTCCACCGGCCCAAGGAGCAGAGATGAAAGCAGTCGTCATCAGGACGTTCGGAAATCCTGAGGGCCTGGAGGTCATCGACTTGCCCGTGCCCGTTCCCGCCCCGGGGCAGGTGCGGATCGCCACGGAGGCGATCGGAGTGGGCGGCGTGGACGCCGTGATCCGCCGGGGAACGCTCGCCGCCTACGGGTTCCGGGCGGGCCACCTCCTGGGCAGCGAGGTCGCGGGAAGCGTCAACGCGGTGGGAGAGGGCGTGGATGCCTCGTGGATCGGGCGGCGAGTGTGGGCGTTCACCGGCCTATCCGGTGGGTATGCCGAGCAAGCCGTCGCCTCGGTCGATGATGTGCTGCCGCTGCCCCACGGTCTGACCGGCACCGACGCGGTTGCTCTCGGTGGCTCCGGCGTGGTCGCCCACTTCGCCCTGGAGCGGGCCCGTTTCGCGCCCGGAGAGACGGTGCTCGTGCGCGGTGCGGCGGGCAGCATCGGGATCACGGCGGTCCAGCTCGCAGCCAGGGGCGGCGCGGGCGCGGTGGCGGTCACCACCTCATCGGCCGAGCGTGGGGCCCGCCTGAAGGAGCTGGGTGCGACGCATGTCCTGAGCCGCTCCGGTGAGGGCGGCCCGGACGCACCGGCCGGCTTCGACGTGGTGATCGACGTCGTGGGAGGTCCCCAGCTTCCCCTCTTCCTGGACAGGTTGAAGTCCAACGGGCGGTACGTGGCCGTCGGTGTGGTCGGGGGGCAGCCGCCGGCGGACTTCGGCATGCGACTGATGGGTGCCTTCCGCAGATCGCTGTCGTTCGCCACCTTCAGCTCCGACACCGTGCCCGGCCCCGACCGGCAGGCCGTGCGGTCGTCCCAGTTCGCCGATGCCGCACTCGGGGACCTGCGCACGGTGCTGCACGAGGTGCTGCCGCTGGACCAGGCGGCGCTGGCCCACCGCAAGATGGACGCGGGAGAGGTGTTCGGGAGGATCGTGCTGGTTCCCTGAGCCGGGCAGAGACGGCGTTCACTGCGCCGGAGCGGAAAGCGGGGCTGCTCGGGTGCACCGGGCGTCCCGCCGCATCGTCTTGAGCCCGCCCCGCCACGTTCCCTGGGGTGCTCCGGCGGACCGCTGCGGGCCTTCGCCAGGGAGCGCCGCCCACACAGGCACGCCTGCCTTCTCACCCTTGCGGGCTGATCCCCCGTACCGTCAGGGCTAGCAGCCGGTGCGCTTCGGCGGCAGGGTCCGGATGATGCTCCGTGGCGAGTGCGAGGCCCGTGACCAGCGAGATCAGGTCGCCGGTGGTTACCTCTGGTGCCACCGCGCCGGCCCGGGCGGCGCGGTCCAGCAGCGGATCGACCGCACCGCCGAGCCGCGCCGCGCAGGCATTCACGTGATCCGCGTCGTCCATCTCGTCCTGGAGCAGCGCATCGGCCATGCCGCGGGCGGAGGTCGCGTAGGCGGTGAGGGCGGTCAGCCAGTCCAGCAGCGCGGCTCGGGGGTCGTCCGCGTCGACGAGATTCGCGGCACAGGAGCATAGGGCGTCGATCCTCTTGCTGAATACCGCTTCCAGCAGGGCCCGGCGGCTGGGGAAGTGTCGGCGTACGGTGGCCGATCCGACTCCGGCGGTGCGGGCGATCTGTTCCAGGGAGGCGTCGGTGCCGTGCGCGGCGACCTCCGCCTCCGCCACGGCGAGGATCCGTGCGTAGTTGCGTCGGGCATCCGCGCGCTGGGCCGTCATGGCGTCGTCTCCGTGCTTGCTAAGTGGCGGGGCCCTCCGTATCGTACTCGACATAAACGGTGGGTCCCGCCGTTTACGTCGGAATGTCATCCGAGGAGCAGCATGACCACAGAGTCCGCCCCCGTTCTGGTCGTCGGCGCCACCGGTCAGCAGGGTGGTGCCACCGCTCGTGCCCTGCTCACGGCGGGCATTGCCGTCCGGGCGCTGGTCCGCAACCCCGCGACCGCCCGGGCCAAGGCAATCGCGGCGCTCGGCGGCGAACTGGTCACCGGCGACCTCGACGACCGTGGCTCGGTGAGCCGGGCTGCCGCGGGAGTGCGCGCCGTCTTCTCTGTCCAGATGCCCGACATGGACGGCCGCGGGTTCGAGGGCGAGGTCGCGCAGGCCGTCAACCTCATCGAAGGCGCGCGGGCCGCCGGGGTCCCACAGTTCGTCCACACCTCCGTCTCCGGTGCGGGGCAGCACGTCAGCTGGGTCAAGGGCCGGTGGGCCTGGATGGAGCCGTACTACACCGCCAAGGCCGGGATCCAGGACCGGGTCCGCGAGGCTGACTTCACGCACTGGACGCTCATCAAGCCGGGCTTCTTCATGGAGAACTTCCGCCCCTCCGCCGCGATCATGTTCCCCCGCGGGGTCGAGGGCGGTCTGGTGAGCCTGTTGAAACCCGCAACCCGGCTGTCCCTGATCGCTGTCGACGACATCGGCACGGCAGCCGCCGCGGCCATCGCCGCGCCTGAACGGTTCGACAGGATCGAGCTCGAGCTGGCTGGCGACCTCCTGACGATGACGGACATCGCCGCGGTCCTCTCCCACGCCCTGGGCACCGAGCTGACCGCGCCCGACATGACCGAAGAAGAGGCGACCGCCGCCGGGATGCCCGGCATGGGCTTCGCACAGGCCCGCATCAACGAAGAATCCCAGCCCGCCCGCCCCAAGTTCGCACGGGATCTGGGTCTGCCCCTCACCACCTTCGAGACCTGGGCACGAGACCACCTCAGGGACACCAGGTGACGCCGATCGGCGCTGGTGCCGACCGCGCCCATCGACCGTGTGACCCCGAGTTGGTCGCAGAGGGCGGCGAAGGCCCGGGATCCGTATTGGGCGAGTTCAACTGGTCGATGCAACAC
>NZ_JBSGTG010000110.1:0-4586 GCF_053607285.1 Streptomyces sp. NPDC055140 | reverse complement strand
GTCGGCGACTGTCTGCGCGAGCGGACGGCACACGAGCCCAGCAGCTTGCGCGCGCGTGCTGTCGACGGCCCACGTGCCCTTTGCTGTGCGCCACAGCGGGAGCTCGGTCCACTCCCGAACACCGTGCGCGGTGAGCAGCTCGTCCGGCGCCCACGCCAGGCGCCCGCGTTTGCCGGTGACGGCCACACAGGCCCCCAGCAGGTCCCGCATGGTGTCCCGGTCGCGCGGCGCGGCCACGTTGTAGGCGTCGGGTGCTGCCGTGAGCGCGAACTCGGCGACGTCCCGGACATCGACCGGCTGGACGTGCGTGCCGGGCCCGCCCGGGGCGAGGATCGCGCCTCCCCGCCGGGCCCGGTTCAGCCACCACGGCAAGCGCCCCACGTACTCGCCAGGGCCCAGGATCACGCCGGGCCGCAACACTGTCGCCCGGTCCCCGAACTGAGACAACACAGCTGCCTCGCATCCGGCCTTCTGCATGCCGTAGTGCACGGTCACACCGTCGCCGGCGCCATACTCGCGGGACGCGTCCGGCGGCGCCGCATAGACGGGACTGTCCTCCGTGAGCGCCTCGTGCGGCCATCCCCGGTAGGCATTGACCGTGGAGACGTACACGTACCGCTCCGCCTCTGCCGCCAGCACGCGCGTGCCGTCGAGGACCTGGCACGGGGCCATCTCGGAGGACGACGTATCGACGACGAGGTCCCACGGGCCGTGAGCGGCAAGCCGCTTGAGGTCGTCCGCACTGGTGCGGTCGCCGTGCACCGGCTCGGTCCCTGGCAGGTCGGGGGCGCTGCGGCCGCGGTTGAAGGTCGTGACCCTCCAACCGCGCGCCAGGGCGTTCTCGGCGACGGCGCGCCCCAGGAACCAGGTGCCGCCAAGGAGAAGAATGCGCATGAGCCTGATCATTGCGCCTCTCCCCCAGTGACCGCCAGGGCTCGCCCCTCACCCTAGGCGGGCATCGCTCCCGCCCCTCAAAGAGATGCGGTGGGTCCTGTCTCGCGCCACCTGAACCGGTCGACGCCATATAGATCCACGCCGGCACCCACGCTCAAGGCAGGGTCTGCCGTGGCCCCAGGGGCTGTTACCCGACTTACGCAGGCGTCTGGCCCTGCTGCTGCCGAAAACCTCATCCGCCCAGTTCAGGCGGCATGTTGGTACTCGTGGAGGATGCCGCCGAGTCGTTCGCGTTTTCGTATGTCGAGGCGGGTGATCTGCTCCGGATCGGTGATCGGCACCGGCAGCGGGTGCAGCGGACGGGCGTTGGCGATGCCCTGATGCGGCCGGTGGGAGTTGTAGAACTCTTCGAACTCCCGTAGCGCGTGGAGCAGGTGCCGCTGGTTCCAGATCAAGGTGCGGTCCAGCAGCTCACACCGGCAGGTCTGCACCCACCTTTCCATGATCGAGTTCATGCGCGGCATCCGTACGCCGCTGAGCACGACCTCGATCCCCGCGTCCTTGAGGACGGTGTCAAACAGGGCGGGGAACTTCCCGTCGCGGTCACGGATCAGGAACCTTGCCCGGCATTCGGCGTCTTCGAGGTCCATGACGAGGTTTTTCGCGGCTTGCATCACCCACGCGGCGGTCGGGTGCGCGGTGGCGCCCAGGATCCTGATCCGCCGGCTGGCGTGCTCGATCACCGCGAACACATACAGCCGCGCCCCGGACAGCGTGACCGTCTCCAGGAAGTCGCACGCCAACAGGGCGTCGGCCTGCGAGCGCAGGAAGTCCGACCACGTGCTGGAGGCTCGTTCGGGCGCCGGATCAATCCCGGCCTCCTTGAGGATTTCCCAGACGGTGGAGGCGGCCACCTTGATACCGAGAACGAGAAGTTCACCGTGGATGCGGCGATACCCCCAGCTGGGATTCTCTTGGGTGAGCCGCAGGACCAGGGCGCGGATGGAGCGCAGGATCCACGGCCGTCCCGAGCGCTTCGGCCGGGACCGGGCCGCATGGCGGCGTGCGACCAGATCGCGGTGCCAGCGCAGCACCGTGTCCGGACGCACCAGCAGCCGCTCCCTGCGCAGCACCTCGACCGGCATCCGATGCAGCAACGCCGCCAAGAACGCGCGATCGTTCGGGGTGAACCGCACCGTCTCGCCACCGAGTTGGCGCTCCAGCACCGTGATCTGATGGCGCAAGGCGAGGATCTCCGCGTCCTTGTCCCGATCGCTCATCGGCAGCACACGCAGCATCGCGAACGCGTTCGTCACGGTCAGGTAAGCCAATCGCAGCAGCACGATCGGCAATCATGCCGGGGCGGTCACCAGTCGCGCGAGAGGACCAATTCGAGCCCCCGGGCCCGAGACCCCGCACACCAAGCTCCCACCAGGGCGGATGAGGTTTTCGGCAAGGGCAGTGTTCCTGTCGAACAGCAAGACCCGCCGAGCCAAGCTCACCGCCGACAAGCTCACCGCGCTCGCCGCACTTGGGCTCAGCTTGTTCTTTATGGTCTGGCCTCGAACGATGCCCCGAACGTGATCACCCGTACGGTGATTCGGGCCGCCCCCGCACGCGATCAGCGGCGGCCGGTGGCCAGGATGACGAGGAACTGACCGCCGCCCGCCTCGATGTCGGCGGTCACCGGCAGCCCCGGTACCAGTCGGGAGAACCGGTCCACCAGCCAATCCGCCGCCTCTTGGGCGTCCTGCCTGGTCGGACAACGGCCCACCATCTCGCGGCCCCCCTTGCGCTCCAGCCTCCCGGCAACGGTGATCAGCGGCGCGGGTTCGACCACGTACAGGCGGTCCGGCCAGGCGATGACCACCTTGACCGCGCCCTTACGGGTGTTGCACCCACGGTGCGCGAGCCGCTCGGCGACCTTGGCCTTGCGGTCGGCGGTCCGGCCGTCCACGCTGGGCCCCCGCGGGTCGTTCACCGACTCGTCGGGGTCGACCGATTCGTCACACACCCAGCAGCGCCAGCCGTCACGCTCGGCCACATCATCAAGGAGACTCACCCGAGTAAACTAGCCTGCCCGGCCACCACCCCGCACACCAGGTGCTCGAGGAACGGGGCAGCCTGCCAGCACCCGGCACCGGCACCACGCCCAGATCTTTTGGCTGCCCGCTCCACGACGGTGGCACCCAGGCCAGGACACCACCGGACCGACGGCCCGGCCGCACGGGCCCGGCGGGCGCCGCCCGGCGGGCCTTCACCGTGAGCGTGGCGGCGCAGCAGGGCGGGCGGCGGAGTCCGGGTCCAGGGGCGAGGTCGGCTTCACCGCTCAGATGCAAACGACTGCAGCCGGCAGACCCCACAGGCGCGATCCGATCACTGCGACCCAGCCCAGTACTTTCCCTGGAGCCCATCCGACCCGCGCGGCTCACCTCAGCACACGTCGGCGGGCAGATCCGCGGGCAGGCGTAGCGGCGTAGAACCGGCGCAGCGGCTCCTCGATCTTCTTGCTGGCTACCTGGCGGGAGATCAAGGACCGGTCCAGTAGTTGGTGCTGCTGCTGGTGCGGTTGGGGCTGGTCCCTTTCATCTGGCGCCCAGAGCACAAGCCAGCGCAGTAGCACCCGGTAGGTCAGTTGGCGCAGGCGCGGCAGGTCACTCTCGGGGAACCGGTCCTTCTCCTTGGCGGGCGGTGGCGCCCCGTGGGCGTAGATGGACCGCGCTGCGTAGGCCCGGCGGACCAGGTCCTCAGCATCTGTGCGAGCGTCGTCGGTCAGGTGCAGGGCAGCGGCACGCTGGCCGACCCGTCGGGTCAGACCTTCGCTCTCCCCACCCGCCAGCAGTGCTTCCAGGGCGATCACGTAGTGCGTCACCAGTTCGTCCAGCATCCCGTGAAGGACGTAATCGCCCCCGTACGTTGCGTGAGTCGCCTGGACCAAGTGCTCGGTGGCACGGGCCAGGCGCTGCGCCCGCGGACTCGGCTTACGGTCGGCCAGCTTCCTGGCGGCGGTCAGTTCGGCAGCAGCGGTGGCCATCAGCTCACCGGAGGCCGCAATGAATATCGTGAAGGCGACCAGTTCAGCTGGCTCCACCCTGTACGGGCCATCCATGCGACGCTCCCAGAAATTCTCCCCGTCATTGGACTGCTCCTCCACGGGCACGCTGCCGAACTCGCGCACGGTCTGCCGGCCGTTTTCCCGGTAGTAGATGGCATCCAGGTGGACCGGTTCGCACGCCCAGAGCCCGAGCACGCCCTGCGGCACCGCAAAGCGGACCTGCGGGCGTGCGTGCAGCACTGGCCACGGAAGGACTGTCCCAGTTGGCCGCCAAGCCGTTTCCCGGTGGAGAAAGGCGGCCCCGTCCAGGAGACCGAAGTCCAGCGCGAACGGCCGGAACCGGCCGAGTACACCCTCAGGTCGCAGCTCGGCCAACCGCTGGGGGTTCACCCGTTCCAGGGTCCACTCCCCCACCTGGGCCGAGCAGCCCTCCGGGAGGTCGGCGTCCACCAGCAACCAGTCCTCGCCCGTCAGGGCAGGTCTGGTGACAAGCGCGGCGAACTCCTTAGCTACCTCGCCGGGGTCGAGCCCACCCTCGCCGCAGGACGCGGCGTGCGCGGCCTTGGCCAACCCGGAGGTCTCCAGGAGCCGCTGATTCGAAAGTTTGGCAGGCCCCCGCGTGGTTCCTCCCTTACTC
>NZ_JBSGTG010000109.1:0-4697 GCF_053607285.1 Streptomyces sp. NPDC055140 | reverse complement strand
GGTCGAGGATGCGCGGACGCGCGGTGTAGACAGCCGCGCGGTCTGCCTCGTCCCGTGCGGCCACCAGGGCCGACTCTGCCTCGCTGTGAGCGGCGCTGACGTCACCGAGCGGATGAGTGAGGCTCAGCCCCATCCGGTGCCCGCTCATCGAAGCCACGGTCCGCCTTAGCGTGGCGGCCAGGCTGTCTGGATCGCTCTCGTCACCGTGGAGAGGATCCACCACGATGAGGTGACTGCCGATACCCGGACACCGAACAAGCAAGCCACGACCGGCGATTGCCCGGTCGCACTCCGCGGCACTGTTCTCCCGGTTCGCGGTTCCGCAGTCGATCACGTAGACACGCACCTGTCGTGTGTCGAGCAGTCCGGGCGCCAGAGGAGCCATAACCCTCTGAGCCTCAACGAACAGGCCCAGCATCAGGAGCTGAAAAGTCGCGTGGCCAAGATTGCGCCAGGCATCCTCAACCAGACGAACCTGGCTCATGCCCACCGCCATGGACAGGACCTTCACCGCCTGCCGGATCAGGGCATGTTCGTCACTCCCCCACGGCCCGTCACTGGCCACGGCCACGGCGGCTGCCTCGCTGCCCGGTAGGTCGAGCGGGATGACTCGATGCTGCAATCCCCCGGTCCCAAGGGCTGCGCCCTGAGATTGCCCCGAGCGCATCAGCAGCGGTGCCAGCACAGTTGGTGCGCTCTCCGGGGATGCTGCGAGCATCTGGGTCCCCCCGCTGACCAGGACGTACCCTTTCAATGCGGACGCGAGCCAGTCGGTGATGCTCTGGACCGTGCCCGGGTGCTGCGCAATCTGCTCGGGAAGGTGGTCCAGCAGGTCTGCCAGGTGGCCGTCGGGCCCCGGAGCCGTGCGCGATGCCACGTGCCCCTCCTCACTTTATGTGGAACCCAAGTACCTGATTAGTATTTGAGTTCGAGCAACCCTAGTGGCGGAGCCGGGCTTGATCACCATGAAAATGGCACGCTGTCGCCGCGGGATTTGCGCCGGGGCATCCCTCCGGACTCATGCACATACGAGGAGCGCAGCATGAACCGAATTGTCCAACCGGACGCCCTCCGGCTCCCCATGCCGCTCGTGAAGCGCATCAGCGAGACGCTGCGCCTAGTTGGGCTCCCCCTGGCAGCGGAAACCGGCGACGCAGGAGTGCGCCTGGACCGCGGCGGAATCCCAGAAGGTCACCCCATCGATCACGTCGCTGTCTGCTGGCAGGCCTCGGCTGCTCTGTTCAAGGCATCGGACGGCGAGACCGAGCCGGCCGAACATCTCATAACCACTGCCAACCGCGCCCTGGACCAGGTCATCGCCGACATTCTCACTGCGGCCGGTCTCGCAGTATCACTCGATCCCGCCACCGAGGGATGGACCGTATGGGAGGGCGTCGCGCCCGAGGCCCGACCTGCCCTCACCCGAATCGCACCGTTGCCCCGAAAATGAAATGTTCGGGCACGGGCAGGTGAGCCGCGCCCGCGCCGACGACTGGCTCAACTCGGCTACCTGTCGCAACAGGGCGCCGATTGGCTCACGAGCGCTTCGGTGGCCGACCCGCACGTCACGGGCCGGCTGCATGAGTGCGCTCTCCCCCTTCGACTGACCAGCGCTGGCCGGCAAGGCCGCGGTTTCGGGGTTGGTGACCGTAGCCGTCTGCGCGGCCCGGCACGCCAGTCCCCTGCCGGCTCGCCGCGCACCCTTTCCACACTCGACGGCCCCTACTCCGATCCGCCACGGGAAGTTGCGCGCCGTTCCCTGGCTGAGGGGCGACCGCGTACGTTGATCCACACACGTGTCTGATGATCGGGGGCGGCTATGCGGTGGATCACCTACAGGTCGGCGTTGAGCGAAGAGGACCGCGTCGGTCTTCTGCAGGACGACACCGTCTACGGGCTCACGCCTGGACAGACGATGCTGGGGCTGCTGTCTGCGGCGGGTGGCAGCGACGAGTTGCGCGTGGAGGCGGAGCGGGCACTGCGAGACCCGTTCCAAGTCCTGCCGTTCGCGGAAGTACAGCTCCGCGCCCCGATCCCACGCCCCGGACAGCTCCGCGACGCCCTGTGCTACCTGGGACACCTGCGGGCCTGCCAGGTCGCCCTCGGCGGCACCGAAGCCCTCGCGGAAGTGTGGAAGCAGGTGCCTGCCCTCTATCAGGGCAACGAGCGTGGCATCGTCGCAAGCCCATACGATCCCGTACCGGTCTTCCCCGGCAGCACGATGTTCGACTTCGAACTGGAGATAGGGATCGTGTTGGGCCGTGGGGGCCGCGACATCCCGCCAGACAGGGCCCGTGAGTTGATCGCCGGTTACACCCTGATGTGCGACTGGAGCGCCCGCGACCACCAGTTGCGCGAACGCCAGCTGGGCATTGGGCTACTCAAGGCGAAGGACGCCGCGACGACGCTAGGGCCCTGGTTGCTCACTGTGGACGAGTTCGACGAGGACACAAGGTTGAGCGCATACGTCAACGGCCAACTGATCGGGTCGGGCAAGGCGTCGGATCGACGGCAGTACGAAGAGGGCTTCCACGACTGGGACTTCCCCGACGTCATCGCCTATGCCTCCCGGGGCGTGGACTTGGAGCCCGGCGACGTCATCGGTTCCGGGACCATTCCCGGAGGCTGCCTCCTGGAGCACTTTGGAGCCGCCGACTTCCGCGGCTGGCTCAAGCCTGGGGACGTGGTGCGGCTCACCGGGGGTCCGCTGGGCACGATCTCCCAGACCGTCATACCCGCACCGCCCATGCACCGCCTGGCCTCCGGATACTGAGGCGAGGTCGGTCCCGGCCCTCTGGCGTAAGAGATCAGCCGAGTGGAGGACCGTGGAGTTTTCCCCGTCCGACGACCACGAGCCATGCGTGCTCGGCCGTGACCGCGACGTCGACCTCCTGCTAGTCGCCGCTGCGGGGACGTGGTCACGTTCCTCGGCCAGCACGGCGGCCGGGACAGGGCACTCGGACGCATGCTGGAGCAAATCGGGTACACACGCAATGCGCCTGCGCCGGACGGAGCTGGCACCGCGGTCGTTGACGTGATGCCACGTCGAGTCCGCCAGGCCGCGTCTTTGGTCCGTGCCTTCGTGCAGAGCAAGTCCGCTTCCGGCTCGACCGCGCTCTAGCTGGCGATTCGTGGACTGCAGCGATCATTCTGCCGTCTCCCTCGCTGCTGCACCAGACACGGTGAGTCGTCTCAGGCGGGGGCAGAATGTTGCGCATTGCCGGGCTCTCCACAACCCAAGGTTTCTACGAGTACAGATTCTACGAGTATTCGAACTGATCGAATACTTGCAAGGTCCCGCCGATCTGTAGGCCCTCAACTCGCCCTTCTGGCAGCCGCTTTGATCCCGCGTCAGCAAATTGGTCTAGTCCCCTCAAGCAATTGCATGGCTGCACGGTGCAGGTTGTGGAGATGAACACGCCCCATGCGCCTACGGAGTTGACGACAATGCGCCCATGACTCTTCCCGAGAACCTCATCCCGCTCGGCGGCGGCGCCTTCTTGTGGGACACGCGGGCCAAGCCAGGCACATGGGGGAACGCAAACTGCGTCCTCATCGTGTCAGGTGACGAAGCAGTGCTCGTCGACACGCCCTACGACAACCCGACCACGAAGGGCCTACTGTCGGCCTGCCGGCGAGTACTGCCGGAAGGTGCTGAAATCCAGACGATCGTCAATACCCATGCCAATGGGGACCATACGTTTGGAAACCAGCATTTTCGCCAGCACTTCCCCCAAGTCGAGATCATATCTAGCAAGGTCAACTCAAGCCATGTGAGCAGGGAGTTGTCGCCCAAGGCCATGCACATGCTGGTTTCGCAGGGTGACGGCGATGACCCGCTGGGCTGGTACATGCGTCAGAAGTTCTCGGAATACGACTTCGCCGGGATCAAAGTCGTGGGACCGACACGCACCTTCGAGGCTCATCACACCGTACGGGTGGGCGACCTGGACGTGCAGCTCATCGAGGTCGGTCCGGCCCACACAGAGGGCGACGTGATCGCGTACGTGGCGGCACTCGGCCTGGTCGTGGCCGGAGATGTCATCTTCAACGGCGACCATCCCGTGCACTGGGCAGGGCCTCTCGCGAACGTGATCGAAGCCAACCGGGCAATTCTGACGCTGGCCCCGGACGTCATCATCCCCGGCCACGGCCGGAAGATGACGGTCAAGGACCTTGAAGCCCACATCCGGTACCTGGAAGACCTCAGGGGTCTCATCGCCGAACATCACAGCGCCGGCGACAGCCCCCTGGATGCCACCACCGCGATCGTCCGACGTGGCTTTCACCCGCATCTGGGAGGGCCTGAGCGTCTCGTGGCCCTGGCCAGTGTCGAGTACGCGCACATTGACCGTGCCGAGTCGCCTTCGCAGCTGAAGGTGGCTGAGGCGGTAGCTCACTGGGCCTTCCAAAGGCACAAGGGCCGATGGCCCGGTGCCCGTGAGGAACGCGCTGAAGCCTGACGTGCAGTCGCGCTCCCTGCCGGGGGCTTGTGCGGTAATACTGATCTCTGAACTCGCGGAGGCTGCTCCGCAGTTGGCCCTACGAGGGGGACCCATGGCCTTCTTGTTCAACCCGGGAGTCGCTGACCCCGGTTTCGACGAGGCATGCGACGAGGTGGCGGCACGGCTGGTCCAGCCCGACAGCTTGTCTGCCGATCGAGACGAACTGTCAGAAGTCATTGAGAGCGTCAAGGG
>NZ_JBSGTG010000108.1:0-4760 GCF_053607285.1 Streptomyces sp. NPDC055140 | reverse complement strand
CTCATTACAGGCATGCAGGGATTCCTCAAGTGCCGCCGCCTGCACGGGCGTCGGCAGGAGTTTCACCTGCACGGTCAACTTCACGACCGTGACGCTACCCGCCGCCTGACGCACCGGCATTCGAACAGCGCACATTCCTCGCCGGGCGCTGCGGCCCGGTTTCTTGCGTGCGCTCCGCGCCCGTTGCCGCGGCGATGCTCCGCATCGCCACCACAGGATGCGATTCCTCCCGGGGGTGAACCCCCGGGGTTCCTCGCAAGAGCACGCTGAATCCCTGGCAACAGTGCCGGCCCACCAGCCAGTGGACGTGAGCCGGCGAAACCAGGACCGCACCGAGCACCTGGGTGCGCCAGTGCTGGCCCATACGTCTGCGTCAACGTGCAGGGCGGCGCGCGGCCAGAAGATCGGCGCTGGGGGCGTGTACGACGTGCAGGCCCTGTGCCTCAAGTTCTGCGCCGATCTGCGAAGCGCTGGCCGGCCACAGCTCGAATGCCTCCCGCTGCTGGCGCAACACCCGTCCGTCTCGTTCGACGTGATAGGTGAAGACCATCCGCCCGATCCCCGCATCGGGTTCCCAGGTGATGTCGGCGCCGTAGATGTCCGGGCCTACCCGGACCGGCCCGAGCCGTCCCACCTTCTCGCGCCCGGTCGGCAGTTCGGCGGGCGGAGGGTCGAAAAGCAGTAGCCCGCCGGGCAGGAGCGCGCGGCTGACGGCCTGCCAGGTGGCGCGTCGGGTAGCGGGGTCGAGGCAGGCGATGATGTTGGAGGCGACGACCAGGTCTGCAACCTCCTCGAGTCCCGCTCTCTCGATGGACACGGGGTGAAGGGTGACGCGGGCACGCTGGTCAGCGCCCAGACCAGCCAGGCGGGACAGCAGGGCCGCGCGCATCGGGGCCGCAGGCTCGACAGCGTGGATCGGCGCGGCGGAGGCAGTCAGCAGGGTCTCGGTGACGATCCCGGTACCCGCACCGACATCAAGGATCCCGTGCCGGGCGTTGCCGGCCGCCTCGGCGAAGCGCCGTTTTGCCAAGCGGCGGCCGGTTTCGGCCTGGAGGAGATCGTAGAACTCGACAGAGACTGTGTAGCTGGCGCCGAACATCTCACGCACGGCCGTGCGGCCAAACGCATTCGGGCGCGTAGCGGGCAGGGTCCGCGAGCGCACCGCCGTTGAAACAGGCGAGGTGTCCGGCAACACCGACGTAGCCTTCCGGGCGCCTGCCGCGCGCAGGGACCGGTCGCCGAGTCCGCGGTACGGCACCACAACAAACGGCACCTTGGCCCGGGCCGCAGACTGCACGCCCTGTGGGGCTGTCGCCGGCGACCAGCGCTTGGGCCGGCCCCACACCCGCCTTCGTCAGAGCAACAGGCCTACGATCGAGAGCGGGCTTACCAGTGTCCACACCCTCCGCTCCGGTACCGGCGTCGATCACGTCATCCGCGTCCCTGACACACCACATCACCGCAAGGTCCCTCGCCGAGGCAGAGAGAGCGAGGACGATCATCCAGCCGCGCCTCTGCAGCGTCCGCAACAGCCCGGACGCACCACCAAGGGCCCGCGTGTGGGGCCAGAGCCGGGGGAACAACTCCTGATTCGCCGTTCTGACCGCCCCGGCCCCGCCACGGTCCTCACCATTGCCGGGCACGTGGTCCGGCAACTGGTCACCACACGCGCCGCTCACTGCGTGGATGCGGGCCATCGCCCGGCTGTGACCGCACTGTGCGAGCGCCTTGGTCCAGGCGGTCGGGTGCCAGTAGCTCATGACGAGCAAAGGCGCATCGGCATGGAACAGCGTCACGACCGGCATCAGCTGCCTTTCTCGCTCGAGCCAAGTCTGCCTGCTCTCGACCCTACGATCAGCCCACCCCCACAGCACGGTTCCCACGGCCGTTTGCCGGCGTTGATCAGGGAAACCCGCACCGTATGACGCATCACACTGGCGCTTGCCGCACGGTGGCGGTCACCGGCGCCAGCAGCGGCATCGGGGGCGCGTGGGCTGCTGCGTCCGGCGCTCGAGGCGACCAGCTCGCGCTGATCGCCCAAGGCCGGGTTGGCCTGGACGCAGCGGTGCGCGAGGCCGAGCAAGCCGGCGCCGCGAAAGTGATCGTCATTGAAACTCGAACGCACCCTCGGCCGGCAGGAGCCGTGATCATGGGAACTGTGCCTCAGCCAACCGACCCCGACGTCACCCCCGTGCCACCGCCCCAGCCGCCGCCACGCCCAGGGCCGCCAGAGCCCGGCAAGCCGCCCGATGGGCCGAAGCCGGTCGAGCCGCCAAGCCCACCAGATCCCCCGGCACCGCCCGGCTCACCCGTCCCGCCACCTCAGCCGCCCGCGCCCCCCAGCCCGGATGAGCCCGGCCCTGCGGAGCCAACGCCGGGTCGGCCTCGCCCCATGGAGCCGCCGGACTGACGGACCCAGCACGCGGTGCGCCCGGGTCTGTACGAGGGCGCGGTTCGCCTCGACCTCGCCGCAGTCCGGATGCCCCCGCACGGCTTCGCAGGAACCCGGCACCCGGCGCTGACCCTCACCCACCGCGGCGTACGCAACAGCGGCCCTCTCCTGGCCCTGCTCGACTTCCCAGGGCAAGCGTGGAACCGTCGGCGGGCATCTCGTCGTGGTCGAGCCGGAGGGCAGAGGAGCGGGCCGCCTCCAGATCGTGTGGGAGAGGCAGGGAGCCACGGCCCGGATCGAGCCGCTCCTCCTCCCATTGCAGCGCACGGCCGGTCCCGGCTGAGGCGGGCGCGCAAGCTGTGGCGCGGGCTCACTAAGAACTGACCGCCGCCGTGCACTACTGGTCCCAACTGGCTGTAAGAGCACAGGAAAGCGGCATCGTCGAAGGTCAGCACACCACCGGTCCCGCTCCGCGCGAGGGGTGCGTTCGCCGGCGCGTCGCCATATGCCTGAGTCGGTGGCACCGGGGACTGGTCCGCGCCCATCGGGTCATACCCCGGCATTACGTGACGCCGCTGCGGGGCGCATGCTGTTCAGGCTGCGTTCAGGCACGGGGTGCCATCGTGCGGATCATGACCGCAACACACGTCCCCGACGGCCGGCCCCTCATCCCCGTGCGCCGGATGGCGAACAAGGTGCCAGAGGCGACCGTCTACTTCTGGATCATCAAGGTGCTGACCACCGGCATGGGTGAGACGGCGTCGGACCTGATGGCCCGGCTGCTCGGCCCGGTGCCGGCGGTCGCGCTCGGCGGCCTCGCCCTGGCTGCCGCCCTCGCCGTGCAGTTCGCTCTGCGCCGGTACGTCGCCTGGGCCTACTGGACCGCCGTCGTCATGGTCAGCGTGTTCGGCACCATGGCAGCCGACGTCCTGCACGTCGGCCTCGGCGTACCGTACGCCGTGTCGGCGCCGGCCTTCCTCGTCGTACTGGCCGCGGTCTTCGCCCTCTGGTACGCGAGCGAGCAGACCCTCTCCATCCACAGCATCCGCACCCGCCGCCGCGAGACGTTCTACTGGGCGGCCGTCCTCGCCACCTTCGCCCTCGGCACCGCTGCAGGCGACCTCACCGCCACCGTCGGCTTCGGCTACCTGGGCTCGGTCGTCCTTTTCGCGGCCGCCATCTGCGTGCCCGCCCTGGCTCACCGCTTCGGCACCCTGAACGCGGTGACCGCCTTCTGGACCGCGTATGTCATCACCCGCCCCCTCGGCGCTTCCCTCGCCGACTGGATGGCACTCGGACACGCCCGCGGCGGGCTCGGCCTCGGCCTGTCGCCGGTCACCCTCGCGTGGACGGCCGCGATCGTCGGATTCGTCGGCTACGTGGCCGTGTCACAGCGCAACATGCGCGCCGACGCCTGAGGGCCAGAGCCACGGTGCGGGTTGGCCACCACCCGCGGATCCGCCGCGACCGAGCGTCGGCGGTCAGCCTGCTCGTCGAAGACTTCGGCGAGCTTCGGCGCCTACGGCTCCCCGCGAGTGACGGCCGAGCTCCGCGAGAAGGGGCGGCGGGTCCACGAGAAGCGGATCGCCCGGATCATGCGGACGTGTCCTATCACCGGCATCCGTCTGCGCAGACGCGTGCGCACCACCGTCCCAGACCTGACAGCCTCACCGGTCCCGGACCTGTTCCAGCGGGACTTCACCGCTACCGAGCCGGGGCGCAAATACATGGGAGACATTACGTATCTCCCGCTCGCAGGCGGGGAGTTCTTTTGTCTCGCGACCGTGCTGGACTGCTTCAGCCGCAAGGTCGTCGTCTGGTCCATCGCCGACCTGAGGAGCTCCGGCTCGTCGTTGGCCATCCGCCGCGACACCAGCGTTCGGCCCTCGCTGTCCATGACCAGGCAGTGGTGGTAGCTCTTGCCGCAGTCGGTCCCGGCCCATGTCCGGTTCATTCATGCTCCCGTCGTTCGTACTTGAATCACGTACCACGAACGACCTCGCCGGCATTGCTCTACGCAGCGACCTGTTCGCACTTCCCAGTCGGCGGCCGAGTCGTCGTGGGGAGCCGGGCAGCCAAGCGTGTGGAGCCACAAGACGGCAGCGCACCGAGAGCCACACCTGACTCCCCTGGGTGCCGCAACCCTACGAATGACTGGGGCATCCCGGGAAGAAACGTAGAGCGCACCGACCTGGTCACCGACGCACTGCGGATGGCAGCCTCGACCCGCGGCCGCCTGGACGGCGCCGTGTTCCACTCCGACCACGGAGCGCAAGGCGAATTCAACTGGTCGTCGCAACACCTTGATCACGGAGGTGTTGGATGGGACGCCCGAAGAAGCCGATGCCGCAGGCGCCGGCCGGGGCGC
>NZ_JBSGTG010000107.1:0-4819 GCF_053607285.1 Streptomyces sp. NPDC055140 | reverse complement strand
AGTACGCCGAGGGCTATCCGGGCCGCCGCTACTACGGCGGCTGCGAGCATGTCGACGAAGTAGAGACTCTCGCGATCGAGCGCGCAAGGGCGCTCTTCGGTGCCGAGCACGCCAATGTCCAGCCGCACGCCGGGTCAGAGGCCAGCGCGGCCGTCCTCAGAGGGCGGTATGAGACCTGATGCCCGATTCTTCGTTTCGTGTGGGGCGATCGGGCAGGTCGTGACGAAGTCGGTCGACTACGGCCGGGGCTGGGAGAACAAGCCCTGCTCGGTCTCGGTCAGGATTCCGCGGTCGGCCAGTCGCTTGAGCTTCAGGCGGACGTTGTTGATGTTGTTGGGCGCGACCGCCAGGTCCATCGCCTCGCACACCTGCCGCGCCCGCAGCGGATGGTCGGCCGCGGCGAACACCGCCATGATTTGCTGGTAGGCCGGATGATCCGGCAGCTTCGGTGCCCGGCGGCGCGGGCGGTTGCGGGTCGGGCAGCTCCAGCAGTGTCTTGCGAGTGATCCGAACTTCCTCGACGGCCCGGCCGAGTTCGTCGAGGTGTGCGGTCAGCTGCGTGATCTGTTCCCGCGCCTCCTGGGCTTGCGCGGTGATCTCTCGTTCCCGCTCCTCCAGCCGCGCCAGCACTGCGCCGAGCGTCAGCTCCCCGCCGGTCATGCGGTGCGCCAAGCCGGCACGGCCGCCCCGGTCAACCGGCGCACTATCACCGGGGTCATCGCCCAGTACACCCGCGACTCCGAACTGCGGGGCAGATGCTCGTAATCGCGCACCAGCCTGCGGTGCAGCATCAAGATTCCATAGGCGCGCTCCACGACCCACCGCTTGGCCTGAGGAACGAACCTGGTCTGCGCGGGGTTGCGCTCCACGACCTCCACCTCGATGCCTACCTTCTCCCCGTGCGCGACGACGGCGTTCTGGAAGCCCTGATCGACCAGGGCTTTCTCCACGGCGTCGGTGTCGGCGGCGACCTTGTCCAGCAGCGCGATGCCGACGGCGTTCTCGTGCGCCGACGCCGCCATCACGACCACCGCGATCACCAACCCCAGAACGTCAACGGCCAGGCCGCGCTTGCGGCCCGGTACTTTTTTGCCGGATCGCGCCCCGTCGACTCAGCGGGCACTCCGGCCGCCGCGTGCACGCTCTGGGTATCGAGCACCACCAGGCTCGGATCCGCCTTCCGGCGTGCCATCTCCCGCACCTGCCAGCGCAGCAGGTCGTGAGTGGTCTGGTCGGTGCCGTCGTCGCGCCAGGTGTAGAAGTAGTACTTCACCGCGCCGGGTGGCGGAAAGTCGTGCGGAAGCAGGTCCCACTGGCAGCCGGTCCGGCCCTGGTAGAGCAGCGCGTTGACGATCTCCCGCATCTCGTACCGGCCTTGATGGCCGCTGACCGAGGGATGCGCGGCCTTCCACGCGGCGATCACCGGCTCGACCAGCGCCCACTGCTCGTCGCTCACGTCGGTCTTGTAGGGCTTGCGCTCGCTCACGGTGCCCAGCCCAACATGCCCATGGCCGCCGACCGGCCGGGATGCCGCATCGCCACACATTCAGGTGACGACAAAACTCCTATGTACTCACATACCGCCCTCTCAAAGCGCGGCATACAGCAAGACATCTCGCTCGACCCCTGCCCAGAGCTGATTCAACTCCCAGCCCTCAACGCCTATTAGGCATACACGTCCCGGAACAATCGGCGCTACCTGCGACGGCGCGGAATCAGGCACACCATCCCTGAACGCCTCGACCAGCAAAGACACCGGCGGAATCGAGGTTCGCGAGGCGGCCGGCCCACCGGGTTCGACAGCGAGCGCTACAAGAAACGCAACACGGTCGAACGCGCCATCAACCGGCTGAAGGGCTTCCGGTCAGTCGTCACCCGCTACGAGAAACGCGCCTACATCTATCTTGGCACCGTCACCCTCGCCGCCCTCATCATCTGGCTCCGCACATGATCCGAGAAACAGTGCCTAGGAGATCTGGGTCAGGACACGGTCCGATAGCGGTGCTCGGGGCGTCCGGTCGCGCCGTAGCGGAGTTCCAGCCGGACCACGCCCTCCCGTACGAGGTAGGAGAGGTACCGCTGGGCCGTGGCGCGGGAGACGCCGGTGAGTTCGGCGGCCTCGGCCGCCGACAGGTCGCGTCGGGCCGTGCGGACCGCTTGGTGGACCAGAGCGAGGGTCGGCGCGGAGTGGCCCTTGGCCGGGATCGCAGGGAGACGGGTGGGCCGGGCGACGCTGAACAGGGCGTCCACGTCGGCCTGGTCGGTCTCCGCCTCCGGGCCCAGGGCGTCCACCTTGTGCTGGAGTTCGCGGTAGGCGGTGAGCCGCTCGGCAAGGGCGGCGGCGCCGAAGGGCTTGACGAGGTATCCCACCGCTCCGAGTTTCATCGCGGTCCGTACCGAGGTGATGTCCCGGTCCGCAGTGATCATGATGGCGTCGGGCCGGGTGCCTCCCTCGTCCCTGGTCAGCCGCCGCAGCACGTCTAGGCCGCTCCCGTCGGGCAGGAAGATGTCGAGCAGCAGCAGCTCCGGCTGAAGTCTGCGTACGGCGTCGAGCGCCTCGGCCACGTTCGCCGCCTGGCCGACGACCTCGAAGCCCTCGACTCCGGCCACGAAGGAACAGTGGAGTCCGCTGACTCGGAAGTCGTCGTCCACCACCAGGATCCCGATCACCAGTTTTCGCCTCCGTCGGCTGCGGCCATGGCGCCGGTCGGCACGGGAAGGCTCGTCGTGAACAGGGTGCCCTGCGGGGTGGGGGCGGTGTCCGGCACGGGCAGCGTCACGGTGAAGACCGCGCCGGGCCCTTCACTGACCGTAATGGTTCCACTGTGCCGCTGCACAAGGCGGTGGACAAGTGCCAGCCCCAGGCCACGGCGGGCGGTGCCGCGGTCCGGCTGGGTCGACCAGCCGTCCTCGAAGATCGACTCGCGCGCGCCCCGCGGGATCCCCGGACCGGAGTCGGCCACCGTCACCGTCACCTCCGTGGCGGCCTCGACCACGGAGAGTCGCACCTCGCGGCGGCCCGTCGGGGCCGGTCCGCCGACCGCCGCGTCGACCGCGTTCTCCAGCAGGTTGCCGACGATGGTCAGCAGTCTGTGTAGATGCGGCGGCTGCTCGTCGAGCGTGGAGTCGTCACCGAGCACGATCTGCACCCCGCGCTCCGCGGCGACCGTCGTCTTCGCCACGACGAGCCCCACCATCAGCGCGTTGCCGATCCGCTCGCGTACGGACTCGGCCAGCGCCTGATCCGCGCCGGCCAGTTCGACCGCGTACTCGTACGCGGACTCGTACTCGCCGACCTCCAGCAGCCCGGCCAGGATGTGCATCCGGTTGGTGAACTCGTGCTGCTGGGCCCGCAGCGCGTCGGTCAGCCCGCGCACCGAGTCCAACTCCCGGAGGAGCCCGACCAGTTCGGTGCGATCGCGGACGGTGACCACCGCACCCAGCGCGCGGCCGCGCAACGTCACCGGCATCCGGTTGACGGCCAGGCAATGGTCGTCGGTGAGGACCGCGATGTCCGCCCCGGTGAGCGTGCCGTCCAGCGCCCTGAGCAGCCGCCCGTCGGGCAGGATCTCGTCCAGTCGCCTGCCCAGTGCCGTGCCCAGACCGAGCAGGTGGCGTGCCTCGTCGTTGACGACGGTGACCCGGCCCTCGGGGTCGAAGGCGACCACGCCCTCCCGGATGCCGTGGAGCATCGCCTCCCGGTCCTGCAGCAGACCGGCGATCTCCTCCAGTTCCAGCCCGAAGGTCGTCCGCTTCAGGCGTCTGGCCAGCAAGAACGCGGCCGCCGAGCCGAGCGCGGTGGCGATCGCGGCATACAGGCCGAAGGTGGGCAGCTCCCGCCACAGCTCGCCGAGTACGTCGCGTTCCGGGATGCCGGCCGACACTTCGCCGACCAGCGTGCCCGTGGGTCCGTACAGCGGAGCCTTGCCGTTGGCGGACCGCCCGGTCGCGCCCTGGTCGGAGCCGACATGAGGTTGGCCGTCCGACACCACGATCGGATCGCCCACCGGCTCGCCGATCAGCGCCGGGCTGGGGTGCGAGTGGCGGACGCCGTGCAGGTCGATCACGACCACGTACGACGCCCCCGACGCCTTCCGGATCCGTTCGGCGACGCTCTGCACGATGTCGCCGCCACCGCCGGACTCCATGGCCTGCTGGATCTGCGGCTCGGCGGCCGTGGTCTGCGCGATGGCCAGCGCCCGCTGCTCGTAGGACCGGTCGATCTCGGCCCGCTGGGCGAACGCGAACAGTACGAAGCCGATGGCTCCGGTGAGAGCCAGGATGACCAGCTGGTTGGCCAGGATCCGCGCGGAGAGCCTCCCCTTCCCGCCGCGGCCGATCCGGATTCGGATAGGCATCACAGGTGCCTTCGCCCTTGTCTTGCAGCCGGGCCCAGCCCCTTCGCCGTAACCCGTGGTGGCGTGAGTCTGCCCCACCAGGGACATTCTGCCCACCCCCGGTCCGCTGAGCAGAACGAGCAGAACCCCGGGTAACACGGCTAACGCGAGATACGTCTGAAACAGCGACGTAATCCGGGGCGGCCTCTAGCGTCTGCCTTCCTCCACCCCCGAGGTTAGGAAGGAGACGGCCTCAGATGGCTTCGCGAAACGATGTCGCGTCGAGCCCGGTCGCCGGGAAAAGCGGCCAGGACAGCGCACGAGTCGAGATTTCCGGGCTCACCAAACGATTTCTGACTCCTGCGGGTGAGGTGTTCACGGCACTGCAGGACGTTTCTTTCACCGTGGAGCCGGGCCAGTTCTGCGCGGTGGTGGGCCCGACGGGCTGCGGCAAGTCGACGACCCTGAGCATGGTCTCCGGG
>NZ_JBSGTG010000106.1:1513-2986 GCF_053607285.1 Streptomyces sp. NPDC055140 | reverse complement strand
CGAGTCAGAAACCGTTGATGTAGGCGAAGGACATGCGAAAGGTCCGGCGTAGAGGGTAAGACCCCCGTAGTCGAAACATCAACGGCTCGTTTGAGAGACACCCAAGTAGCACGGGGCCCGAGAAATCCCGTGTGAATCTGGCGGGACCACCCGCTAAGCCTAAATATTCCCTGGTGACCGATAGCGGATAGTACCGTGAGGGAATGGTGAAAAGTACCGCGGGAGCGGAGTGAAATAGTACCTGAAACCGTGTGCCTACAAGCCGTGGGAGCGTCGCTGTATGTGCTTGCACATGCAGTCGTGACTGCGTGCCTTTTGAAGAATGAGCCTGCGAGTTTGCGGTGCGTTGCGAGGTTAACCCGTGTGGGGAAGCCGTAGCGAAAGCGAGTCCGAATAGGGCGATTCAGTAGCGCGCTCAAGACCCGAAGCGGAGTGATCTAGCCATGGGCAGGTTGAAGCGGAGGTAAGACTTCGTGGAGGACCGAACCCACCAGGGTTGAAAACCTGGGGGATGACCTGTGGTTAGGGGTGAAAGGCCAATCAAACTCCGTGATAGCTGGTTCTCCCCGAAATGCATTTAGGTGCAGCGTCGTGTGTTTCTTGCCGGAGGTAGAGCACTGGATAGGCGATGGGCCCTACCGGGTTACTGACCTTAGCCAAACTCCGAATGCCGGTAAGTGAGAGCACGGCAGTGAGACTGTGGGGGATAAGCTCCATGGTCGAGAGGGAAACAGCCCAGAGCATCGACTAAGGCCCCTAAGCGTACGCTAAGTGGGAAAGGATGTGGAGTCGCACAGACAACCAGGAGGTTGGCTTAGAAGCAGCCACCCTTGAAAGAGTGCGTAATAGCTCACTGGTCTAGTGATTCCGCGCCGACAATGTAGCGGGGCTCAAGCGTACCGCCGAAGTCGTGTCATTCCAGCATATAGGGCCAACGCCCGCTGGGATGGGTAGGGGAGCGTCGTGTGCCGGGTGAAGCAGCCGCGGAAGCGAGTTGTGGACGGTTCACGAGTGAGAATGCAGGCATGAGTAGCGATACACACGTGAGAAACGTGTGCGCCGATTGACTAAGGGTTCCTGGGTCAAGCTGATCTGCCCAGGGTAAGTCGGGACCTAAGGCGAGGCCGACAGGCGTAGTCGATGGATAACCGGTTGATATTCCGGTACCCGCTGTGAAGCGTCAAACATTGAATCAGGCGATGCTAAGTCCGTGAAGCCGTTCCGGACCCTTCGGGGAAAGGAAAGTGGTGGAGCCGACGGACCAGACTTGTAGTAGGTGAGTGATGGGGTGACGCAGGAAGGTAGTCCAGCCCGGGCGATGGTAGTCCCGGGGTAAGGGTGTAGGGCGCTGTCCAGGTAAATCCGGACAGCATAAGCCTGAGACCTGATGCCGAGCCGATTGTGGTGAAGTGGATGATCCTATGCTGTCGAGAAAAGCCTCTAGCGAGTTTCATGGCGGCCCGTACCCTAAAC
>NZ_JBSGTG010000106.1:0-1416 GCF_053607285.1 Streptomyces sp. NPDC055140 | reverse complement strand
GCCTGAGACCTGATGCCGAGCCGATTGTGGTGAAGTGGATGATCCTATGCTGTCGAGAAAAGCCTCTAGCGAGTTTCATGGCGGCCCGTACCCTAAACCGACTCAGGTGGTCAGGTAGAGAATACCGAGGCGTTCGGGTGAACTATGGTTAAGGAACTCGGCAAAATGCCCCCGTAACTTCGGGAGAAGGGGGGCCATCACCGGTGATTGAATTTACTTCATGAGCTGGGGGTGGCCGCAGAGACCAGCGAGAAGCGACTGTTTACTAAAAACACAGGTCCGTGCGAAGCCGTAAGGCGATGTATACGGACTGACGCCTGCCCGGTGCTGGAACGTTAAGGGGACCGGTTAGTGCACTTTCGGGTGTGCGAAGCTGAGAACTTAAGCGCCAGTAAACGGCGGTGGTAACTATAACCATCCTAAGGTAGCGAAATTCCTTGTCGGGTAAGTTCCGACCTGCACGAATGGCGTAACGACTTCTCGACTGTCTCAACCATAGGCCCGGTGAAATTGCACTACGAGTAAAGATGCTCGTTTCGCGCAGCAGGACGGAAAGACCCCGGGACCTTTACTACAGTTTGATATTGGTGTTCGGTTCGGCTTGTGTAGGATAGGTGGGAGACTTTGAACTCTGGACGCCAGTTCAGGGGGAGTCGTCGTTGAAATACCACTCTGGTCGTGCTGGATGTCTAACCTGGGTCCGTGATCCGGATCAGGGACAGTGTCTGATGGGTAGTTTAACTGGGGCGGTTGCCTCCTAAAGAGTAACGGAGGCGCCCAAAGGTTCCCTCAGCCTGGTTGGTAATCAGGTGTTGAGTGTAAGTGCACAAGGGAGCTTGACTGTGAGACCGACGGGTCGAGCAGGGACGAAAGTCGGGACTAGTGATCCGGCGGTGGCTTGTGGAAGCGCCGTCGCTCAACGGATAAAAGGTACCCCGGGGATAACAGGCTGATCTTCCCCAAGAGTCCATATCGACGGGATGGTTTGGCACCTCGATGTCGGCTCGTCGCATCCTGGGGCTGGAGTCGGTCCCAAGGGTTGGGCTGTTCGCCCATTAAAGCGGTACGCGAGCTGGGTTTAGAACGTCGTGAGACAGTTCGGTCCCTATCCGCTGCGCGCGCAGGAATATTGAGAAGGGCTGTCCCTAGTACGAGAGGACCGGGACGGACGAACCTCTGGTGTGCCAGTTGTCCTGCCAAGGGCATGGCTGGTTGGCTACGTTCGGAAAGGATAACCGCTGAAAGCATCTAAGCGGGAAGCCTGCTTCGAGATGAGTATTCCCACCCCCTTGAGGGGTTAAGGCTCCCAGTAGACGACTGGGTTGATAGGCCAGATCTGGAAGCCCGGTAACGGGTGGAGGTGACTGGTACTAATAGGCCGAGGGCTTGTCCTCAGTTGCTCGCGTCCACTGTGTT
>NZ_JBSGTG010000105.1:0-4992 GCF_053607285.1 Streptomyces sp. NPDC055140 | reverse complement strand
ACTGTCCGGTGAGGGGGCGGGTTGTGTCTGCGGGAGGCTGGGGCGGGGCGCGCCCTTGAAGAGGGTGTCCCAGGCCGTCGAGGTGGCGGTGGCCCGCCACGCTGCGGTGAACGAGTCGGCTGCCTGCACCAGCTCGGCCAGGGCCTGGTCGGCGTCGTCGGGCACCGCTGTGGCTGACCAAGTGCTCTTCACGGCGGTGACGGCCGCGTGGACGGCTTCGACGGCCGCGTGGAAGTCTGCGGGATCGCGCAGGGAGACCCGGGTGAAGGTCGCCAGGGCGTCGCTCAGCGCCGTCTCGGGACCGCTCTGGGCGGCCCGTTGCTTGAAGTGGGTGGTGCGTGCCACGGCCCGGATGGCCTGGTTGAGGGCGCGGCGCGGTGCGCTGATCTCGTTGAAGTGAGTGAATGCCGTGGCCGGCGCGGGCTGTTCGCCCTCGGAGCGCTCGGCGGGCTGTTCCGGTTCGTCGTTGCCACCGGGCGCAGGAGGCGGCGGGTACTCGTTACCGGCGCCGCCGCCCGCAGCCGGTGGGAGGGGGATCTGCTGGTCATCGGGCGCGTCGGGGGCTGCGCCGCTCTCGCCGCTCGCCGTGCCCCTAGACGCTGCGGAGCTGCGGGCGGCTTCGCCCGTGGGGATGGCGCCGGACTGCGCCGGAGCGGCCAGTGATGCCTGCGGCTGCACCGCAGGTACGGGGGCCGCGGCAGGCTGCTGCTCGCCGTCTGTTGGCTTCGGCAGCCGCAGGAAGTTCGGCGCCCGCTCGACCAGTCCGGTCAGCGGCACAAGCACCTGATTGAACGGGCGGCTCACGCTGTGCGCGAGCGTGTAGTTGCGTCCCTTGCCGTACCAGCTGCGGGACACACTCATGCTGTCGCTGGCGGGGGTGAAACTGCCTGGTGCGGTGACGCGGCCGTGGACGTTGCTGGTGCGCTGCGAAGTGGGGCTCTCGAAGCCATCCGCCCAGACCTCGTCACCAGGCTGCAGCTCCCAGGGGTAGACAAGGTCCCAGCCGTGGCGGCCGCGCCCCCGAGCAGCCCGGTCGCCGGGCGGGTACAGGTCGGCGGCCGCGGTGATGTCGTCCGCCAGTTGGCGCGCGTGCTGCCGTGTCTGGGTGTAGGAACCGGAACCGGTCCTCAGTCGCTGTTCGAAGTCGCGGAGCTGATCAGCGATCAGGTGCAGGTCCTGGGAGGGATCGCCGCTGTAGCTGGCGCCGTGGGTCAGTCGGGTGAGGGCGCCCTGAGCCAGGCGCCAGGGGGCGCTGGGCCGCACCCTCTTGAACAGGCGGCGATCGTCGTCGCCGTCCGGTGCCGGGCAGTCGGGCAGCCGGTTGAGGAAAGCGGTGGCGCGTTCCTGCAGGAGATGAGGCATGCGGGGGTAGCGCCGCAGTTGTTGCCGGGGCACCGGCCCATGGAGCCAGAAGGCGGGCCCACTGTGTCCCTGGTGGTCGCTCCAGGTGGCGTCGTCCAGGCTGATGACCGTGTGCAGGTCGATGGGCTGGCCATGGGCGTCGGTGCGTTCGCGCAGGTTCGGGGCCACGGTGACGGTGCCCTGAAGGGTCACCCACTCCCCCTCGGCGGGCTCCGTCGCGCCCCGCAGGCGGCTGTCGGCCACGTCGGTTGCGGTGACCCGGTGGCGGAAGCTGATCTGGTCGCCGGGGGTGAGGTCTCGTGTGAGGGCGATCGTGTTGTATCCCGCGGCGAGTTCGGTGTCCTGCCGGGTGCGTCGGGCTTCACCGTCGTGCTCTGTGTCGGCCGGCAGATGCCGGTCTTCGACCGCTGCCCCGTGCACCGCTTCTTCGACGGTGTCGCCAGAGCCGGTGTGCCACAGGCGTGCGACGTGTCCGGCCAGGGGGGAGGTGAACGGGAAGGCGGTCTCGGAGGGGCCGGCGAGGACGGCCTCGACACGGGCGGCAAACCGCAGGGCGGTGCGCTTGTCGGCCAGGGCCGGGGCCCCGGGAAGGTCGGCCATCGGGCCGGGCAGGGCCACGTGCCACTGCCCGTCGTCGGGGTGCTGGTAGACGGCGAGGTTCCCGCTGGGGGTGAGGGCCAGGCGGCTGGAGTCAGCGATCGTCCCGAGGTGTGCGGCCCGGTGGGGAGA
The DNA here is from genome assembly GCF_053607285.1 of Streptomyces sp. NPDC055140. Classification (NCBI taxonomy): domain Bacteria; kingdom Bacillati; phylum Actinomycetota; class Actinomycetes; order Kitasatosporales; family Streptomycetaceae; genus Streptomyces; species Streptomyces sp. NPDC055140. Next base: position 2,901 of record NZ_JBSGTG010000105.1, on the reverse strand, counting down.
GGGGGCGCTCTGGCCGGGTTCGGCCAGCTCCGGGCTGTCGGAGCGAAGGTGGTCGAGGAGGTCGTCGAGGAGTTCGAAACGGGCGCCGCCGGTGCGGGCGGTGAACCGCGGCAGCGTCGCCAGGTGGTCCAGGGCCGCCTGAGGATCCAGGGGGGTGAAGACCAGACGGTGCGTGCCTACCGCGCCCAGATGGGCCGGGATGTCGACCACGACGGCGCCGTCGGTGTCGGTGTAGGCCAGGGCTCCGGCCGCGATCAGCGACCTCGCGGTGTGCGTGACGTCGCGGCCCTCCCAGGGCTCGCCGCTGGTGCCGCTCAAGGGGGCATACAGGCGCCAGGGATCTGCGGTGAATTCGTGTGAGCGTGTGGCGCGCTGCGCACGTCGGGCGTTGCGTTCCCGGGCACCGGGCGGGACTCCTTGGGGCAGGGAGGCGGACAAGTGCTGCCAGTGGCCGCCCGCTGCGTTCTGCTGCAGTCGTTGTGCACTCTGTCGCATCACGGCCGCCCATGCCGTGGCCTGTTGCCGGGCGTATTCGGATGCGCCCTGGTCGGTGAGGAACGCACCGAGAGCGTCGGCGGCGTCGGCAAGCTGGAACGCGTAGGTGACGGTGACCTCAGGCGGGGCCGGTATCTCGCCCGGATGCAAGGCAAGGTCGTTCTGCCCGGTGGTGAACAGCAGTGCGTGTGCGACCGGGTCGGCCACCCGGAAGGCCTCGGCCAGGTCGTGGTCCGAGTCCCAGTGCAGCGGCGACACGGGCACTTCGGCGAGGTGTTCGCGCCATTCCTTCGCGCTCACGTAGGGCCGTATCGTCTCCCCGGCTTCGCGGCTAACGGGCTCGCCCCCAGTCGAAGGGAGGGCGCTTTGCTGGTCGTCCTCGGGAACGGTGTCGCGCTCGGCGCGCACCGTATCGCTGGACGGCGCAGGGTCGACCGGCCGCTGGGGGACCGGGGTGTTCGTCTCGGCCGTCGCGGAGGCCGGGGTGGGTTCGTGGTCGCGGGTGTGCTGCTCCTCCTCCCAGGTGGGGTGGGGGTTGGCGAGTCGTGTACGCGCCCGGTCGTCCCGGCCGCTGGCGTACTCGTGCAGCAGTTGCTGCAGCGCCCCGGCGAGCTCGTGGACGTGTCGGTCGGCGCCCTGCCCGTGCGCCTCGACCAGGGCACGGTCGAGGGTTTCGTTGTGGGGTGCGTCCTCCCGCTTCAGCCGGTCGAGCAGGCCGTAGACGACGGTGCGCTTCAGGGCGTGGCGGCGCGGCGACTGGTCCAGGACGTGCGGCGGGTTGCCGGCCAGGGGGAAGTCCTGGTCGAGCGCGTCCAGTTCGGTGCCCAGGTTTTGGAGTGCGTCGAGGCCGTTCAGGCTTGGCTGCGAGTCCTGGGCGGCGGCCAACAGGCTGGTGAGCCGTGTGTGCAGCGGCCGCAGGGCCGCGTTCACGACGGCGAGGCGCACCGCGTCGGGCCGGGTGTTGTGGGCGGGGCTGTGCGGTCCGATCGGCACCGCGCCTTGTGGCCAGCGCACCACCACGCCGCGTTCGCCGAGGCGTTCGGTGGTGTATCCGGCGTGCTTCAGGTCGGAGTCGAGGGTGATGCGGCCGGTCGCGATGACGGCTGTGGTGGTGGCGGCGCCGGGGAAGTCTCGATCGGTGGCCGGGCGTACCTGGAAGGTTTCGGTGCGGTCGCCGCGCCGGCGGTGGGCGTCCAGGACGGCGTGGACTTCGGTGGCGAGGTGGTGGCGCTCGGCGTCCAGGCCGCGGGGCGGGGTGACGGTGACGTGGCGGGCTTCGCCGCTGTGGGCGCTGCGCGGGTTGTCCTCGTCGACGGTGACGGGCTGCCAGCCCAGGTCGTGGAGGCTCCCGATGCGGGCGTCGCGCTCATTAGGCGCCTCGAGCCGCATCATCGTCATGGTGATGGCGACGGTGCCGTCCAGGCGTGGCGCCAGGGTGTATCCGCCGCCGCCCCAGGCGGCGGGCACCAGGGCGCTGTCGTCCAGGATCTGGGCGATGGCGCGTTCGTCCTCGGTGACGGTGCCGGTGGGGGCGGTGGCCGCCGACGGGGGGCACAGCGGGGCCTGCGCGCCGTCCGGGAAGATGCGGGGCTCGTCGGCGGAGGCGATCCAGTCGGCTGCCAGCTCCTGTGCGGACGCCGTCAGCGCGGCGATGACCTCCTGGTCGGCGGCCGGGAGCTCGCTGTGACCGGCGCGCTCGGCGAGATAGCGGGCGGCCCGGGCCACGTCGAGGGTGGCCCGGTAGGCGTCGGCGCGGTTGTTCAGCTTCTCGTCGCGGGCGAGGACGCGCGCCGGGCGGCGCAGTGCCGCCGCGCCGAGGTCGTCGGTGTGCGGGCTGGCGAGCTTTTCGCGGACCGCGTCCAGGGCCAGGACCTGTTCGAGCTGGTCCAGGATCGGGGCGCGCCGGTTGCGGAACGCGGTGATCGACCGGCGCACCGTTCCGCCGGGGAACTCGGCTTGAAGTTCCGCGGTGACGGCGGCCGGGCGGGTGGCCTGGAGCGTCTGCCACCAGGCGGCGAGCAGCCCGTCGCCCAGGTCGTCTCCCCCGCTGCGGGCGATGAGGTCGGTGAGCAGGGTGATCTGCTCGGCGGGCAGGTCGTGCTGCCACGCGGTGCCGTACAGCCAGTCGGCCGCGGCCTGCCTGGCGGCCTCGGGTTCGGCGCCGGGTTCGGCGTGGGCCGCGAGCTCGGCATCGTTCTCCGCCCGGCGGCGCAGTTCGAGGAGCGCGAGGTGCAGGCGGGGGTCGGCGTCCCGCTCGGTGGCGGCCAGGTTCCCTGCGTGCGTGGAGGCGGCCTGGGACGCGGCATCGAGCGCGCTCCCGTCGCCGGTCTTGTCGAGTCGGTGCAGGTGTGCCTGTTCACGGGCCTGTTCGGCGAATGCGGCCAGGGCCTGGGGGTCGTTGTAGAC
>NZ_JBSGTG010000104.1:0-5088 GCF_053607285.1 Streptomyces sp. NPDC055140 | reverse complement strand
CGGCCACCGTGCGGTGCATGGCCACAATCGAATCTTTGCCCGAAGACGTCTGAACGATGATCAAATCCGCCGCCCGGGCCAGGTCGACGGGATGATCGGCCAGGCGGTCGAGGAGCAGGGTGGTGGTGCGGCGCCAGTGGCATTCGGTCGGGTACCGGTTGAGCGCCGGCCGGTGTGCCTGGAGCGTCGCGGAGGTGCGCTGCAGTCTGGCTTCGGCTTTGCGGACCTTCTGTTCTGCTTCATGGTGCTCATGAATGGCGGTGCGGAGCGCTGAGTACGCCGGGGAGGCACGGTCCGTTCCGCCCATCGCGTGGATGCGGTCGTTCCAGTTGTTGAGCTGGGCCTGAGCGGCACTGTGTTCGTCTTGTGCTTCTCGGACGGCATGCTGGGCCCTGCGGTGGGCGGTGGCGGCTTTGCCGGCACAGCGGATCAGCTCGACGGTGCGCAGTGCGTTGTTCGTGTTCACGTCGGTCTCCTCGGGGACAAGGCGATTGGTAGGTGAGCGGGGTCGTCCGGTGGCCGGGCGTTGCCGGAGGTTCTACGGGCGGGGCCCAGGGCAGCTGGACCCCGGGAAGCTCGAAGAGCTGGACGGTGTAGTCCGGGTGCCGATCGCCACGGGTGGCCGCGAAGTGCGCGCGGATAGTGGCTGCGGCGTCGCACGGGCCGTTGGGCGACGATGGGGAATGTAGAAGGCGCCTGGGTTAGCCGAGCAAGGGCGACGGGACGCCACGAGGCCGGGCATCTGTGGCGGGGCGCTGCGCGCCCTGGCGTGCCCGGATGGAGCTGCGGCGGGACGGCTTCGAGGTTCACGCATGCCGAGGTGACCTGCCGGACGACCGCGGCGCCATGCTCACCCTGTCCGCCTGCATCCGTGAGCAGATGAACATCGCTGTTGCGTCGCTCGAGTCCGGTGAGACGTCAGCTAGGCCGGGAGCCGAACTCATCCTGATCTCCCCAGCGGTTGCCGCCGTGCCGTGCAGCGGGCGCGGTTCGGTCGCGCCCTGGCCGCACGCGCTCGCGTGTCCTCCGATCCCGAGGTCACGGGGTAGCGCAGAGGATCGCTACCTTCCTGAGCCGGAGACGGCCCTTTGACCTCCCTGCCGAACGCCTCCCGCGAGGCGGGATGCCTGATCGGTTCTCTGGAGCGGGGGGTGGCACGTTCCCTCGCGCCGCTCGGCTCAGGGCCCCTAGGTCCGCCAGGGTCGAGCCTGCTCGAGCACTCGGCGCGAGGGGGGACACGTGAGCAGCCTGCTGGAGTCCGTCCGTGGGCTTGGACGGGATGTAGCCATGCCGGAGGGCCTGCCGGCCCGGGTCGCAGTGGTGACGGCGACCTACCGGTCGTGGTCCAACTTCACGCCCGAAGCCAGCGTCGTGGCGAAGTTCGCCGTCCTGCGCGCTCGGTTGGGACCCGAGGGGTACCAGGCCGACGGGTTCTCCATCTGGGATGCTGAGGCCGAAGGCCGCGACGCACTCATCCGCCGCGTCACCGGCGCAGACGTCGTCATCGGCAGCAACCTGCTGGGCTCCCACTATCGGGCCTGGGACCGGGTCGTCGACATCGAGCCGGTCATAGCCCGCACCGCCGACCTCGTCCTGTCGCTGTACGAGCTGCGCGGGGGTGGCTCCGCAGAGGGTTTGGGGCTGTCCGACCTGGCCCGCGGCGCACTCGGACATCAGCGGAACTCGAAGAATGGGTCCGAGCTCATCCCAGCCCAGATGCTGTGGGACGACGCGACGTTGACACTCATGCTGTGGGAGATGGCCGTACGGCTCCGAGCCGTGCGAGTGTCCAGGCGGCCGGTATCCGTCGACGATGCCGCTTGGGCCGAACTCGTCGGCCGTAAGCCTCGGTTTGCGGCCCACTACGACTGGGCGGAACATGCGGCGAACCTGGTCCTTGCGCACCCAGTGGAGCACGACAGCCAGTTCATGCTCCGCGAAGGGAGCGAGTTGGCACGTGGGGCGCTCTTGTCCCGCGCCGAGTACAGGATTCTGGCTCGGGATGTGCAGGTCACAACGGCCACGGTGCGTGGCCCTGCGATGGCGTGGCTGCTGGCCGAGGGGGACTTCGCTGCTGCCGCTCAGGTGCTGGGCCCCGGGGCTCAAGGGCTCAACACGAGTGCCTCGTGGACGGCCCATCGCCTTCTGTGGGCGAACTTCGGAAAGAGCACGCTGCCTGGGATCGCCGAGCTTGCCCTCGCCACCGATCTGGGGTCCGTCCGGCTCCTCGTTCCGCACGGCCACCGGTCTATCAGGGCGCTCGCCCTGGCAAGCTCATGCGACGGTGATCTGGTGTTGCTACCGGACTCCCGCGCACTACGCCGCGCGTTGAAGAGCGGCGCTGATCCGGCTGAGACCGCCCAGGCGATCGCAGAGGCTGGCGAGCTGTCCGTCCCGATACAGGCCTCGGCCGCGATTACAGCGCGGGACGCGATCACCCGGTGGGATGCGGAGCAGGTCCTGGGCCCCGAGGCGTGGCTCGCTGCCCAGGCCGCCGCCGAGTGGGCCTAGCAGCCATGCCGTGCTCGTGGCGTGCCATGTCGGTGGCGCGCGGAGGGCGGGACGGCCATGTCGCCGACCGCGACCGTGTTCAGATCAGGGTCGCGGTTGCTCGTTGACCGGGCAATCGCCTGGTCCTGTTCGAGGGAGCCGTGCGCGTGGCTCCCGGCGCGGCTGTCGCGCAGGCCGTCCCGCGCGTTGGAGCGGCAAGCTCCGCGCGCTGGCGGGCCTCTACGAGGTGATCATGCGGCCCAGGTGCTCGAGTCGCGCACGTGAGTGGTCGAAGGTGGTGGGCAGGGCATCGGTCCCGTTGGCAAGTAGCGCGCGCAGATAGAGCGAGGCCGAGAACACCCGGACTCGCACGGGCACGGTGGTGTCGTGAGAGGTCGTGGTGAGGTCTGAGAACCACTCCCCCGCGCGGGTCACCGGGCGCCAGTAGGCCAGGATCCTGGTCGGGTTGCCCGCCACCTCGTCGGCAATGCCGGCAGGCAGGGGCCTGGGCGGCTTCAGGGGGAGGGCAACCTTGTTCGTGTCGGTCCACATGGGATCCGTGAAGTGGTCGGCTTTCAGGCGCAGCCATTCGCATCGCCCGTCAGCGACAGCATCGGAGCCGATGATCGTTCCGTCCCACGAGGAGGCGGTCCTCATCTTGCATTCCACGGCGACGAGTTCGGTGTCATCCAGGAGCAGCCATGCATCCAGATCTCGCGGGATGTTCGTCAAGGCCTGCTTGCGTTCTTCCTTGGTCGCGTGGGCCGGGGTGAATACGGTGTCGTCACGCCGCGGAGTGCCCGCGAGCTGACGCACCGCTCGGCCTTCCCGAACAAGGGCGTGAGCCAAGGCGTCCAGCAGGAGCGCCTCGCCAAAGAAGGCGGCCAGAGCACCGGTCAGGGAGCCGCACCGGCAGGCGCCAGGGGCACAGGCGACGTCGAACTGGTCCAGGAGCGCGGGTATGCGGTAGCTGACGGGTCTGCCGGTCGCCGTGGAAGCTCGTTGGCAGGCGGGGGCTGGCATAGGGGCTCGCTTTCGCATCGGGAGGGCCTCGGCCCGTGATGCGCTGGAAGGTAGCACCGGCTGTCTGGGCGGCCTCACGTCACCGCGTGCGTCCTGACCGCATTCTCCTAGGTGGCGCCGGAGCACGCCGTGCCAGTGGAGCGGATCTTGCCGATCCGGGCCATTCCGCTCAGCCGCCGACGTGTGCCTGCTGTGGTCCGTTCAAGAAGTCCGGCGGTGATGGCGCCCGTGGCGACTGCGGCTGCAAGGGAGGTGGAGATGCGGATGTCCACGCCGTGACGTGGGGATGTGCGTCGGTAGACGGCGACTCCGCTTGCGGCCGCCGCGGCGAGCATGGAGGTGACGATGGCGGATCCAATCAGGGCGAGTCCAGCCTCTCGGGCCCGGCGTTGGACGGCGGTGCCCCGGTCGTCGAACAGCATGAGCAGATTCTCCTGCGGCGGGTGGGTGGCGTACCTCGTAGAGAGCCTTGGGTCCTTTTCAGTTCGAGCTGCTGGGAGTGTCCTTCCGTCGGCGGCGCTCTGGGGCTCCTGAAGGCGAGATGCGCCAGAGCACTTTGGTCGAGGAGCCCGTCGTCATGCTGCTGCCCACCGGGCGTCTGGGCGGCGAAGTCCGGCGGCGAGGCTGCGTGCAAGGTCGACTGCGGCCTCGGCCTGCTGCCAGGGTCCTTCTGCCGCGTCAATGCTGCGGATGAGCGCGGATCCCACGATGGTGACGTCGGAGATGCGGCTGACTTCCTGGGCCTGCGCGGGGGTGGAGATGCCGATGCCGACTCCGATCGGCAAGTCGGTGGCGGCACGAAGGCGTTGCACGAAGGTGGGCAGTGCGTCGTGGAGGGGCCCTGTGGAGCCGGTGACTCCAGCGACGGCGGGGGCATAAAGCATGCCGCCGGCTGCGGCGCAGATGCGGCTGAGGCGGGCGTCGGTTGTTGAGGGGGCAACGACGAAAACCGTGTGCAGCCCGAAGTGTTGGGCAGCGGTGAGCCACGCGTCGGCCTCTTCGATTGGCAGGTCGGGCAGGATTACTCCGGCGGCGCCCGCGTGGGCCAGGTCACGCGCGGCTCGGTCGAGGCCGTATTTGTACAGCGGGGGAAAGTACGCCATCACGAGCACGCTCGCCGGTGACGTGGCTAGGGACCGGATGCTCTCCAGGAGGTGCCGGACGCGGAATCCGGCAGTGAGCGATTGAGCGGCGGCCCGCGCAATCACCGGGCCGTCGAGCGTGGGCTCACTGTAGGGCCAGCCGAGCTCGATCACGTCTGTGACTTCGGCGAGACGATGCAGGATCCGCAGGCTCTGGTCCTGGGTGGGGTAGCCCGCAGGCAGGTAGGTAGCCAGGGCCGCCCGATTGTCGGCACGGGCGCGCGCGAGCACCTGGTCGAAGCGGGCGGGCGCGTCGGGCGCGGGTCCTGCCAGAGGATGACCTGTGCCGCGCCATGTCGCGTTCATGGGGTGAGGCAACCAGAGCGCGCTGCCTCGGGACGGTGCTCAGGGTTTCGCGTTTCACCCCTCGACTCAGGGTTCGGGGGTGGGGTTAAGCGCGTGGGGGATGACCCCCCCCGGGCGCGGCGGGGCG
>NZ_JBSGTG010000103.1:0-5172 GCF_053607285.1 Streptomyces sp. NPDC055140 | reverse complement strand
GCTCGAAATGGCGTCCAGATCGGCAACGGCACCATCGATCGACTGCGCTGCGGAAGCGACGACAAGCGAGACGCCGGCATTCACGGCCTCGGCGAGCCCGTCGAGGGGGACGATCTTCACCTTATAGTGCCCCTGCTGTGCGTGGGCCATGAAGGGCCAGCCTGCGGAGGAGAATTCATCCTCGCTGACGAGAACCGTCGTCCCTCGCGGGACCGAATTCGCGATCGCCGCGACGAATCCAACCGCCGTGCCGCCGATGGCTACCTCGGACTCGCCCACGCCGACGATCCGCGCGAAGGAGGCCCGGGCGGCGGTTATCGCAGCGTGGTATGCGAGCAGACTGGTCTCGCCGTGGAGCCACGCCACGGCTCCCTCGGATACAGCGACGGCCGTCGGGTAGCTCGGCAAGCCGTACGTTGCCGTATCCAGGTATCGGCTGTTCGGGACGAACAGCCTCTGAGCTTCGTTGATCGTGAGCGGACCGTCGTGCACCGCGCGGACGGTCGGCTCGATGCCGCAGACGCATGCCAGATGGCGCAGCTCGGATTCCCTAAAGACGCTGCCGTTGGGAAAGGTGACGTGGGCGCTATGAGGGGGGTGAAGTGAGGCATCACCACCGCGGTCACGCGAGTCTCCGGGGCCGGCTGTGGTGGCGTGGTTTTCGCTGTTCGGGTGTTCGGTGCTCATCAGGTGCTCCTTCGTTTCCGCGGCTGCGATGTCGTTGGTCTGGAGGCGTTCCGGTTGATCGTTCACGGATTGCTCTTTCCTCTGCGATGTGACTGTCGGGGATTCGATTGACCCGAGCAGTACGTCAATGGTTGCCGCATCAGCACATCGCCACAACGGAATCTGGGCCCGATTTTCGCGACATCGTTGCAGGTCAGCGTCCAAATGCTGTTAGTCGCCCCGCCAAGTCGAATTCCTCTACAACGCTGACGCCAGGCTCCACAACATTTGTTCGCCAGGGCACAACAGGCGCGTTAGGCTTGACACTATGACCCGGGTGGACCAGGGCATAAATGACATTGGCGATGCCGACGAACTGATCGCGTGGGCGGCGGCTGCGCAGCTGGCGAGGCTGGACGAAGACCACAAGATCAGCAACAGGGCCGTTGCCCGTGCTTGCGGCATGGACCCGGGAAATCTGGCCAACGCTCTTCATCGAGATCATCAAAGACTCAACGACGACCGGTTGAGACAGCTCGATGAGGCGATATGCGCCCTAGCTCCGGAGATGGAGGACACGGGCGGTCTGACGTCGCTGAGCCTGCGACTACGAGGCTTGACAGACCGGACAAGTCTCGTGGCCCAGGTCCCGTGCAGCTGGACCACCGAGATGCTGCTCGTCCCCCCCGCTACGGAGTTCGACGTCCTGATCCAGGCATCGGCACTGCTCACCATGTTCATGGCGGTCGATAACTCCAAAACGGAGCGAGACGGTATCCGAGCAATCCGCCAGCACTACAGCGAACAGATGAGCAAACTCGTCGATCAACTCATCATGATTGGCGCCTCTCCACCAACCCCGAGAAACACCGATGCACTTGCCCTTGTCGGCGGACTCGCCAAGTACTCTTTCGAAACCACTAAAGATCACCTGCAGCATGCCCTGCAGACCATGCCACTGGGATTCAGGATGTGGCGGGTCGCCACCGCACTCGTCCAACTCAGTAAGACAAACCCCGGTCTCGCCGGCAGAGTCTGCGCGTGGGTACATCACCTGCTCAACGATGCTGACCGACTTCGCCTGGTGAGCGTTTACCCCGGCCGATCTCTCGAACTAGAACTGGCCATCGCCGTTCCGCCGGAGTGGTCGCCACCCGGAGAACGAGACTGGGTCCACCAGCTGCTGCTCGCACGAGCACGCAACACAACCGCAACTATCAGGGAGCGCGGCACTGCCGCTCACGGCCTTTGGCAACGCATGCTGGCTTACGATCCTGCACACAGCGGCAAGGGGAAGGATGAACTAGGCCACCTCATACGGGAATTCCAATCACCAGAAGCGATGCCGGATGCTGCGGCCGGACTACAGTGGATCGCTGTCACACTCCGGCACGTCCTCGACAACAACGTAGCAATCTGCAATGACTGGACTGCGATCGATGAGCCGTGGTTCCATGCAGTCAACGAGGCGGCCGACTCACTGAACGAGGAATTCATACCCCGGCACATCCGGTCTGGGGCCCAAGCACTCTTCAGACACTCGCTCCTCCAGAACGCAGGTGTCGAGCGGCGGGAGGCAATCGACACACTCGTGGCCGGCGGATGGACCGAGTCCATCGTTAACGCTTTGGGCAATGTCCTCACGAACGAAAAAACCGAAGCATGGCTACGCATCCGCGCCCTGTTCGCATTGGGCTTCCTTCAGCACCGCGACCTGGCAGCGGCGCAGATCCTCACCACCGCATTTCACGAGGCGTTTGAGAAAATCACAAGTCCTGACCCTGTCGCCACGTCCTCTGAGGTCAGCGAGATGCATGCTGTGTTGTTCGCCATGGGTGACTGCTTCGGTGCAGAATCGCGATCGCGGGAAGCCCACAAGGCGAGGGAGCAAGTAAAGCTAGACATTGCGGATGATCTACGACGCTTGGTCATTCATGGTGAGACAGACGCCTCCCGGAGCTTCCTCATCGCCAGAGCAGCCGCCTACATGTTGACCGTAACGGCATCAGACCGCCCGCAGCGAGAAATGCTGGACGTATCCGAGGAACTACTAGGTCACCTCAGCAAACAACACCTTGACGCCATCACCAAACGACTCTGCGACTGGGCATTGAATTTCCGGTTCGAAAGAGAAACGGGAAGAGTGCGCCCCTTGCTGCAGGCGGCTTGGTGACGACCTGTCAGAACGCAATGACGTGAGCCAGGATCGGAGCAACGCCTCTGTCGTGGCACCGTCGGCAGGGCAGGCCGCCTTGGCGGGTGCGGGCCGGAGCGGCCGAAGGCCCCGCCTCTACGGTGCGAGAGCGGGGCCGGCTGGTGCTGCAAGAGCGCGGGACGGGCGGGCTATGTGAGGTTCGCCGCTGCCAGCACGAGGGATTGCAGGGCGGCGAACACTTCAGCGTCGCCGTGCCCGTATCCGGCCTTCAGGCTGTGGGCGCAGGCATGGGCCAGATGCGCCATGCAACGCGGCGCCAGCGCGGGCCGCCTGGCAGGCGCCAGCCCGCCGGAGACGGCTTCGGCCGGACCGATGTCCCTGAGGCGGGACGTCCCCGCCGGGTCGACTCGTGGGAGAGACTGAACCGCCCTGCGTCCGGCCGATGCTGCCGCCGCTGGGCACCGCCAGCGCCGGACCGGCTCACTGCGCACGACCGGCAGGAGCCGCGCGTCCTCATCCGGTGTATCGCCGTCCCGGTACGAGGGGATGCTGTCCTTCTCGGGGCACACGGGAGGGGGCTGATGGGGTACACCGCTGTGCATGCGGGCTGGGGCCGGCTGGATGCGTCGCTGGACGATCTCGGTTGTGGCCGGTCCTGGGCGGACGTCCACCGTGTGAAGGGGCTGGAGCTTGGGTGTCCGGAGTGCCGGGGAAGGGTGTTCGCGCGCGTCTCCCCGCACCGTGCCAGGCACTTCTACCACCAGGTGCGGCCGCTCGATTGCGCGTTGGCGAACGAGTCGCCGGAGCATCACCTGCTGAAGCTGGAGCTGGCCACCGCCGCCCGGGCGGCGGGCTTCAGAGCTGAGCTGGAGGTCGGCAACGAGGCCCGGACCTGGCGTGCCGACGTGCTGGTCTTCGATGGGCAGGACCGGCCGTTCATGGCGCTGGAGGCGCAGTTGTCACCGATGACGCCGCAGGACGCGCGGATGCGGACCGATCGCTACGCGGCCGACGGTGTGGCGGTGTGCTGGGTCTCGATGGAGAAACGACCGTGGGAACGCGGCGTCCCCTCGTTACGGGTAGCGCCCCCCAGGAACCGCGGGGACGCATGGACGGTGCGCCATGGCATGGCCCGCTACACCTGGACCGCGCCGCACACGCTGAAGACGAAGGCGGCGTGGACCCACATCTCCTGCTCCCTCGAGGAGGCGATCCGGTGGATTCTTCAGGGACGGGTGCATGCCCATACCGGCCCGGACACCTCGGTGTGGTGGACCGCCCACTCCTACGTTCAACTGGCCATCGTCCGGGCCCGGCTGGAGGCCGATGCCGAAGGCGTCATGCAGGCGGCCGCCGCCGAGCAACGCCGACAGGCCGCACAGCAGCGGGCCGCTTCCGCCGAACAGCGCAGACTGGCCGCCGAGGACCGCCGGCTGGCCGCGGAGGAACAGACACGGGAACAGCGGGCGGAGCAGGAGCGGCTGACGGCCTTCTTCGAGCACGCGGGCATGGACGGCGCACTGTGGCCCGCGTTCATGCACATGGTCCGCTCCACCTCCGGCAAGGCGGTCGAGTGCGGCGCCCAGAGCCCTGCCCACGGCAACGGACTGCTCCTCTACAGCCGGCCGCACAAGCAGAGCGCGTTCCAACTGGCCGGCGTGGTGTGCCCCGACCCCTCAGCGCTCACCCGGTGGCCTGCGGATCTAACCATCCTGGTCCCCGGCCAGGCCTGGCTCTCCCGTATCGAGGCGGCAGCCCACACTTCACTGAAAGTCGCCGTCTTGAACCCGGTCACCAAGCGCTGCACCTACAAGCGCGTCGGCCCCGGGCCGCGACGCTGACAGGTCGGCCCCGGGCATGCGCGGCATCAGCTCTTGCGCGTGGGCGGCCATCCCCGAGCCCTTGACGGTTCCAGCCGCACCCTGGTCAGACCTGTTGGGTTCGACAGATCTAACCGACGCTGGCCTGCCTGGCTTCGTCCTGCGGGCCCGCTGCCCTCGGGTGACGACGCGGCGGGTGTGGGCGGATGATCGTCTGCGGTGCCAGAACGCGTGGCCAGGTTCCAACTGTCGCGTCCCGGCTAACCGGTTGCGGGTGTCGGTGCTGGTGGGCTGGGGTGTCAGGCGTTGAATCCGAGCGACTTGCAGTACTCGTAGGCGCCCCAGTCCGAACCGAGTTCATCGCTGAGCACCTTGCACCAGACGTCGTGCAGCGGCTGCTCGTTGCCCTTCTCCCAGACTCCGTCTGCCCAGGCGGCGACGATGAGGTCCCAGTGACGGATATTGAACTTGCGCATCCTCTTGGCGGTGCGCCGGTGTCGTTCTTGGACGTATGTGTCGTCGGCCGGGTGG
>NZ_JBSGTG010000102.1:0-5241 GCF_053607285.1 Streptomyces sp. NPDC055140 | reverse complement strand
AGACTTCCTCCACACCTACAACCACCACCGATGCCACACCGCACTCGCAGGCAAGCCCCCCATCAGCCGCGCAAACAACGCTTCAGGGCAATACAACTAGCGCGTGGGTGCTGCTGCTCAGCGCCTCGTCTCGTACCTGGTCAGGACCACGCCGCCGGGAAACGTCCGCGTCTCCACCAGGTTCAGGTTCACCCAGCTGTCCAGCGCAGTGAAGAACGGCGTGCCGCTGCCCACCAGGACCGGATGGGCGGCGATCGCGTACTCGTCGATCAGCCCGGCGCGCATGGCCGCCCCGGCGAGCGTTGCGCCGCCGATGTTCATTGGGCCGCCGTCCTCGGCCTTGAGCCGGGTGATCTCGGCGATCGCGTCGCCGGTGACCAGGCGGGTGTTCCAGTCGACCTTGTCGATCGTCGAGGAGAACACCGCCTTCGGCGTGTCCCGCCAGTTCCGCGCGAACTCGATCTCCGCCGGGGTGGCGTCGGGCTGCTGGTCGCCGGTCGGCCAGTAGGAGCTCATCGTCTCCCACAGCTTGCGCCCATACAGCGACAGGCCACTCGCCTGCTCGTGGTCGAGCCACCACTGGAACAGCTCGTCGCTCGGCGGTCCGCTCCAGCCGATGTCGTCGCCGGCCGCGGCGATGTAGCCGTCCAGGGTCAGGTTCATGCCGTAGATCAGTTTCCGCATGGCTCAGCCTTCCGTTCGTGGGTGTCCGGCGTATAGACCAGCGCGGCGCGGGAAACTCATCGGTGCGCGATCTGGGCTCGCCGGTAGCCCTCGTGCTCGGGGCTCAGCGTGGTGTACTCGGCCGACTCGGACAAGCCGCCTGATCTCGACCTCGCCCTCGCGAGGAAATGCCACGGATTTGAGACGGATCATGTGTGACAAGGCCGTGAGACAGCCAAGAACGCACAGGTCACGCAAGATCGACATGTCACGAGCGGCGGGACCCTACAAAACGCTTGTAGCGTCCAATTCCTGACGCCATATTCCAGATCGCTGTGACCACCGTCTGACGGATTGGTCGTCGGTCCTGGACAACTCCATGCCCTCTGAGATGTCTGAGTTCCGGCCGACGGAAGTGAGCGCGATGAAACAACTCTCGGAGATGAGCGAGCGGGAGTACTTCGCTTGCGTCGGGCACGCCGGTCCGGGTCGGCGGCCCGGGTCCGGACAGCACGCAGTAACTCCTCCTCCCCTCCACCGGTGTCCTTAGCTTTCCGTACCCGGCCGGGAGAGCCTGTCCGCCGGCCCGGACGGAGGGCTTTCGTCCAGTAACCCCCCGCGGGTGAGCGATCCGCCGCGGAACGTGATGCGATGGAAAAATGAATGAATCGCTAGAAAACCGCATAAATAGTACGCATGACGTGGTCGTCCTGGGCGCAGGCCCGGTCGGACAGAACGTCGCCGACCGCGCCCGTGCCGCCGGCCTCAGCGTCGCCGTCGTGGAGCGTGAACTCGTTGGCGGTGAATGCTCCTACTGGGCCTGTGTCCCCAGCAAAGCACTGCTGCGACCGGTAGTCGCCGTCGCCGACACTCAGCGGGTGGACGGCGCCCGGCAGGCCGTCACCGGCCGACTCGACACCGCCCAGGTCTTCGCCCGCCGCAACCGCTACGTCACCGACTGGGACGACACCGGACAGGCCGAGTGGGTCGAGTCCATCGGCGCCGACCTCTTCCGCGGCCACGGCCGGATCGACGGCCCCTGCCGGGTCACCGTCACCCGGGACAACGGCGCATGCCACACCCTCATCGCCCGGCACGCCGTGGCCATCGCCACCGGCAGTCGCCCCGTGCTGCCCGACATTCCGGGCATCAATGAGGCCCGCCCCTGGACGAACCGGCACGGCACCGATTCCAGCACCGTCCCCGCCCGGCTCGTCATCGTCGGCGGCGGCGGGGTCGGCGTCGAGATGGCAACCCTCTGGCAGGGCCTCGGCTCCCAGACCACCCTGCTCGCCCGCCGCTCCCTGCTGACCCGGATGGAACCCTTCGCGGGCGAGCTCATCGCACGCGGCCTGACCCAGGCGGGCGCGGACGTGCGGATCGGAGTGCAGGTGACTGCCCTGCGCCGCCCCGACCCCGCCGGACCGGTCAGCCTCACCCTCGACGACGGCAGCGAGCTGGAGGCCGACGAAGCCATCTTCGCCACCGGCCGCGCACCCCACACCGACGACATCGGCCTGGACACAGTCGGCCTCACTCCGGGTTCCTGGCTGGACGTGGACACGACCTGCGTCGTCCGCGGCGTCGAAGGTGACTGGCTCTACGCCCTCGGCGACGTCAACCACCGAGCTCTCCTCACCCACCAGGGCAAGTACCAGGCCCGGACAGCCGGCGACGCGATCGGCGCACGTGCCGCCGGCCTCCCGCTGGACGACGCCCCCTGGGGCGACCACGCCACGACCGCCGACCAGCACGCCGTGCCGCAGGCCTTCTTCACCGACCCCGAGGCGGGCGCGGTGGGTCTGTCTGCCGAGGAAGCCGCCCGGGCAGGGCACCGTACCAAGGTCGTCGATCTCGATTTCAACGCCGCCCAGGGCGCCAACCTCTACGCCGACGGCTACCAGGGCCACGCCCGGATGGTGGTCGACCTCGACCGGGAGGTCCTTCTCGGGGTGACCTTCGTCGGCTACGGAATCACCGAGCTGCTGCACTCCGCGACGATCGCCATCACCGGCGAGGTCCCGCTCAAGCGGCTGCGGCACGCGGTCGCCTGCTTCCCGACCGTCAGTGAGATCTGGCTCTTCCTCCTCGCCGCCTACCACCGGAACTGAGCCGCCCCCGGGAAGGGCCGCTCCGAGCGGTCAGCCCACCGCATCGCCTCCGAGCGCGGGCAACCGCAGCGTGGGAGGTGCTGCGTGCCGCCGCCTGACCCGCCCGGGTCTGCGGGTTTTGGCGCGCAACGCGCTGCTGGCGGACATCGTCCCGGAGGCGGCGTATGGGCGGGCGTACGTCGTCGAGCGGATGATGGACAACCTCGGCGCGATCTTCGGTCGCACGGCGATGGCTCTCCCCGTCTACGTGCGCCCCGCGTCGCCCGCGAGTCCGGCCAGCACGAGGGCCGCGCACGTCTCGGTCGCGAACTCTCCGTGCGCCGGGGCCTGCTGCGGCAGCCGTCGCATGAGTGCGCCCTAGAAGACGTCGTGAGCACGTGGGTCGCCAGGGCGGGATCGGGAAGCCCTTCCACTTCACGACCGATGTCTAGAAGAACTCTGCCGCCCGGTCCTACTTCAGGGACGGAGTGACCGGTGCCGTGTCGCAGGACTGCAGGTACGTAGTCCTGCCGAATTCCTGCTGGGACAAGGTCGGTCGCCTGCAGGGCAGCCAGGTCGTACCTGCCAAGGGTGCGGGCACCTTCCGAACGCTCCCTGGTGACAAGGGGGTTGCCGCAGTCGACGAGGCTGTTCGGCACTGTGGCAATGGTGACGTGTACTTCGCAGCGCACTGGAATGTCGCGTACGAAGGGGCCTTGCCCGACACCGTCGACCACGCCGGGGTCGCGTACACGAAGATCAAGAAGGCCACCTTCCAGAACTTCTCGACGCAACGGCCGGCGCCCGCTCCTGCCCGCGTGTCACCCTCCCGTAGCCGAAAGACCGCCGATGCCCTCCCTGCCCGGTACGCAACCGTGGCCGCACTGTTCCTGACGGGGGCAGTCGCCTGCGGTGGCAACTCCCGCGAGGAGCCGACCGCTTCCCCCTCCCCGTCCGCTTCGAAGCGCTCGTTCCCGGAACCCACCTGGTGGAACCGTTCCCGTGGGTGGGTCGTATGCGGGCAATACCCCGCCGCTGCGCGCTGGCGGGACTCCCAGACGATAGGAACGCGGGGATCGCGTCATTCATGGAATGCGCCAGGTGCCGGCTCCCGGGCGGGGAGAGGCAGGGTGAAGGGTGCCAATATTTGCGCACGGCTGCTGGCCTGCGGTGATTTGGGTGGAGTGTGATGTGTCGTCAGGCTGCGTGGTGGTACTCGTTGATGAGTCCGCCGAGGATCTTGCAACGTCGGATTGTGCCGTTTGGCAGGGGAGTGACGTTGGTTGCGTCGCATGTCGCTCTTAGGTTCAGCGATCGATGGGATCTGCCTGTGTTGTAGTGCTCGGTGTACCGGTCCAGGACGGTGCGCAGGTGGTGTTCACCGGCGATGAGCATGCGGTCCGTGCATTCGGAACGGACCGTGCGAAACAAGCGTTCCGCGAACGCATTTGCGCGCGGGCAGCGTGGAGGGATCTTGACGACTTTCACGTCCCCGGCGGCAAACACGCCGTCGAAGGCGGTGGTGAACTTGCTGTCGCGGTCTCGGGGGTGAGGAAGCGGAAGCTGCTGCCGGACTGGTCCTGGAGGGGCATTATGAGGTTCCGGGCGCCAGCTGTGTCACCCAGGCCCCGGTGGGTGCGTGGTGAGCCCGAGGATGTGGACGTAGAGGGTCCCGACCTCCACCACGAAGAAGACGTATAGCCGTTGGAGGGTGACCGCGCAGTCGACGTGGAAGAAGTCGCAGGCGAGCAGGGTGTCGGCGTGGGCGCGTCGGAAGGTCCACCAGGATGTGTCGGCACGCTGAGGGGCGGGCGGGATTCGATGCCGGTGCAGGATCCGGCGGATCGCGCCGATGCGGTGGCCCAGTCGGTGCAGCTCGCCTTGGATGCGAATGTAGCCTCAGGTGGGATTGTGGCGGGCGAGTTGTTGGATCAGGACCACGAGCGCGGCGTCCAGTGGCGGCCGTCCTGGCCCTTGTTGCGGGTATGTCCATTTGCGGGAAACCAGCTTGCGGTGCCAGGACAGCAGGGTGGCCCGGGTGACGATCCGGTGCCGGCGCAGCTCGTGGGGGAGTCGCCGGGTTAGAGCGGCGATCACCGCCCGGTCCGCCCACGACAGTCTTGGTCGCTTACCTGCCGTCGCAGTACCGCGAGCTCGTGGCGGAGTACAAGTATCTCCGCCTCCTTCGAGGCCGGCTTCGCAGCAGGAGGACAAGCCCGCCGAGCAGTTCCCGGGAGATCCCGTACAGCAGTCTCAACGCCATGAGAAGGGATCATGGCTCTGCGGCTGCCGAATATTACATCCGCCCAGGTCAGGCGGCGTTCCGGTACTCGTGGATCACATCGCCGAGCGGGTCTCGGCGGCGTATGTCGAGACGGGACCTGCAGGTGCCAGAGGTCACGTCCGCGGGAGTGGTGTATTGACGGCCACTCGGTGATCTCGTTTTGAGGCTATGCGGTGAGTTCGGTGGGCAGGTCGGTCTCGCTGG
>NZ_JBSGTG010000101.1:0-5298 GCF_053607285.1 Streptomyces sp. NPDC055140 | reverse complement strand
CAAGCTCGTTGACATCCTTCACGTGACTATCAACGACCTTCACGACTCTGCGTCACCACCGAATGTGAGACAGGGCCGTTGATTGGACAGTCCCGCGATAGCGTGGTTTTGGTGGTGGGCCATTTCGTCGGAATAGGCGTCGAGGCTGAGGTGTTCCTGGCCGATGCGCAGGTAGCGAGGCAGGCCGTCGCGGGCGAGGAATCCGTTGAGGTCGGGTCGGGTGGCGATGACGACGTCGGCGTCGGCGTCGGTCCGGGTGAGCCAGTCGACGATCCGTTGTTCGTGCAGTCGGTTGTAGGGGCGGCTGTAGCGGAACATGGTGCAAGGTTCGTGCGTCAGCGGGTGGTCACCTTCGTAGCCCCGGGTGTGCTTGCGCATGTCGATGAGCGAGGTCAGTTTGACACCGGGGCCGTAGGTCAACTGCGGGGTGTCGATCGGGCGTTGGACGCTGACGATCTGAACGCTGTGGCGACGGGCGAGGGCGCTGGCGAGGTTGGCAGTGGCCCGGATGGTGCCGCCGATGCCATAGGCGTTGTTGATCAGGAAGGTAATCTTCATGGCCCCTCAAGGGAGTGGTGGTCGATCCCGCCCCGCAGCGGGTCGGCTCTTCGTTGTGCGCAGGCGGTGGGTGGGCAGAGCGATGCGTGCTGCGTGAGGGGCGGGGGCATCGCCATCACGCGTGGCGTGCCGTGGGGATGAGTGCGGTGTGGGTGAGGTGCGGTGGAGGGTCAGAACCTGATGGGCGGCGCGGTCTTCTGTTCGAGTGGGGCGAGGGCTGCGATGAGGAAGGTCAGGCAGGCGGTGGCCAGGAGCCACCCGGTGAGGATGTCGCTCATCCAGTGCACGCCCAGGTAGATGCGGGTGAGGGCGACGCAGACGGCCCAGGTCACGGCAAAGGTGCGCAGGCAGCGGATCAAGGTGCGGTGCACGCTGTGAGCCAGGGCCCAGCACACCAGTCCGGCGGTGATGGCGGAGGTGGTGGTGTGCCCGGAGGGCATGGAGAAGCCTGAGGCGTGGGTGGCCCAGTCGGACTGCGGGGGCCGGGGGCGGGCGATGAGGGGCATCACGGCCACCCGGATCCCCTGGCCGGCCAGCAGGATGCCCAGGCCGGTCCCGCCGCGAATCAGCCGGGTGCGCCAGGTGACGCCGGTCAGTGCTCCAGCTAGGAAGGTGATCAGGTATGGCCACAGGGACGTGCCGGTGTCCGTAACGGCACGGGCAATCGATTGTGCGGCGGGCGGGCGGTGTTCGAGGGACCAGGTGTGCAGGGCTGCGTCGCCGGCGACGAGTCCGCCATTGGAGATCAGCACTGCCGAGATCAGGAACGCGAGCAGCAGGGTGGCGATGCCGCCCGCCCACGGCAGTAGCGGGCGTTGCCGCATCCGGCGTCTGGCGGAGTCGGGGGTAGCGCTGGGGGGCGGGTTCACTTGACCCACGCTCGGCGCAATGTCGGACCGCTGCTGCGCAGCCAGGCGGCGGACCTGGGCGTGCGCATGATGGGGGCGCGGGCGGTGATGACGCGGGATGTGGTGCTCACAGTTCGCCTCCGCCGTGGGAGGCGGGGGGCCGCGGGGTCGCGGCTTCGGTTCCTGCGGCTGCGCAGGATCTCCAGGACAAGCGGGCTGAGTGAGATGGCGGCGATCAGGGCAACCAGGGGCACAAGGTAGCGGTCCATGCTGAGGGCGGAGGAGCCGAGTGCGTATGCCAGCACCAGGCCGACGGTCCACACGACTCCGCCGATGAACTGCCAGAGCACGAAAGTGCGCGCGGGGACGTCGAGGGCACCGGCCAGCAGGTTGAGGACGGTGCGCACGACCGGGACGAAGCGGGCAAGAACGATTGCCTTGGCGTGTCCGTAGCAGGCAAGGAGTTCTTCGGAGCGTTGTGCGCCTTCCTGCAGGCGCCGTGATCGGCTGCGCGCGAGCAGGGCGCGGCCGCCCGGCGGCCGATCCAGTAGCTGGCCTGGGCGCCGAGCAGTGCACCGACGACGGAAGCGACCAGGACCTGTGGAAGCGAGAGATGGACGCCGCTGCTGCTTCGAGATGCACAGGAGTCCCGCGGTGAGCAGCAGGGAGTCTCCGGGCAGGAAGAACCCGGGCGTCCAGGATGTTCACTGCGAGCGGCTGTGATGTGGCGAGAGTGCACACATCCGGGCACAAGAACACGACGGGTCCTTCCCTAGGGGGTGCGCACCGAGGCGGTGTAGGAGCGCATCGTCAGGGCACTGCACGCGAATGCCTGCGGGATGCGCGCTCGGCCACGACGCTGTCCTCACAGGCAACGCGTCAGGACGTACGGATCACGGTTCGCGACGACGGTCCTGGGGTGCTCAGGTCGTTCGTGCCGCACTCAGCGCTGGTCATGCGGCTGACCCGGTCGGTGGGCGGCCGGGGGCGTGGCACGTCGCCGTCTTCGACGACGGGGCGGGATTCGTCGTCGAAGTGCCCGGCTGACCCCTGGGGGCCGCCCGGACCGTCGTGCTCGACGGTTCAGGCTGGCGTCCTGGCCGGAGAGGTGTCCTTGCGGGTGAGTGAAAGGTAGACAACCAGGCCGAGGATTACCGCGAGGAAGAGCACGCTGGTGACTACGGTGCCCAGGCCCAGGCCGCCGTCGCCGGTGGGCTGGGAGAGGTAATCGCCCATCGACGCGCCCAGCGGACGGGTGAGGATATAGGCGGTCCAAAAGCTCCACACCGCGTTGAGGCCGAGCGCGAAGTAGGCGACAGCCACGGCAGCGATGACCGCGGCGAAGACCACGATCGAGGTCAAGTAGCCCAGGGCCATGCGTTCGGCGACGAGGTCGCCGGCCGCCGTGCCCAAAGCGAAGGTAGACAAGACCGCGAGCCAGTAGAAGGCTTCACGGCTGGTGGTGTCGATGCTGTGGATGGACAGCGTCTTCTCGTGTCCGTACCAGATGAGGAAGACGGCCACGAGGAGCACGGCGAACACAACCGTGCTCAACTCCAGGGGTACACCCATGTTGTCGGTCAGGTTGTCGCTGATCAAGGTGCCGACGATGCTGATGAGCGCGACCGCGAGCCAGTAGACGGCCGGGTGGTAGGTGCGGGTGCGGAACTGGACGACCAGCACCAGCGCGAGCAGGCCACTCATCAGCACGGAGACGCCGGTCAGCCCCAGCCCGGCCTTCTCTGCCAGCATGTCTGCCGCGGTCTCCCCCACAGTCGTGCAGAGGATCTTGATGCCTCAGAAGTAGACGGTGATCTCGGGGACCTTGTTCCAACGGGCCCTAGAGTCGCCGCCAGAGGCGTGCCGAGGTACGGCGAAAGACGCCGTTTGCGAGGAGTCCTGTGTCATACCGTGAGCGTGCCAGCGACAACCTGAACACATCCTGACTGCCGGGCCTGTCGCCCTGTAGGCGCCTGGCCGCTTGTCCAGGATGAGGCGATGGACCTGTCTTCTGGCGTGCGTCAAGAGGTCGCGCGTAGCGCACGCAATGCACATCAACTCCGGGTCCGATTTGCTCCTGAAGCGTCGCTGACCTGCGGATTCGTTGAGAAACCTCCGTGATGCGCGTCGACCGGAAGCCGCAAGGGTACCTATCTCTGCGCATCTGGGACGAAGTGGGCGGCTTGGTGCCGTGGGCACGGCAGGACGGGAGCGGCCCCGGGATGCGGAGAGCACGAAGGGGACAGGAATGGCTCGTTGGCGACCGCTGCCCGCGGAACTGAACGATGACACGCGCCTGTTGGTGGAACGCCTGCGCGGGCTCAAGGACCGGACCGGCCTGACCTTGGTCGAGTTGGCCGAGCGCACTGCTTACAGCAAGTCCGCCTGGCACAGGTATCTCAACGGGGACAAGTTCCCGCCGCGACAGGCGGTGGAGGCGCTGGGGCGGGAGGCGGGAGCGGATGCCGCGCGGCTGCTTGTCCTGTGGGGCGCGGCACACGCTCGTCATGACCGGTCCGTGCAGGAGGCGGCGTCGCCGGCCGCGGTTGCGCCGGCCGTGACCGTGATCCCGCCCGCGGCGCCCCGCCGCCGCCGGCGGCGCGCGACCGTGACGCTACTGGCCGCCGCGTGCGTGCTGCTCGGGGGCGCCGCCTTCGCCGCCTGCTCCCTCGTCTCCCTTCGGCTCGCCGTCCGCGGGGCTTCGAACTCGGGGGCCGGCCGGGGCGATCTCTGTCGGGGCGAGTCCTGCCAGGGCCGCCTCCCGCATCCCTCGCGATGTGCTCAGGACGCCCGGACCGAGAGCAGTGTGGCGAGTGGCGGGTATGTGGTGCGGTTGCGATACAGCCCGGCGTGCTCGACGGTCTGGGCCGAGGTGCAGGCTCCCCGGGGCCGCCCGGCCCGCGAGGTGTCCATCGAGGCCGGGCCCGACGAGCGCCTCACGTCGCATCCGGACCCGGAAGCGGATCCTGCCCCGGCAGCGGACGGAGAGTTCAGTCCGATGCTGGCCGCGTCGACCCGCTGGCCCGGAGAGGCATGCGCGGTGGTCGAGGCGAAGCTGGTGTGCACCAGCGAGGATGGATCCGAGGTGACGTCCGCATCGGCCCCGTGAGGGTGCGCGTCCCCGGCCCGTTCCCCGGATCCGGGGCTGGGGGCCGCGTCAGCTCCCGCGTTGTGCGGGGGAATTCCCCGTGCGTCCCGGGCCCCTGGGAACAGGAGTCACGGCGGGAGACGCCGGACATCACTGAAGATGCCGACACCCATCCGACGGGGCCGGCAGCCGGGCACAGTGCCGCATGCAGGAACTGCGGACCGTGTGCGGCGCACCGCTCAACACCCGTCCTCAAGGAGAACCCATGAACCTGCGCCCGGTGCGGTACGGCATCGTCGCCGCGCTCGCCTCCCTCGCCCTCACGCCGACCCTCGCGCTGGCCGGCGCCGTCCCGGCTCCGCCGTCACAGCAGGCGCCCGCGTGGATCACCAGCTGCGCCCGGCACGCGGCGCCGCCGAGTACGACGCACAACGCTCACAAGACTCACAAGCCGAACAAGTTCCGTCACAGCAGCCTGGGTCGTGTCACGACGCGCACCGGGCACCTCAACGTCCGCTCCGGCGCCGGCACCGGCTACCGCGTGATCGGTTCGCTGCACCGCGGCGCCTCAGTGTGGCTTGCCTACAAGACGCACGGCACCCAGGTCCACGGCAACCGACTCTGGTACAAGCTCGCCGACCACAAGGGCTACGTCTCAGCCCGTTACGTCCGCAACCTCGGCTTCGTTCCGGCGAGGTAGGGCAGCGGGCGCGGACCCGCGCCAACTTCCGTGGCGGGGGTGCGGCCTGGCCTCGCCCCTGCTCCCTGCGCGCTCCGTCACCGGCGGCGCGCGCTCCCAAGTAC
>NZ_JBSGTG010000100.1:0-5359 GCF_053607285.1 Streptomyces sp. NPDC055140 | reverse complement strand
AAGGGTCAGACGGGCGTTACGGTGGGACATGAAGGCCTCCGTGCGGTGCAGATTCGACACCTCCACCACACACGGAGGCCTTCGCCTTCTTCAAGACCCGCGCGTGTCAACAACGCTCATGCTCAATACAGCTAGTCTCACGGTGATGTCGTATACGACATCGGTACGACACGGCCCGTGAGATGACGACATCAGCCGCCAGACCCTACACGTTTCGGGCTCAGGTCTGTGCCATGTCCACGAAACGGGAGTAGTGGCCCTGGAACGCCACGGTGATCGTGGCGGTCGGGCCGTCGCGGTGCTTGGCCACGATGAGGTCGGCCTCGCCGGCGCGGGGCGAGTCCTTTTCGTAGGCGTCCTCACTGTGAATGAGTACGACCAGGTCGGCATTGTCCTCCAGCGCACCGGAGTCGCGCAGGTCGCTCAGCATCGGCTTCTTGTCCACGCGCTGCTCGGGACCGCGGTTCAACTGGGAGACGACCACCACGGGGATCTGCAGCTCTTTGGCCAGCGGCTTCAAGCAACGGGAGATTTCGGAGATCTCTTCGTAGCGCGAGGCGAACGGCCGGGTGCCGTAGTCGAGGAGGTGAAGAGCGTCGACGACGATGAGGCGAACGTCGCGCTGGGCTCGAAGACGGCGGGCCTGGGCACGCAGATCGGTGAAGGTGGCGTACGCGCTGTCCTGGACGTACAACGGTGCGGCGGCGGCTTCGGGCATCCGACGGGCCAGCCGGGTCCAGTCCTCATCCGTCATCGTGCCGCTGCGGAGATGGTGCAGGGCGATCCGGGCTTCGGCGGACATGATGCGCATGCTCACTTCGCGGCGTCCGGTCTCGCGGGTGAACAGGACGGCCGGAACGTTGTGCCCGATGGTGACCGAACGCAGGAAGTCGAGGGCCAGTGTGGTCTTGCCCATGGCTGGGCGGCCGGCCACAACGATCAGCTGGCCGTCCACCAGGCCACCGGTGAGCGTGTCGAAGTCGGTGAAGGCGCTGGGCAGGCCGATGGCACGGTCGGGGGACAGGGCTTCAACTTCGTCGAGGGTGCTTTCCAGGATTTCGCCGAGAGAATAGGCCGGCGGCAGGCCGCGGCGCAGTGTGGCCGCGAGCATTTCGTTCTGCGCGGTATCCGCGAGGCGGTCGGCGGCGTCCGGGCCGACATCGGCGACCAGGTTGTCGATTCTTGCGGTGGCCTGGCGCAGGCGCCGAAGCATGGCAGTGGCCCGGACCCGTTCAGCGTTCCTGGTCCAGCTCGATTTCGGTACGCGGCCTTGGGAGATCTCTCGGATGCAGGGGGCTCCGCCGGCCTGGTCGAGTTGCTCCTCCTTGGTCAGGTGGGCCACTACGGCGACCAGGTCCGTGGGTTCTCCCCTGCCATACAAATCCAGGAGCATGAGGTACAGGTGGGCGTGTGCAGGCTGGTAGAAATCGTCGTCGTACAGCAGCTCTACGATGTCGGCGATCGCGTTGCTGGATTGCAGCATCGCTCGCAGCACGGCCTTCTCCGCCCGCAGGTCGTGCGCGCTTGAGCCGTCCTCGTTGTCGTTGGAGTCCACTGGCCCCTCCCCCACTGCTCTGCTCCGGCCCGTAACGTCGACGCGGTGCCCAACCACCCTAGATCACGCGGCAACTGGCCGATGAGGCACGCACGATCCTCAGCCCGGGGCCCTGGTTCGGGCTCGTGCCAGTGCTCGGGCCCGCGCCGCGAGGCGTCGCGCGACGTCACCCGACGGCACGTGGTGAGGCAATGGCGCAGCCTCGCGCTGACTCTGTTGACGGCGGATGGCTTCGAGTAGCGGATCACCGGTTCGTGAAGGGCGCGGTGTGGGAGTAGTCGTCGGCCGAACGGCAGGCGAGCCGCCCAGTCCGGGACGGGAACGGCCGGCAGATCCTGGAACCTCCACCTGCAGGCTCCGTACCTCGCGCAGTGGGCCATTTTCCTTGAAGCGCCTGACCAACTGGGGTGAGAGAAAACGCAGTTGGCTAGCCCAGGCTTTGGAGTCGGCCCGCACCCGTAAGGCGCCGGTTGACGGGTCGAAGCCAACGGGTTGTACGTGCTTGGCAATGTCCTCGCCGACGATCTCGGTCCACGTCCCGTGCGTCGGGTCCGCTTCCATCACCCAGGCGCTCTCGCTCAGCAATTCCGATATCGCCGCTGCCAAGACGACCGGCTCCCCGATCCCCTTGCCTCGCCGCGGTGATTGCGCCTGCCGGGAAGAAGGCCTTCCCCTCAGGGCGCGCCGGCCCGCATCGGCACGCGCCTGGGACAGCAGCGCGGCTGCCATGTCAACAACGCTCATGCTCAATACACCTAAGGGTTGTCCTACCTTCTTGGCGTGGGCCTGCTCTGGTCGTTCGTAGGATCGGAGGGCCCGGGGGCTTCGGGTATGGCTGTAAAGGTTGAGCCGCTGGATGGCTTACGGGACTTGGCCGCCCGAAGCCCCACGACGACCCGACCGCCAATTGGGATACGCGACTTGATCGCTGCTGTAGGACAACGCCGGCGCGGTCGTCTGCAGGTTCCATGTGCGACGAGCTGGCGGAGGGGAACGTGCCCGACATCTGGGCCGGTGTGGACATCGGCAAGACACATGGGGCGCCTGATCGACGGCGTACCCGGTGTGGGTATGCCGTCGGTCAGGCGGCGTCGGTTCAGAGCAGTGCGTGCGGGTACTGTTCGGCGCGGTGCTGGAAGGCCAGGACCGCGGGGTTCTGGACGGTGCCGCCGCGGATCTCGATCGCTCGGCGAATCGTGCGGTCACCGTCCCAGCCGTCCGGGCCTTCGAGGACCGGCCGCAGGAAC
Source organism: Streptomyces sp. NPDC055140 (assembly GCF_053607285.1). Taxonomy (NCBI): domain Bacteria; kingdom Bacillati; phylum Actinomycetota; class Actinomycetes; order Kitasatosporales; family Streptomycetaceae; genus Streptomyces; species Streptomyces sp. NPDC055140. The sequence continues at coordinate 2,557 of NZ_JBSGTG010000100.1, read as the reverse complement.
GGGATCAGCGCCTCGCTGTTCTCCCAGGTGGCCGCATCCCACAGGTAGGAGGGGCTGTGGTCCACGGCGTAGTAGTGGACGTGGTCGCCGACGGTGAACATCGGGTCGTTGAAGGTGGTAGGCCGAGCCCAGGCGAAGCCCATGCCCTCGTCGCAGGAGACGTCGATGACGAGGGTGCCGGGCGCGAGCTTCGGCAGGTCCTCCGCTATCAGGAACATCAGCGGCGCCGCAGTGTCCTGGAGCACGCAGTTGACGATGATGTCGTGCCCGGCGAGGAACTCGGCCAGCGGCTCCGGGCCGTCCTCGGTGAGCGCGACGCTGCGCCGCGGGTCGCGGGTGTCGTCGGCCACGTCGTGGTCGAAGTGCACGATCCGTGCCGAGTGGATCGGTGAGCTGACGGCGGCAATGCCGCGGGCAGTCAGCACGTCCACGTCGTGAACGCCCAGCGCACTGAGCGCGGTTACCGCGCCGCGTGCCGTGGCGCCGAAGCCGATCACCACCGCACGCCGCCGGCGCCCGTAGTCACCGGTCGCCCCGGTCAGCTGCATGGCATGCAGCACCGACGAGTAGCCGGCCAGCTCGTTGTTCTTGTGGAAAACGTGCAGGCCGAACGTATCCTCCCGGGTCCAGTGGTTCATCGCCTCGAAGGCGATCACCGTGAGCCTGCGGTCGATGGCGGCCTGCGTGACCTTCTCGTCCTGCACGCAGTGCGGCCACCCCCACAGCACCTGCCCGTCCCGCAGCTCCGCCAGATCCTCGTGCAACGGTTTGGCCAGCAGGATGACGTCACACTCCGCGATCAGCTCCTCGCGTGAGCGGAAACCGGCGACCCACGGGGCGAGCTGACGGTCCGAAACACCGAAGTGCTCTCCGTAACCGGTCTGCAGAGAGATGCTGGGCTGAAGGTCGACGTCGATGCGTTCGAAGTGCGCTGGGTGGATCGGCAGACGGTGCTCGTTCTCTTTTCGGGTCTGCGACATGATTCCGAGCTTGAGCTGCTGCAAAATACCCCTTTGATTACTACCTGTCTAACACACCCCCGGGGTGCGGGGCCTGGGTCTGCAGTGCTCCTCCGGGCCGGGCGCCCTGATGGGCACCCAACCCAGGCGCCTTCAGCTGACACGCGGGGGAATGCCGGTCCGGGCTGCCGTCTGCCCCGCCCTCGCCGCCCGGCGGCCGGACGCTGTCACAGCACGGTCGCGGTCGGTGCGGTCTTCGGCCTGCGAGGGCCCTGCATCTTCTGAGGGAGGGCGGCTCTGCGTCCTCCAATGCTGGCCGAGTGGGCCCTGGCAGTGCTCGGGACGGTTGAGCTTGAGGCCCTGCATGGCCATGGTGCGCATGACGGAGCCGTCCTGGGAGGACCGCTGCATAGATCGAGACGGGATCAGCCCAGCCCCGTTGGCATCCCCGCGAACAAAATCCCCCAGTACCGCCGGCGTATGGCTGGCCGAACCTTGCACTAGTGGCAGACTGAAGTTCCCCCTCTGATCTGGACAGGTTGATACTGGGACGGATGGGTCCCGGAGGAAGCAGCACAACCTGTGAGCAAGAAGAGCAATACGAGTAAGAGGTACACGGCCGAGTTCAAGCGGGACGCGGTCGCGCTGGCGCTGTCCTCGGAAAAGACCGTCACCGAGGTTGCCCGGGACCTGGGCGTGAGTGCGGAGGGCCTGCGGAACTGGGTCAAGCAGGCGAAGATCGATCGGGGTGAGGGCCCGGTCGGCGCGCTGACCAGCGCAGAGCGGGAGGAGCTGGTCCGGCTGCGCCGGACAGTCCGCGAGCAGGAAGCGACGATCGAAGTCCTGGGAAAAGCGACCGCCTTCTTCGCGCAGCAGAAGACGAAGTAGCCGCGCGCTACGCGTTCATCGACGCGGAGAGGGCCTGGGAGGGTAATCCCGGCGGCCGGCCGGTGGCGTTCTTGTGCCGGGTGTTGAAGGTGACGCGCTCGGCCTACTACGCCCATCTCGCCGCGAGGCCGGCCCGGCGGACACGGCGGCGGGAGGAGGACGCCCTGGTCGGCGAGATCAGGGTGCTGCATGCTGGCTCGCGCGGCGCGTATGGGGCCCCGCGGATCCACGCCGCGCTGCGGCGGGCCGGGCGAGTGGTGAACCTCAAGCGGGTCGAGCGGCTGATGCGCGAGCACAGCATCAGCGGGATCACCCGTCGCCGACGTCGAGGGCTGACCCGGCAGGCGCGTCGGGCGGTGTTCGACGCCGATCTGATCGGGCGGGACTTCACCGCCCCGCGGCCGGGGATGCGGCTGGTCGGTGACATGACCGAGCTGGTCACCGCCGAGGGCAAGGCGTATCTGGCGACCTGCATCGATCTCGCGACGCGGGAGGTAATCGGCTGGGCAATGGCCGAGCATCACCGGGCCGAGCTGCCCGTCGCCGCCCTGCGGATGGCCGCCGGCCGCGGCGGCCTGGAGGACGGCTGCATCATGCATACCGACCGCGGATCGGAAGGCGAATTCAACTGGTCGTCGCAACACCTTGATCACGGAGGTGTTGGATGGGACGCCCGAAGAAGCCGATGCCGCAGGCGCCGGCCGGGGCGC
>NZ_JBSGTG010000099.1:5169-5419 GCF_053607285.1 Streptomyces sp. NPDC055140 | reverse complement strand
CTCGGTCCAGGGCCTGCGGGTGGGCAGCCGAAGCCTGCGGGACGCGCCGGGGAAGTGCATCAGCACCTGGTCGCCGACGATCTGCAGGCACCGGTCGAGCTCGGGGACGACCTCCCGGGGGCCGGTCAGGCCGCCGAGGCTGTCCGACAGTCGCCGCATCCGGGCCTCGACGGTGCCAGTGAAGGCCGGGGTGTGGGTGATCAGGATGTGCGCGACCTCGCAGCCGTCCGGTCCGGTGGCCGGCCAGGTC